>JBKPDL010000165.1:0-12190 GCA_046727855.1 Acidobacteriota bacterium
GACTTCTTCCGTTCGATACGTCCAACGAAGCCTACAAACTGGGCGTCAACTATCTAATCTATGGCCTGACACACTAGCCAGCTTGTCGCACCGGATCCGAACCGGACCGCATCGAACCCACACGCCACCACCAAGCGGCCAGGTCATCACCGACCGAGTAGAATTGCTGTCCGCGGCCTGCGCGTGGGACCGTGCGCGCGCGGCGACAGAGACGCCGGAGGACCACGGTGGCTGAGAAAAAGAAGCAAGAGAAACTCAAGCGCAAGGACTACGAAACGAAGCTCGCGGAATTGCACTTCGAGCTGGTGAAGATGCAGTACTGGATCAAAGAGACGGGGCATAAGCTGCTCCTCATCTTCGAAGGCCGCGATGCAGCGGGAAAGGGAGGAGCCGTCAAGGCGATCAGCGAACCGCTCAATCCGCGCGGCTCCCGCATTGTCGCCCTCGGGACACCCTCCGACCGGGAGAGGACGCAGTGGTACTTCCAGCGCTACGTCGCCCATCTTCCCGCCGCCGGCGAGATCGTGATGCTCGATCGCAGTTGGTACAACCGCGCGGGCGTGGAGCGGGTGATGGGCTTCTGCACCGACGACGAGTACAAGGAGTTCATGCGTACTTGTCCCGAGTTCGAACGAATGCTCGTCCGCTCAGGGATCACGCTGCTGAAGTACTGGTTCTCCGTCAGCGACGAGGAACAGAAGCGGCGCTTCAAGGATCGGGCGGGGAACCCCGCGCGCAGATGGAAGCTGAGTCCGATGGATCTCGAATCCATGCCGAAATGGGTCGAGTACTCGAAAGCCAAAGACGAAATGTTCCGTTATACCGACCACAAGAAAGCGCGCTGGTGGACCGTGGAGGCCGATGACAAGCGCCGCGCGCGTCTCAACTGCATCGCGCATATTCTCAATTCGGTGCCCTACAAGGATGTGACGCCGCCGCCGCTCAACCTGCCCAAGAGCCGGCCGAATCCGGGAAGCTACAAACGGCCGCCATGGTCGAAACAGCACTTCGTGCCGGACGTGGAAATATGACGGCACTTGAATCTCCTGTGTGATCGCGATGTTGGCGCCCAATGTGCAGTAGCCGGCGGGGAACGGCTGGGATTCGACAACAGGACGGCTGATTCAGAAGCGGGGCGGAAGAGTCGTAGAGACTTCGTAGAGACATAGCGAAGCTGTGCACTGCACATGCAGTCGTCGTAATGCCGACGACGTTCAGGTATGCTCAATCCGCTGCTGCCGCCGATGAGGCGCTATTCTTATCGGACCTCGACCCGGTCGCGACCGAGTTGATGTGGAGGGCCGCTCGCGGCTGGGCGGCATCTCGTTCGACTCTTTCGTTCATACGAGCTGTTCGACCATATCAATCAGAAACTTGAGGCTCCATGCACTGGACCGATATCGCGGAGCGCCGATACGGCGACGTCGTGGTTCTCGACTTGCGAGGCAACATGGCATTATCCGACTCGCCCGGTCGTCTGGTCACTGCTATCAATCAGCTCGTACAGCGCGGTGAGCGCAACATTCTCCTCAACCTCGTTGAGGTGCCGTACCTCGATTCTCAGGGGCTCGCGGACATTGTGCAGGGGTTCAAGATCGCGCAGCGCGCGGGCGGTACGCTCAAACTAATTCACATCGCCGATCGGATTCGAGAATTGCTGGTAACGACGAAGCTGACGACCTTTATCCAGGCATTCGATTCGGAACAGGAAGCCGTCGATAGTTTTCGCTCGCCGCGAAAGTGATGCCTGGATCAAATCCGCCGCGTGTGCAATGTGGCGAGATACAGTGGGAGCACACGATAGGGTAGTCATGAATGCCGTCTTTCAAAATGACAAGCTGATTACGCGAACACAGTTCTGCTTGCCGTGAGATGTCAGCCAGAGCCAAGCGTGACCGCCACCTCGTCCGCTGAACTCGAAGTCACTGGACGCGACGGGCCTTCCGGGTTCATAGTCCGCTCATCGCCTTCAGGAGGGCGCCAATGACCTCCGCCGTACTCGCCTCAGTCGTCTGGCTGCTCGTCGCAGCCGCTTCCAACACACAACAAACGAAACCCGATCTGTCCGGCACCTGGCAGATGGATCTCTCGCAGAGCGAGTCCGCCGCTCAAGGTGAGCCGATTGGCCCGGTGACTATGGTGATCACGCAGAGCGCCACGGAGATCCGAATCGAAACCACCAGCCGACGGGGATCCATCGTCGACGTCTACCGATTCGCGGCGCCCGCGCCTTCTCCGGGCTCCGCGCCGGAGCCTGGCGCTGATGCGGTTCGCGCCGCGCCCACCACTCCGCTGCCGGCGATCGCGCGGTGGCGAGGCGACACGCTGCTCGTGGATGCCGTGCGCGACGTGCGCGGACAGACAATCACCGTGCAGCGCGCCATCTCGCTCAGCGCCAACGGCAAGGAACTCATCGTGGAGTCCACGATGAATGTGCAGCATGGCTACAGCATCTCTGGGGCACGGGTATACGGGACCGGCAAGGACGTGTTCGTCAGGCGTCCGTCCCAATAGCCGCCACGCTGCACGCAACCGGACCGGGTAACCGGCGCAAACTGACCCGCGCGCGTTTATCGTCATGGGACTTTCCAGGAGACATGCCCATGGCGACGATGATGATTGTCAGTTGTCGAAAGGATTTCTGGTCCCCGACCGAATTTGCCGGCGGCGACGAGATCCGCCGCGTCGATCTTGAAACGAAGACGGGAAAGGTGGTTACGCGGACCGAATTTCTGCAGGAGCTCCAAGGTAAGCGCGTGACGGTGCTCGTCCACGGGTACAACAACGAGGAACTCGATGTCATCGACTCGTACAAGACGATTGACGCGCGCATGCGCCTGCTCGGGTTTCTCGGCGGAGCCAACACCAGCTACGACGCGCTCGTCGGCTTCGTGTGGCCGGGTGGAGCAGTGGGCGTGTCGTTTCCGTTCGCGCGCCTGCGCGCGAGCGAGAGCGCCGCGCGATTTGCGGCGCTGATTGGATCGCTGCGCAGCGCGAACGTCACGATTGATCTGAACACGCACAGCCTCGGTTCGCATGTCGTGCTCGAAGCGCTGCGCGACGGCGCGCCGCAGCTCGTACGCAACGCATGGAATTTCGCCTCCGCGGTCGACAACGAGTCGATCGAGCGCGACGAACGCTACTTCCAGGCGAGCCAGCGCTGTCGGATGTTCTACGTGTTTCACTCGAAGAATGATGCTGTGTTGCGCGTGTGGTATCGCGTTGGCGACTTCTTCGACTTCGACACCGCGCTCGGTTACTCAGGGCCCGAGGATCCCGGATCCATCATCAGGAACTCCGCCAACGTGCGCGTCGTCAACTGCAAGGACGTGGTGGAGTCGCATGGCGGCTATCGATCGAGCGGCGAAGTGTGGTCGTACATCGCGCAGCAGCTCATCAATCCGTCGCCGGATCAGTTCGTCACGTTGACAAAAACGCCGCAAGCGCTGAACGCCGTGTTTCGCGTCAGCGGCGGTCGCCAGCCGCGCGTCGCCGGCCGTGGACGCGCGGCGAAAAAACGTGGCCGGAAGCGCGCGCCGCGGTGAATTCCGGGCGTGAGTGCCGTGGCGGTTGCATCAACAGTGCCCTTCGGCAACTTGCACGAAGGCATCCGGTCAAAGCCGTCGGATCCCCTGACCCGACGTCGACAGGACGTTCGGCAACCTACCGGGCGATCGCGAGGCGGGGTCGGGCAACGACGGCGAGCCGTTGGAAATTGTCGGCATCGCGCCCGGCCTTCGCGACACGTTGTTACTAGCCCAGAATCTGGAAATTCAAAGAACTGGAGGGTTGGAGCCAATCCGGAGATCTGCGGATCGTCGACATCGGTCGATCTCCGGATTTTCAGATCCTCCGGTCTGCTCCAAAATCCTGGACATCTCCAACTTTCCGTGGCTCCACCCTCCAGCTTCACGACTCGCTGGACTTCACCGCGTACTTGATCGATCATCGAAGCACTCACCCCAGCGTGCCTTTGTGGAGAATGGCCTATGAGTTTGCTATTGGTTGCCTCCAACTTGCTCGAACGCGTTGGTCTCAGACAACGCACTGCAGCGCTCAACCCCACAGCACTGGTTGAACCGCCAATCACCGAAACTTCAAGGCAGCTGCGCGATCGGCTGCGAAAGGAGATCAGAAGCCGCGGCGGTCAACCGGAGGAGATCGAAAGCATCACCGGTGATTGCGATCAGCAGGTCGCGACGCAGGTTCGAAATTACACGGAGTGGCTCGCGCGCCACTGAACACGAGGTGATCTGAACACGAAGAGCGGACCTCGACGCTCTTCGTGTGCCCTTCGACTCGCGTCCTTCCGCCGCGCTCGCTCAGGGCACGCCCTTCGACTCGCGTCCCTCCGCCGGGCTCGCTCAGGGCACGCCCTTCGACTCGCGTCCCTCCGCCGCGCTCGCTCATTGATGCGCATCCTTGCCAGCTCATGAAATGCCTGCGCAGAGTCATCGACCGTCGCACGTCTGCTGTGTACGGTTCTTCGTGCGCGGTGATATAAGAGTCCGCCACCCGCCGTTTCAAAGGAGGCTCCGATGCTGTGTTCCCTGAGCCGTCCGGTGTCCGTTGGTCTCCTCTTCTGCCTCGTCGCCGCCTCTGTCTGGGCACAAGGAGGATCCTCAATCCGCGGACGCATCACCGATGAACAGCATGGCGTTTTGCCCGGCGTCGCCATTGTCGTCACGCACCAGGAAAGCGGAACGATTCGCGAAACCGCGACGTCCGCCGACGGCACCTTTCTGGTTGCGGGTCTGGTGCCCGGCCCATACCGCCTCACCGCGCAGCTTCAGGGGTTTCGCCGCGTCATCAAACAAGATCTCGTCCTGCGGATCGGCGCAACCGTTCAAGTCGATCTCTCACTTCCGGTCGGAGGAATGGAAGAGAACATCACGGTGACCGCCGTGACGCCGCAAGTGGACCTGACTTCCGTTCAGGTCGGCGGCAACGTGACCTCCGGTGAGCTGAAAGACCTGCCGTCGGCGGCACGCAACTTCACGGGGCTCGTGGCGCTGCTGCCTGGTGTCGTGTACAACCAGGCGAGCGACTCGTCGTCCGACAGCGTCACGATCAACGGACAGCATGGCAGCGGCGTCGTCTTTCTGATGGACGGCGGCAGCAACAACGATGATTTGCGCGGCGGCAGCTCCGGCGCGCAGGCTCGGCCACCGCTCGACTCGATTCAGGAATTTCAGGTGGTCACGAATCAGTTCGACGCGGAGTACGGCGCGGCCACCGCGGGAGTCGTCAACGCCGTGACCAAGCAGGGGTCGAACAGCTGGCGCGGCAGCGCGTTCGGATACCTCACCCATTCGGCGATGACGGCGAAGGATTTCTTTGTCGCGCAAAAGAATCTCGAGAAGCCCGAGACACGCAAAAATCAGTGGGGCGCGACGCTCGGCGGACCGATTCTCCGCGACAGGATGCATTTCTTCGTCAGCTTCGAGCGGCAGGATCGTGATGAGGGGCGCAGCCGCGTGTATGAATCACGCCCCGACCGCAGCTTCACGGTGGCGCAGGAGACCAACTCCTGGAATTACCTCGGCCGCGTCGATCATCAGCTGAGCGCGAACCAGAACTACTCGGTCCGCTTCTTGTGGGATCACCAGCCCAATTACAAGCAGGTTCTTGGCAACGGCACTATCGATACCCTGAGCATCGAGAAGGACAACGACTGGACGTTCGTGGCGGCCTACAACCGCGTCTTCGCCGGCACGAAGTTGAACGTCCTGCGCGCGTCGGCCGTCCACGAAAAGCCGAAGCGCGGGCAGACGCTGTATCAGGAAACGGGCGACTGGACACAAGCGCCGCCCACGCTGCAGTTCGTCAACTTCATCGATCAGGCGGACGACAACTACGCCGATTACCGCGACATGAACGTCTACGCGCTCGACGACGTGTTCAGCTGGTTCATTGGCGGCGCCGGCGGCAGCCATGACTTGAAAGTCGGCGCGCAGTACCAGCTTGGGGAGCATTACCGCGAAGACCAGCGCGTCACCAATGGGCGGTTTATCTTCCCCTCCGATCGCGCCTTCAACGCCGCCGATCCGTTCACGTATCCCGAGCGGTTTCAGATTCGCGTTCCGGACATGGTGAAGCTGCTTTCCCGCACGCACTCCGCTGGACTCTTCGTGCAGGACAAGTGGCAGGTGAACGAGCGTCTCACGCTCAGCGTCGGCCTCCGCTACGACGTTCACATCTCCCCGATTCGCGAGTTCTGGAACCCGTTCTTCACCGACGTGAACGATTACCCGATCGATACCAACAACTTTCAACCAAGAATCGGCGTCGCATATAGCCCGAGCCCGGTGTCGGTGATTCGCGGCGGTTACGGCATCTTCTACGAGAAGCAGTGGATCGATCGTTTCGAGAACTACGCGTTGAACCGCGTGTTTACGAACTCGTACATCGCGCAGTTTCCGGTCAGTCAGGTGGATCCCGGCCCCAGCAATGGCCGCTTCCCGACCAATCCGTTTCTGGTCAACGGGCCAGTGGTCAACCGGGACCTGGTGAATCAGGCCGTGCCGCCCGGGACGCTCGCGCGCAATACGAGCGCCGTATGGCTCGACATGCCAGGCCGCGTGCTGCCGCGCCAGCAGCAAGCGTCAGTCGGCTACGAGCGCCAGCTGGGCCAGCAGCTGTCGGTCTCCGCGGACTACGTCCATATGGAGAACAGCGAGATGCCGCTGCGCTACAACCTGAATCCCGCCATCAAGCAAACCACGGAGCGCGTCGCCCCGATCACGCGGGTGGACTTCCTCGGCATCGCGAATCAACTCGGTATTTCGCCGTTTGTCGGAGACGTCTTCACGTATGAAAACATCGGCGATACACGCTATGACGGTCTCAACGTGCAGCTGGAAAAGCGGCTGACCAACAACTGGAGCGCGCGCGTGTCGTACGGATTGGGATACGGTCGCGGCAACACGAGCGGCATCCCGACGGCGGTGAACGATTTTCAGGTACTCGCCGACCGGCATCTCGAATTGAATGAAGGGCCGACCAACCTCAATCGGCGCCATACCGTCACCTTGAGCGGCCGCGTGGAAGTGCCGTGGGTGCGCGGTCTGACCGCGAGCGCGATTGCCAGGATGACGAGCGGCGTGCCCTTTACGATTCACGATAGTACTGTCGATGCCAACCGGAACAACATCGCGGTCGATCCGCTTCCGGCGGGCACATATAGCGGAGTGGGAGAGAATGCGTTGACGGTCGACAACAAGGGCGGACGCAATGGCGCGTACGGGCCGGGGTCGTTGCAGATCGATCTGCGCGCGGGTTACCGTATGCGGCCGCGCGGCGCGCAGACGCTCGATCTGTTTGCCGAGCTGTTCAACATCACCAACGAGCCGAACTTTGCAAATCCCAGCGGCGATCGACGAACCATCGAAACGTTTCTCGTGCCAACTTCGCTTGCGGGCGGCGGATTCCCGCGGCAATTCCAGATCGGCGCGCGGTTCGGTTTCTGATCGGCGAGGCAGCGTGATGGTCAAAGTCGTCAGTTTCATCCTGGCCGCGTGCGTGGCGCACGCGGCCGCCTCCCAGCAGCCTGCGGCACCAGGCAGCGCGCCGGCGCTCGATTACGAGGTATTCAAAACCCAGGTTCAGCCGATCCTGACCACGGCGCGCACAGGCAACGCGCGTTGCATTGCGTGTCATTCACGCGGCGGCGGGAACAGTTATCTGGAAGAATTGCCGCCCGGCAGTACCACCTACACAGACGAGCAGTCGCGGCGTAACTTCGAGCGCGTGCAGCGACTGGTCGTGCCGGGAGAACCGCTCAAGAGCCTGCTGCTGATCAACCCGCTCGCGGAAGATGCGGGTGGATCCCACTGGCATGGCGGCGGCAAACATTGGCAGTCGCAGGACAATCCGGAGTGGCAGGTTCTCGCCGCCTGGGTGCGCGGCACCTCGACACGATCGGAGGCGACGAAAGGCGCAGCAGCGCCCGCACTGAACTTCGAGACCTTCAAGACTCGCGTGCAGCCGATCCTGACGAGCCCGCGCAAGGGCAACGCGCGCTGCATCGCCTGCCACTCGCGTGGCGGCGGCAACAGTTATCTCGAGGCATTACCGCCGGGCAGTACGGCCTACACGGAGGAACAGTCGCGCCGCAATTTCGAGCGCGTGCAGCGGCTGGTCGTGCCGGGAGAACCGCTCAAAAGCCTGCTACTGGTCAATCCGCTCGCTGAAGACGCCGGCGGATCACACTGGCACGGCGGCGGAAAGCATTGGCAGTCGCAGAACGACCCTGAATGGCAGATCCTGGCGGCGTGGGTGCGCGGTTCGTGAATTCCCGGGTCGGACGCCGCGGCTTTCTCGGCGGCGGCCTTCTAGCGTTGATCGCTGCGTGCGGCACGCGAGTTTGGGCCGCCTCGGCGCAGCCAGCGATCGCGACGCGTTATCGCGCGCTGACGCGACCCGTCGTGGTGCCACTCGCCGATTTAGAGTCGGTGTGGCGCGCGCGGCCGTTCGTTGCCGACGCAGCCACCCTCGCGTCGGCGGCAAAACCGAACGCGCCAATCCGTATCAATGGCACAGTGGTGCGCACCTCTGAATCCACGGAAGCGCGGTCACAACCGTTCAGCGCCGTGTGCGTGCTCTGTCCGCACGAGCATTGCGACGTTGATTTCGTGCGCGATCCGCGCCAGCTCGCGGCCGACATTGTGCAGGAGATCGGCAAGCCCGTCACCGATCCGGTCTATCTCTGCCCATGCCACAACAGCACCTTCACCGCGCCCGGTGATCGGCTCGCAGGCCCGGCGCCGCGCGGACTCTATCGGTTCCGCGTCACCGCGGTGACGGACGCGACCGTGGAGATCGGTGAGGTTGAGGAAGACCTTTTGCTCTTTATCTAGGAATTCACTCCCCTCCGCGTGAATTCCGGGGCTTAAGCGACGAGCCCGCTTTTCTATCTAGGCGACGACGTCGTCGTCGGCAATCCCGGAAGGATCGCCGTGATGTTTCGCTTCGGGACCTGCCCGACTTTGATTTGCGCGATCTCTTTGCGCGCCGCCACGTCGATGACCGACACGTAGTTCGAGTGCGCGTTTGCCACGTACAGCTTTTTGCTGTCGAGTGTGAACGTCAGCCAGTCGGGCACTTTTCCCACGCGCACGGCTCCGAGGTATTTGAGGTCCGGCATCGAGTACACGTAGACGTGGCTGTTGAATTTGCTCGTGGACCAGAGCGTCTTTCCGTCCGGCGACACCAGGATCCCGTGAGCGGGTGCCCCCTGGATGCCTTCGTTGTTTTTCTCTGACGGAGGCACATCGGGCAGCTTGATGCGGCCTACCTCTTTGCGCTTTTCCCAGTCCACGATCGCGAAGCCGTGCAGGTTGGTGATCTGTACGAACATCCGCTTGGTCGATCCATCGGGATTGGTTTCGAATGTCAGCGGGCGCACGCCGCCTTCGAAATGGATCGACCACGCCGGCTGATCGAGTGCGGTATCGATCGCTGTCGCAACGGATCCGCCCGTCGATCCGGCCACCACATACTTACTGTCTGGTGTAATGAACGTGTTGTGCACACCGCGCAGCACGCGAATGAACTTGACCCGCTCTTCGGACGTGGTGTCGATGACATCCACGCCGCCATCCGCTCCCTGAATCGCGACATAGAGCTTGCGCCCATCCTTGGTGATCGCCACGTTGTTGGGGCGCCCGTTCGGCGTCAGCGCGATTTTCTTCCGAATCCGCAGCGTCTTCGTGTCCGCAATGTCGAGTGTGTCGGTCGATTCGTTCGTGAGATAGAGGCGGCTGCCATCTGGAGCCGCCGCAACACCGTGGATCACCTCAGCGTCGGGAATCTCCGCCGCGATCCGGTCCGTTGTTGGATCAATGAGGTGAACGCTGTCGCCAGCTGAATTGGTTTGAACGATGAAGACCCGCCCTGTCTGCGCTGACGCCTGCGGATAAAAGGACGCAAACGCAAGCACAGACGCGCCGAAGATCAACCCACGAAGCAGGTACGCGTGAGCAGCAGAACCCATGGCTCGCGAGCCTCCTGCGCGCACTCTAGGAAGACCGGGTCCTCAAGTCAAGGCCGCATTCAAGTGACGTGCACGAAGCCTGCGAGCCGTTGTTGACATCAGCCTGCCCGGGGCGTAGCGTCCGCCTCAGTCACCTTGCTGCTTGGAGGCTCTCTATGTCCTTGCTGAGTTGGTTCAGCTCTGCGTTCGCTGCGATGCTGGTGACGGCAACACTCGTCCACGCGCAAACCACAGGTGCCACCCTTCAGGGCACCGTGACCGACGAGCAGTCGGCGTTGATGCCAGGCGCGAGCGTCACGATCACGAATACCGAAACCGGATGGACTCGTTCGGTTGTGACCGATGAGCGCGGTTGGTATCGAGCCATCGCCTTGCCGCCCGGCGAATACGAGCTGCGCGCGGAGTTGCAGGGGTTTGCCACGTATGTGCGTAAAGGCCTCACGCTCACGACCGGCCAGGAAGCCACGGTCAACCTCTCGCTCAAACTTGCGACGGTCGCGGAGACCGTGACGGTCACCGCCGATGCGCCGCTCGTCGAGACGACGAAAAACGCGCTCGGGACGACTGTGTCACGCAGTGAGCTCGACTCGCTGCCGCTGATCGGGCGCGACTTTGCTGGACTGACGCGCCTTTCGGCCGGCATCACCGGCGTCGGCGGCGGCGGAGTGACCGCGTCGGGTCAGACTGATCGAAGCAACAGCTACATGGTTGATGGCGTCAGCAACGATCAGGTGGTGACGGCCGGCCAGCGCGGCGGCTTTTCGCTCGAAGCCGTGCGCGAGTTTGCGGTCATGGCCAATCAGTTCACGGCGGAGTTCGGACAGGCCTCCGGCGCCGTCGTCAGCGTGATTACGCGATCGGGAACGAACGATCTCAGGGGGCGTGCGTTCGTGTTCCATCGCGACGATGCGCTCGATGCCCAGGATCCGTTCTCCAAGGCACAGGGATCGGGAAAGGCGCCGTTCAGTCAGCAGCGCTACGGCGCGTTCGTCGGGGGCCCGCTCATTCGTGACAGGCTGCACTATTTCGGCACCTACGAAGGCGAGCGTCAGCGCGAAACGTCCGTGATTACCTCGGCGCTCGTGCCAGTAAACGAGCGCGAAACTCCGAACCCGAGCGACGGCCATCAAGCGTTCGTGAAAACGGACCAGCGGCTCAACACGGCGCAATCGCTGTCGCTGCGCTACCGTGCCGACAAGGACAGCGCCAATGGCAACAGCATCGGCGGGTTGAACAGCCGCGAGCGCGGAACGAACACCGAGTCGCTCGTCCAGGACATCGTCGCGAACCACACTTACGTGATTTCCAGCCGTGCGCTGAACGAGCTGCGCGTTCAATTCGGCAGGCATTCAACGTGGACCAACACCGAAGGTTGGAGCACGGATGGTATGCCTGAAATCAGCCGTCCGAGCATTCGTCTCGGCAAGGCCTACAACCAGCCGCAGGGGCGAAACGAAAACCGGACGCAGATCATCAACAACCTGACTTACACGCTGAGCACGCATGAGTTCAAAGGTGGTCTCGACGTCAGCATCATCCGGGCGCCAACGTTCTTCCCGCGCAACCGGGACGGCACGTTCACGTTTACGACCGATCGGCCTTTCGATCCGAACGATCTCACGACCTACCCGACACAGTTCACCCAGTCGGTGGCGGATCCCTGGGTCGACCTCGACGAAGAAATCTACGCATTCTTCGCCCAGGACTCATGGCGGGCGCGGACTAATCTCACGTTGAACTTCGGCATTCGCTACGATCGCGAAACTGCGTTTTCCACGATCAACGGCGTTCCGGACGACACCAACAACGTCGCACCGCGTTTCGGGTTCGTGTGGGATCCCACCGGCTCGGGCCGCACGGCTGTGCGTGGCGGCGTGGGACTCTACGTCGACCAGGTCTTCCTGAATCCGCCGCTCAACGTTGTTCTTGCGCAACGAGCGCGTGACATCACCATCGTGAACCCAGGCTACCCGGATCCGTTCACGCGCGGTAGCGTTGGCACCGGCGCGCCCAGCATTTCGGTCGCGTCCACCAATATGCGAACGCCAGAGAACAAATCGGTGAGCCTGGGCGTGAAACGCGAGCTCTTCTCAGGCTTTGCTGTTTCTGCCGACGGTGTCTACAGCCGTGGATACAACCAGTTCAACAACCGCGATCTCAATCCCCTCGATCCCACCACTGGCTTGCGACCGAATC
>JBKPDL010000166.1:0-32503 GCA_046727855.1 Acidobacteriota bacterium
GTCGTGTTCAGCTGGCTCTTGAACATGGGCCTTGCACCGACACGCGCGGAAGTGTTCGTTCTCCAACATCGGGAGATCTCTCGCCCAATCGACTTCGGGACGCCGTCTCCGCGTTCTGCACCGCCCGACCCGCCTCCACCGCGAGCCTGACGCTCCACGCTTCTCTTTGGAGCCCTCAGCACACGTGTGCTGGAGAGGCCGCGTGGTGTCGTTTCTCGCGGAGGTGTTTCGTGACCAGAGCAGGTCGTTTCGCTCTCGCAGCAGTGTGTGTTGCGTGGGCTGTCCCCGGCGCGGCGCAGCAGTCGATTGATTACGCCAGCATCAGCGGACGTGTGAGTGATCCGTCCGGCGCGGTCGTCGTGGGCGCGCGCGTCGCCGCGCGTCACACCGAAACCAGTGTGACGGCGACAACCGTCACCGATTCAGACGGCCGTTTTCGGGTTCCTTACCTGCGTGTGGGCCCCTACGAAATCAGGGTGCAGCAGCCGGGATTTCACGATGCGACGCGCACGCTCACGGCGACCGTCGGCGCCGCGTTTGAGTTGCCGATAACGTTGAGCGTCGGCGGCGTGGACACGAGTGTGACGGTCACAGGCGAAGCGACCGTCCTGGAAGCCGCCCGCAGTCAGATCGCGGGTACGGTTTCTGAACCGGAGGTCCGAAGCCTCCCCATGAACGGACGCAATTTTCTGGAACTGGCGCTCCTCGTTCCAGGCGTCTCGCCCACGAATGTCTCGAGCACGCAGCTGTTTCCGGAGACATCGGCGGTTCCGGGAGTGAGCCTTTCCGTCGGCAGTCAACGCAACCTGTCGAACAATTTCATCGTCGACGGGCTGTCGGCCAACGACGACGCCGCCGGCTTGAGCGGCATCACGTACGGTGTCGATGCCGTGGAGCAGTTTCAGGTGGTGACCTCTGGCGCGCAGGCGGAGCTCGGTCGCGCGTTGGGGGGGTATGTGAACGTGGTGACCAAGAGCGGCACCAACGTGCTGCACGGCACGATCTACGACTACATCCGCGACGATCGCTTCAACGAGAAGAATGCCTTGTCGGGAACCAAGCTGCCGATGGACCAGGCGCAGTACGGCGGCAGCCTCGGAGGACCGCTGGTGTCCAACCGGACGTTCTACTTCACGAACGCCGAACAGCGACGGTTCGATCAGACCGGCCTGGTCACTATTTCAGACGCCAACGTGAGCGTGGTCAACGCTCGGCTTGCCGCGGTCGGTTATCAGGGCCCATTGATCACGACCGGCATCTACCCGAACCCGGTGGACACGACGAACCTGCTCGCCAAAGTCGACCATCAGGTCAATGGGCGCGACCAGTTGAGCATCCGTTACGGCCTGTATGACGTGGCCGCCGAGAACTCGCGCGGCGCTGGCGGCCTCAATGCGCCGAGCGCCTCCTCGGCCCTCGACAACCGCGACCAGGCGATTGCGATGAGCAACACGTTCACCATCTCGTCGCGTACCGTGCTCGAGACGCGCGCGCAATTTGCCTATAGCGATTTAAAGGCGCCTGCGACGGATCCCATAGGACCAGCCGTGAGCATCGCCGGCGTGGCGTCGTTCGGGACGAGCTCGGGCAGTCCCACCCGACGAATCAATAGGCTCTACCAAGTCGTCAACAACCTTTCTCATCAGGCAGGCTCGCACGCGTTCAGGGGCGGTGTCGATTTCCTGTACAACGACGATCAGATCACCTTCCCACGTTCGGTGCGCGGGAGCTATTCGTTCTCGTCGCTCGCCAACTTTCTAGCCGGCACATACAACAATGCCGGCTTTACCCAGACGTTTGGCGTTTCCGAGGTGTCGCAGACGAACCCGAACGTCGGGTTCTACGTGCAGGACGAGTGGAAAGTGGACCCTCGTGTGACGCTCAACCTGGGTGTCCGGTATGACCTGCAGTTTCTGGAGACGATCAACACCGACGACGACAACGTCTCGCCTCGCGTAGGCGTCACTTGGTCACCATTCGAGTCGCGTCGTACGCTCGTGCGCGGCAGCGCGGGACTGTTTTACGATCGCGTGCCTCTTCGCGCGCTGGCCAATGCCATCCTCTCCGCCGGCAACACGACCGATCTGACAAACCTTCGACAGACTGGCGTAAGCCTCTCGCCGACGCAGGTGGGGGCGCCAACGTTCCCGAATATTCTGCCGGGCGTCGTCCCGTCGGTCACCCTGATCAACCTCATCACCATTGACCGGAATCTCCAGAACGCGAACTCGCGGCAGGCCAGCCTCGAAGTCGAGCAGCAGATCGGCGACCGCGCAACGGTCAGCGTTGGGTATCAGTATCTGCGCGGACTCAATCTGCTGATGTCGGTGAATCAGAACGTGCCGAGTTGTGTCGCGTCGGGCACCAACAACGGCTGCCGGCCCAATCCCAACTATGCGAACAACAGCCAGTATTCGTCGGTTGGGGACTCCAACTATCACGGACTGTATGTCTCATTCACGCAGCGGCCGGCGCGATGGGGACACTACCGCGTCTCGTACACGCAGTCGAAGTCGATGAACAATCTCGGTGAGTTCTTCTTCAGCTCTCCGATCGATCCCTTCGACCTGTCGAAAGACTGGGGGCGTTCGGACGACGATCAGCGCCACCGCCTCGTCATCAATGGCGCGGTCCAGACGTCGATGGCGCCGGCGACGACGGCCTGGGAATACCTGACCCACGGGTTTCAGGTCAGCGGCATGTTGCAGGCGTACTCGGCCCTGCCCTTCAACATCACCTCGGGCGTGACGACGATTCAAGGTACGGCTGGTCGACCGATCGTCGACGGCGAGTTCATCGAACGCAATGCCGGGATCGGGAGCGATTTCCTCACTCTCAACATCCGTGTCAGTCGCGCCTTCCGGCTGAATGGTCGCGTCCAGATCGAGGCGCTGGCGGAAGGTTTCAATCTGACCAATCACCGGAACGTACTGACGCGAAACACCAACTTTGGCACTGGCGCGTACCCAACGAACCCGTTGCCCACCTTCAATCAGATCACGGCCGTTGGAGAGCCACGGTCATTTCAGTTCGGAATCCGGATGCGCTTCTGAGCGAGGCCACATGGACGTGTCGGCTGTGAGTAAAAGTCTCATGGCGGCACTAGCGCTTGTCGTGGCGAGCGCTGCGTTCCCGAGCGGACGTTCGCTGGACCTGGCGTGCCTGGTCGCAACAACGCGTATCCCTCAATTGCGGCGACTGGTCAGGTCGCCGTGATCACGAGACCGAAGCGGTGGAATTGTCGTGACCTGGGACGAGCAGGCGAGTGGCGGCCGGGGTGTCGCACTTGGCCGAGGTACGACCGGTGTACACGGTTCATTACGATTCGCGCGTTGAGTCATCAGCGAGGGTACATCCGGCACGTACCCCGTCGTGGCGACGGTGCACGACGCCATCGTCACCGCGTGGACGAGTGGCCCGACCGGACAGTCAGTGCTTCGAGTGGACCGGACTCCCTAGTGCGCAGAACTGCGCACGGTGTCGACAGCACTCGCACACCACTAGCGCCGCTGCAGAGCCCTTCGTCTGCCTCTAAGCTGACTTTCACCTCACGGCGCGGCCGCTCCTGAGTGAATCCCGCCTTTTGCGGGTGGCATGTGCATTGCTTTTTGAAAGCACGCCGCATGAAAGGGCTTGCAAGCAACGACACGTCTGAGTTCCTGGTCCGCGAACCACCGGAGTTGCACGCCCTTGGCTGCTTTGTCCACGGGGCTCTGGCCGCGCTGCACACGCTGGGCGCGGTGTACAACTGCCGACGCCGCAACTGGTGGGATGTGGCCGCGCACATTACAGCCGCTCTCTATGATGCGCGCTCGGTGCGTCACCACTATCGCACCGAGCAAATCGCGAGGCGCCGAGTGTCGACCGCTCGTGCGACCTTAGGTTCACGTTCCTCGCGATAAACGACGTAAGACCGACGCTTGAAGCAGCTCGTCGCCGAGATCGAGGCGACGTATTCCTGGCGTGATCAATCCGGCCGGCAGGACGTCAGCTCTCGATTCGGTAGATCTCGCGCCGGCCGCTATCGATCAAGTCGTGATAACCCGCCATCGTCTTGCGCACAACCTCGTTCGATCGCATCTCGTGCTCGATGGCAAAGAAGTCGTCGATCTTCTCGACGTGGGCTTCGGCAACGACGGTCCAGAACGGTCCGCCGCTCACGTCCGTCATTAGACGAAGTGGCTCGTGACCCATTTCTCGCAGGGCTGCTGAGAGGGCGCGGAACTTCTCGACCATCCGGCCGACGGTTCCAGGCTTGCAGTTGACGACCTCTCGGACGATGTACATGACGCGGTCCTCTCCGAAGAACGGTTCAACCCGAAACTCGATCGTCCCTCGCGACAGACACGATCCGCCGGAGATTCTCCGCCGACATGAATTCAGACAACGGAATTGCCCCGGTAATGGCACACAGAAACGCATTCGTGGCTTCCTGGTTGCCGTGCAAGGCGCTGAACAGCTCCTGCATGTGAGGCGGAGGCGGGTCGAGAGCCGCGAGATCGCAGGTGAACTCGTACATCGGTCGAACGCGCTCGTTCCGTGTCGTTTCGTGCGCGGCAAGCAACTCGTTGAGGGCGCCGCGACCGGACAGGCCCGCGTCGAGTGCCTCGACGAGCATTCCGGCCTCGATGAACGCGTCGCTGATACCCTGGGCCGTAATCGGATCTCTGTTGTAGCTCGCGTCGCCAACGAGCGCCCAGCCTTCACCGTACGGCTTGCGGAAGTAGTTCGGAACGCCTGCCGTGCCGTACCATCTATCCTCGCGTTTGCCTCCGCGCACTCAATAGGCGCCGGATTTTACGGACGAGCTCGGAGCGCCCACGCAACGGCTTCCGCACGGTTTCGAAGCCCAAGCTTGGAAAGAATGCGGCTGACGTGGTGCTCGACCGTTTTCGGACTGATGAACAGTCGCTTGGCGATTTCGAGGTTGGATAAGCCGTGGCGGAGGAGTTCAAGGACCTCGCATTCCCGGCGCGTCAAGTCACCGCGAGCGCGAGGGCGCGGCGGACTTCCTCCGCCGAGCTCACGTACGAGTGCCGCTGCTTGATCGGCGTGGGTCCGCGCGCCGATCCGATCGAAGGCCGCGTACGCGAGACGCGCATCCTCCGCTGCAAGCTCGCGCTCGCTCGCGGCAAGGGCGCGCGCCCAATCCAATCGCGTCAGCGCCGCCTCGTACGGCATCCCACATCGCTCGAACAGCCCGCACGCTCTGTCGAAGAGCCCGTGTGCCACTCCGCCGCGGGGCAGCTCCACGCGTGCGCTGCACATCAGTGCGAGCGCCTCCACGGGCGGACGCCTCGATCGCTCCGCCATGTCGGTGAGCCTGGCCGCCGCGGCTCGCGCGGCGTCGAGATCTCCCGCAAGCAGGCTGGCATCGACGAGCAGCCGGAGCAGCGGCACGGCAGCGAGGCCATCACCAACGGATTCAAGGCGCCGTTCGAGGAGCGCTGCTGCCAGAGTCGCCTGGCCGCGAGCAGTGTGCAACGACGCTGCGGCTTCGACGGCGGCGGGATGGCCCTCCAGTCCGGTGAGGAGTTGACCGGCTTCCTCCGGTCGGCCTTGCCTCACGCGCAGGAGCGCCAGGCGACTCAGGCTGTACACTTTTTCCGCGGGATACTTCTCTCCCAAGGCCTGAAGCGCAGCCATCAGCTCGTTCGCCGCTTCGCTCCAGCGACCAGAGGCTATGAGCACTCCGCTGTAGACCACACGGCAGTAATGAAAGATTGGTGGGCAGTGGTGTCGTTTGGTGAATTCGTCCACCACCTGACACGACTGCGCGGCGCGCTCGAAGTCGGCGGCTCGATCGCACGCCGAGAGCATGTTGCAGCAGGTATGTCCAACGATGAACAGGTTGCGGTCGCCTGCGGTCGCCGCGGCCGCTGCTTCGTCGAGCATGGCCATGCCCTCGTCGACGCGTCCCATGGCGACGAGCGCGCGACCGTGCTCCGACAGCGCCCATACCTCGAGGTCACCGTCTCCGTGCGGTCGCGCGATCGCCACGGCGGCACGCGCGTGATCGGCGGTCGTCGCCGGATCGGGAGACATCTTTCCGCGCAGATGCTCGAGCCATCCGCGCTCGGCGCATGGACCGGTCTTCTCCAGGAGCCCTTCGGCGCGCCGCAGCCAACCGTTGGCTGCAGCCCCGTTGTTGTAGGCGCTCGCGTAACCGATCGCCAGCCATAGTGCCGCGCGCGCGGCACGACAGAAATCGCCGGCTTCGCGATACAGCGTGTAGGCCCGGCTTCGATGGTGCAGGCTCGATTCCGTTTCTTCGAGCCAATACAGCGCTTCACTCAAGCCGTCGAGCGCAGCGGCCGTCTCGTGCTGTTGGATGGAGGCCTCGAACTGTCGGCGTGCGCTCTGCCAGTCGCCACGAGCGAGTGCCGCAGTGCCCTGTGCGATCAAATCCTCGATCTGCTGCACGATTCTGATTATCCGATGATGGCGTGATCGGCCTCATCGTGGATCGTTTCAATGACAACAGACCTGGACAAAACCCGTGCAATAACAATTACGTCTGGATTGCAAAAATTGTCGCTACTGCCCCTGCCACGGCTCCACAGACGAGCTGAGCCCGTTTCTCCGCGCGCGCGGCTTAACCGGATGTGCGTGCGAATCACACGACGCCATCCTTGTGTCTGGTTGGTGAGGTGTTCAGCGACGTGCTGGTCTTGGAAGTGGTCAGGTGCGCGACGGGTCGCGTCTTGATCGTTGGTGCCGCTATCGCCGGCCTTGCGCTCGCTTGCGCGCGCAGACCGACGATTTTTCTAGGCGAGTAAGCGGACGATGGCGTGCGTGAAGCGTGCGTTTGATTGCCGAACTCTCATCGCAGAGGCCTCCTCATGTACCTGACGAACGACGGGACGTCGGCCGCGTTGGTGATCGAGACCGACCGCGTCCCGTTCAGTAGAAGCCGCAGCGATCGACGAAACGGCCTCACCGCGATCGTCTCAGCTTCGACGGCATATCGGTCGAGTGTCGGTCGCGCTCAGAGCCGGTGGTCTGTTCGTGTTCGACGCAATCGTGAAAGGGAGCTTCACACCGATGACTTACCGGACGTGGCGCGCCGCCCAGGATTGGGCCGTTCTAGCGCGGATGTGACTGAAGATACGCGACGAAGTATCCAGCGTCGCGCAGCTCATCGAAATCATCGGCGAAGAAGGTGTTTTCCAGGTCATGCTTCGGCATCCGCTTCGAGAAGCGATGCAGCATTTCATCCGTGAGCAGAGAGCCGGCACGTTTCGACGCGGAGTGCGTCGTGCCCTGCGCGATCGGGGTTGCTGGGTTCGTGCTGGGTGTCATTGCAATCCTCCTCGAACGCTGGTCATCCTTGATGTCAGAGTGAACGCCGCTTGCAGCGAGCTCATTGCAGGAGCGAGAACAGGGTCGAACGTACTGCGATCAGCTTCGCCAGCGTGGCCGATGGTCTCGATGGAGGCCATTGCGCGGCATGGTGAGAGGTGAAGTCGGCGACAGCGTGGCTATCATCATCCCGAGTACGCTGAGCGTCCATTGACTCCTGACATGCGGTCCTCCGTTGATCGTTCCTGACAGTAGAAGCCGCATCGGTTGGGAAATAGGGTCATGACCGCATCACCGCGTTGTGAAGACGCCGGCGTTTACGGAGTCAGATCAGGAGGATTTTGCGAGGCCGCGACGCGGCAGGTGCGCCCAAGTTGTCCTCGGTCCAGCTCGTTTTGGCGACGCCATCGGCACGCCAGCGAAACGTGATTGTGACGACCTCATTCATTGCTCGAACCACATCCGGGTTGCGATGAGCACGAGTGTGACGGCAAACACACGGCGCAACATGAGATCAGAAATCGCCTGCGCCCAGCGTCCGCCGGCAAAGACGCCCGCGGCAAAACCGAGCGCGAGCAACGCCGCTATGCGCAGATCGACATGACCCTGGCGGTAATACTCGAGGAAACCGAACAGACCAATGGGCAACAACAAGGTCGCCAATGAGGTGCCTTGCGCCTCATGCTGTGACATTTTGAACACGTACACCAACGCCGGCACGATGAAGACGCCGCCACCGAGGCCAATTAGTCCAGAGATGATGCCGGTTGCCAGCCCGATGAGAATCGCAACAACTGCCATATGAGTTTCCTAACCGCGTTGCTTCGAGGGAGTCCCTGTACGGACGGACTGCGCGTAAGTCCCTTAGTGCATTTGTCCTGTCACCTCGCGACGGCGATTTGCATCTCCGCTTAGGGAGCGGCAATGATAGCCAAGCGCTACGACATTCTCGCATTCGGTGCCCACCCGGATGATCTCGAAGCGGTCATGGGCGAAACAGCGACCAAGCTCGCCGCCAAGGGACGATCGATTCTGTTCGTCGCCCTGTGCGACGGCGAACCGACACGCTACGGTCAGACTGGCGAGCGTACACGACAGGCGCTCAAAGCGGCGTCGATTCTCGGCGTGGATCGCCACGCGCTGGCCTCGGAGAGTACAAATTTGACTCCTCCTCGTGACGTGGTCACAACGACTACATGGCCCGCAACGTCGTCGGCGCTCGCGAGCTGAAGACCCGGCTTTCGACGACTGTCTCAATGAGGCCGCTCGCGATGAGGGACTGTCTTTAGTCACCTTCCCCTAACTCAACGGAGTTGCGCGCCGCCTGTCGCTCGAGCGCGAGCGGCCTGCTCGGCAGGACTCATATCGCGACGATTATGATTGAGTGTCCCGTGTCCGCGCCCACGACCGTGGCGCCTCGCGGTGACGACTGGAGTAGAGGGACATGCGGATCGGGATCATTGGCGGGGGGCAGATTGGCTCGACGTTGGCGAAGCTCTGGGTCGACGCGGGACACGATGTGTGCCTGTCATCGCGTCACCCGGAAGGCCTGCAATCACTGGCAAGCCAGCTGGGCACGCGCGCGTCGACAGGGACACCGGCTGCTGCCGCAAGCTTCGGCGACGCGGTGCTTCTGGCCGTGCCGCTGAACTCGTTGCCGGAACTGGTAGCGGACATCGAACAATTGCTCGCGGGCAAAGTGGTGATGGACACGAGCAATGCGTACGAGCGGCGCGACGGCGAGATTGCGCGCGATGCAACGGCGCACCCACAGGGTTCGGCGGGATGGGCAGCCGCGATGTTTCCCGCCAGCAAGTGGGTCAAGGCATTCAACACCGTGTACTTCAAAACGCTGGCGAGCGAGGCACATCGTGCAGGCGACCGCCTGGGCGTTCCTCTGGCAAGCGACAGCAACGACGCGCTGCAAGTCGCCGCGGCGCTGGTCCGCGACGCAGGGTTCGAGCCTGTGATAACTGGTGCTCTCGAGAGCGGACGACAATTCGAACCCGACACCAAACTCTACAACTCGAACTTGAGCGGGTCTGAACTGCGGCGCATTCTCCCCTCGACGGGTGAAGCCCCGTCGTGAGGCAAGCCCGACGACAGTGGTTATCATCCGTCCTGTTGGGCTTGTTGTGTGCGCCGGCGCGACTCCCTGTGAATTCTCCCTCCCCGATCTCCCCGATCTCCCCCGATCTCCCCAATCTCCCTGTGAATTTCCCTCCCCGATCTCCCCGATCTCCCTGTGAATTCATCAGAGCGGCGATTTGGCATCAATGCGTTTCGTAATCGACGTCGGGGCCTCGTCCTCACGAACGGTCTCCGCCTCCTTCGCGGACGAGGTCGCTCGGGATGAGGACGCTGCGAGCGCCTCGTCGAGCGGATCGCGCGCCCGCACGTCGCCGAGCCATTTCTCATCCGTCAGGTCGAGTGTTAACGGCGTCAACGAGATCCAGCGCTGTTCGACGGCCCACCGATCGGTGCCTTCCTCGGTCCCCTCGATCGGGACCACGCTGAACCAAAAGAGGTCACGTCCTTGAGGATCTTTGGTCGGCACGATTCGGCCGTCGTAATGGCGTACAGAAACACGGGTCCAGACGAGACCCCTCGGCTCACGCGGAAAGTTGACGTTGACGAGCGGCAACGCCGGTCCGGTCATCAGCGTATGCAGGACGCGGCGTAGCCAGGGTTTGAGCCGCGCGAGATTCGACTCGTCGCCGGCTGGGACGCTCAAGGCGACGCCTCGCATCCCGAGAAGCACCGCTTGTTTGGCCGCCGCCAACGTTCCGGAATGCCAAATCGCATTGCCGATGTTCAATCCCAGGTTGAGGCCCGACAAGACGAGATCGACTTTTTCCCAATGGTAAGCGCCAAGCGCGACACAGTCCGCGGGTGTTCCATTGACGCGATGGGCCTCGATGTTGCCGACATTGGTCCGCCGATAGGAAAGCGGCCGCGATGCGGTAATTGCATGACCCATCGCCGATTGCTCGACGTCAGGCGCCACCACGCGCACTGCTCCAAACTCGCCGGCAACCTCAGCCAGGGCCGCGATGCCCGGACTGTAAATGCCATCGTCGTTCGATACCAGAATACGCATGTGCTGAACGGTGCAATCCTCCAGCCATATGCCAAGTTGTTCAGGCGCAGATCTTGAAAACGATCGCCGTCGAGGTCAGCTGTGAGGGTCTCGCTCGTCCATAAGTCGAATGCCGGTGATGGCGGCACGTCGGATGAGATCGTTGCGGCCATCTCGCGCCACGGCCATGAGATTGTGTCGATCATTGAGAAGAAGGCTGGAGCTGAACGCCTGCTCGATCGGCCCTGCGATCTTGTGGTCGCGGCCGGCGGAGATGGCACTGTCGCTGCCGTCGCCCGTGTCATCGCCGGACGTCGCGTGCCGATGACGATCCTGCCGCTCGGCACCGCCAACAACATCGCGTTGACGCTTGGTGTCGATGGTCCCATCGACGACTTGATTGAAGGGTGGAAGGAGGCCCGCACGCGACCGCTCGACGTGGGCGTGGCGCGAGGACCGTGGGGCGAGCAGCGGTTCGTCGAAAGCGTGGGCATGGGCTTGATTCCGTCGGGTATCACAAGTGCCACATCTCGCGAACACGACGAAGGCGATCGCAGTTTGTCGAATCTCGCGCGCACGGCGCAGATCTATCGCGACGCGCTCTCACGCTTGCGTCCGCATCATTGCACGATCACCGTCGATGGCACGCGCGTCAGCGGTGAGTTCCTCTTGATCGAGGCGCTCAACATCATGTTTGTTGGACCGAACCTGGTGTTCGCGGCCGATGCGAACCCTTCGGATGGCTTGCTTTCGGTTGCCGTCGCGCGCGAAGGCGAACGACAACAGCTCGACGAGTACTTGCGTCGTCGAGTGGAAGGATTCGAGCGCCCGGTATCACTGCCGTCGTATCGCGGGCGCCAGATCGACATCGAAAATGCGGCTTGTGTTCATGTCGACGACGAGATCTACCGTTCAGAACCGGGCACGCGCGTGTCGCTCGACATTGAAGGCGGCGCACTGGAGGTCTTGGTCTCGAGTCAAAATGACACATGAATCGAAAAACTCTGGTTTGGGCGCTGCTGGCGATTCTCACAGCCGTCGGCAATCTTTCTGCTCAACGCCCCGCATTCGTCGAGGGGGTCGATTTGCAGGTCCCCGCTGCGCCCGTCGTCGTGGACATCGCCGGGAAACCCACGCTGGTCTACGAGCTGCACGTCACCAATTTCAACGCTGTTGACGTGTCATTAGTACGCGTCGAAGTAATCCGCCCTGACGACGTCGTCAAGTCGATTGCCGACTACCGGAATGAGGAGCTGCGGAAACGGATTGGGCGGCCAGGGCTTCGTCGCGATCAGAAAAACACGGAGGTAATCGGCCCCGGGATGCGGGCCGTTGTGTATTTGTGGCTCGAACTGCCAGACAGTGCCGTGCCACCGCCAGCCGTGCGGCATCGCATCGAGATTGACGTTCACCGCGCAACAGGCGTCGTGCATTCGATCGTAGAAGGCGGAACAGCCGCTCTGTCGAAAACAAAAGCGATCGCTCTTAGCCCACCGTTACGCGGCGGACCGTGGATCGCCATTTACGATCCGTTGTTGATCGGCGGGCATCGCACCGCGATCTACACGGTCAACGGCCGCGCGCGCATTCCAGGTCGTTTTGCCATCGACTTCATCCGCCTTCCCGCCGCCGGCATTCTGGACATGAATGCGGCGCACGGCGAGGATTGGAATGGTTACGGGTCGGATGTTCTCGCTGTCGCTGACGCGACGGTTGTCGCCGCGATGGACGATATCGCCGAGAACGCGGATCCGCCGCTGCCGGATGTCAAGCCCATTCTGCCTGAAAACGCGAGCGGCAACTACGTCGCACTAGATTTAGGAGATGGACGGTTCGCGTTCTACGAGCACCTGAAACACGGCACCATCGTCGTCAAGACCGGAGACCGGGTGAAGGCTCTTCAAGTGATCGGCAAACTTGGCCACTCCGGCAGCAGTTCGATGGGCCCGCACTTGCATTTCCATGTCAGCGACGCGAACTCCACGCTCGGAGCCGAAGGCTTGCCGTTCGTGTTCACGCGATTCGAGCAACAAGGGGCATTCGAGTCGATCGACGCGCTGCTTCGCGGTAGCAAGCCGACCATCGCAGCCGGCGGGCCGGTATTACGAAAGATGGAACGTCCAAGCGCCAACGCCGTGGTGGTCTTCCCGTGAACTTAGCAGCCAAGCTTCGCCTCAAAACCGCCGAGAAAACCAAACAGTTGGCTTCGCTGCCATATGTCTTTTTTGCCCCGCTCCGCGGGGCCTAGACATCTCCTAAGGCGCCAGGAAAACTTGCTTCAAATATCACGCTCTCAGCCTTAGGAGATGTCTAGAACGGTGACATTACCTCGGAGGTAATTGCCGGACGTGCGGTCGCTCCCTGATCCTTCGAACAACATCCTTCAGGGGGCGCGACAGTATGGATAGGCGAGATGTTCTGAAATCGGTTGTTTCGGTCGCCGCGGGAACAGGCGCTATCTCAGCAACGCGATCATCGGCGATGCAGCAAACCGCATCATCCAGTCAGCGCAAACGGTCAGGGCCGTACGTCGCCACGCGCGACGGCGAGTGTCTGTTCTACAAGGATTGGGGAACGGGACGGCCCGTCGTCTTTCTCGCCGCCTGGGCGCTTCCCTCCGACATGTGGGACTACCAGATGGTGCCGCTCACCGAAGCGGGACTGCGTTGCGTCGGGTACGATCGGCGCGGGCATGGCCGCTCGAGTCGCGCCGGAACGGGTTACGACTACGACACGCTTGCTGATGATCTTGGGACCGTGCTCGACGCGCTGGATCTGCGCGAGGTCACACTGGTCGGCATGTCCATGGCGGGCGGCGAGATGGTCCGCTATCTCACGCGGCATGGTGCGCGTCGCATCGCGCGCGTCGTGTTCGTTGCCACCGCCGCAACGCCATTTCTCACGCAAACGACGGATAACCCCGGCGGGATTCCGGCCGACCGATTCGAAGCGTTCCGGCGGAATCTCCTGATGCGCGACTATCCGAAATGGATGGAAGACAACCGCCAACCGTTCTTCGTTCCCGAGACTTCGCCGCAAATGCAGGAGTGGGTCAAGCTCCTGATGCTAGGCACGTCGCTGAAAGCGCTCGTCGATTGCAGCCGAAGCACGACGTCGACAGACTTTCGGCCTGAATTGCCCAAGATCAACGTGCCGACGCTGCTCATCCATGGTGACAAGGACGTGTCCGCGCCGCTGGATCTGACCGGGCGTCCCACCGCCAAGCTCATTCCCGGCGCCGAACTGAAGATTTACGAAAACGCGCCGCATGGGCTCTTCCTGACGCACATGGAGCGGTTGACTCGTGACATTCAGACGTTTGCGACGTCATGATCACGCGAGGAGGTCGGAATCATCATGCAATCCACTGCAGCGCACACGCGTCAGGCAGCGCGGCCTCTCGGGCATCAGCTGCGCGAATGGCGATCGGCGCGGGGCATGAGTCAGCTCGATCTGGGGTTGCGCGCTGGATTTTCGACTCGGCACGTAAGCTTCATCGAAACGGGACGAACGCAGCCGAGCCGCCAGGCGCTGCTCGTCCTCGCTGAGGCGCTCGACGTGCCATTGCGCGAACGCAATCGGTTGCTCGAAGCGGCTGGATATGCGCACGTCTATCGCCAAACGCCGTTAGCGGCGGAGGAGATGTCGCATGTGCGTGCCGTACTGCAGTTCATCCTCGACCGACACAAGCCGTACGCGGCCATCGTCCTCGATCGCTATTCGAACTGTTTGATGGGCAATGGGGCGTCTGCCGAACTGTTGACGTTGCTTGTCGATCCCTCGCTCATCACCGAGCACGCCAATCACTTGCGTATGGTGTTTCACCCACTAGGCGCACGCCGGTGGATCGTCAACTGGGACGAAGTGGCGCGTCACTTGATGGGGCGTGCGGAAAGGGAACTGGGCCAGTCGGCCGACGACGAAACGGCGGCGGCGCTGCTGGCGGAACTTCGCGGGTATCACGGCGCGCCGCCACAGCGCCCGTCGTCTGCGGCAATTAAACCGGCCGATCTGCTGCTGCCGATTCACCTCAAGAAAGAAGATCTCGAACTCCGCATCTTCAGCACCATCATGACGCTGGGAACGCCACAGGACGTGACGTTGCAGGAACTGCGCATCGAGACGTTTTTTCCCGCTGATGCCGAGTCCGAGGCGCGCTGGTCAACGGTGACCACCGCCTTACGTAGCTGAATCGCCTGCCCGCAATCCCCTCCGCCACTGCCCTGTATGCTGGCCAGCCTCAGGGCGACGAAATCGTGTCGCATGGGCCGTTTATCGGAGACTCGAAGCAGGATATTGTCAGGCTTTACACGGAGTATCGTGCCGGCCGCTTCGAGCGGATGAGCGATCTCGTACGGAGAACTCGCGTCGCCTAATGGCGATCTCGCCGCGCGCACGGGGCCAGGGCAGGGAGGCAGCAGCATGGGTCATGTACTCGACGCCGCGCCGTTGGACACACTCTTCCGCGAGGCGCGCTCGTACTCGGCGTGGCAGCAGCGGCCAGTCTCGGATCAAACCCTGCGAGATCTCTACGAGTTATTGAAGTGGGGGCCGACCAGCGCGAATGGCGGACCAGCGCGGTTCGCGTTCCTTCGATCGAAGGAATCGAAGGAACGCCTTCGCCCGGCGCTGGCCCCGCTCAACGTTGACAAAACAATGACCGCTCCTGTTACCGTGATCGTGGCCTATGACTTGAAGTTCTACGACCACCTTCCGAAGCTGTTTCCTCACAACCCCGGGATGGCGAAGCTCTTTGCGAACAGTCCGGACCTGGTGGAAGCGACCGCAAAGCGAAATTCCAGTCTGCAGGGCGCCTACCTGATCATGGCTGCGCGCGCGCTTGGTCTCGATTGCGGGCCCATGTCCGGCTTTGATCATGCCAAGGTGGACGAAGAGTTCTTTGCCGCCGGCAAGACCTGTTTCGGCTGCGATCAGGAGTTCTTCCCCGAAGGGCATGTCAAGACGAATTTCCTCTGCAACCTAGGCTACGGCGATCCACGCTCGCTGCACCCTCGACTTCCTCGTCTGCAATTCAACGAGGCGTGTTCGCTTCTGTAAGCGCTCCGGACCTGTCGACAATCACGTTTGTCTCGTTCACGCATGACGACGCAAAAGAGCGATCACTTTGATGGAAAGCGATTCGTCAATCCCACCGGCGAAGCCGGCCAGCCATTCACAGCCGTTCCGCGGATGCTGCTCGAACGACGAACACCGTGGCCGCGTCGTGTCGACGAGCCGCTGCGCCGGCCGCCAGCATTAGATGGCGCCGCCGCCGTCGTCACCTTCATCGGTCACGCGACCTTTCTGATTCAAACGGCGGCAGGCAATATCCTGACCGATCCGATGTACTCCCAGCGTGCCGGTCCGCTGAATGTGTTCGGACCCCGCCGCGTTCGCCAGCCGGCCGTGCGGTTCGACGACTTGCCGCCGATCTCGATAGTCTTGCTGAGTCACAATCACTACGATCATTGCGATCTGCGCACGCTCAACATGCTTGCAGAACGTTTCGACCCGATCGTGGTGACACCGTTGGGCAACGGAACGCTGGTGCGATCTGCGGGCATCCGCCGCGTCGAGGAACTCGATTGGTGGCAGCAATCGCAGATCGCGGCGCCGGTGACGACGCTCACGCCCGCGCGTCATTTTTCCGCACGCAGTCCGATCGATAAAAACCGCGCGCTATGGGGCGGATTCATGATGGCGTTCGACGGCGCGCGAATATTCTTCGCGGGCGACACCGCCTATGCCGCTTTCTTCCGCGACATCCCGCGGCGGCTCGGCCCAATCGACTTGGCACTGCTGCCGATCGGCGCCTACGAGCCACGCTGGTTCATGCAGGTCGTCCACATGAACCCGGCGGAGGCGGTGCAGGCTCACCTCGATCTCGACGCATCGGAGAGCATAGGGATGCACTTCGGCACCTTCCAGCTGACGACGGAGGGCATTGACGAACCGCTCCGCGCGCTGGACGATGCGCGGCGCGCGAAAAACGTCGAGCCGCTGCAGTTCCGCACGCTTGGGTTCGGGGAATCACTGCGGTTAGATCACTCGCTGTAACACAATGATCGTCTCGTCGTCAGTCGGCGCAACACCGCTACGAAAGGCATTCACGGCCGACAACAATTCAGTGCCGACGGTTTCGGCGGATGTCCGTGTCAGCTGCTTCGCGATATTCATCAAGCCGTCACGACCGAGTTCCTCGCCGGCGGAGTTGGTGGCTTCGGAAACACCATCGCTGTAAAGCAGTACCAGGTCGCCTACGGGCGGCTTGACGACTTTGCGGTCGTAGCTGATATCGGGAAGCAGTCCAAGCGGGAGCCCAACCGGCAACGTTTGTTCGGACGCGCGTTGGGTTTCAAGCCAACTCCATTCGTTGCTTTTGGCGCGGTACCACAGCGGCGGCGGGTGGCCGGCATTCGTCAGCACCAGCAAGCCCCGGCGGTTATGCCACCCGACGGCCACCATCGTGGCGTAATGCACGGCGTCGAGTCCTTCTTGAACCGCGCGATTGAGATCGCGCATGAGGCCGACCTGTTCGACCGCTTCAAGATAGCGTTGCATGATTTCACGGAGCGTGTTGCCGAGCGCGACCACGGCTTGTCCATGGCCGCTGACATCAGCAAGTGCGATGCGCGAAACGATGCAGCTGGGACAAACCGATACGTAGTGAACGTCGCCGCCAGCATCGGTTGGCCCCGCCGGGGCAGCGTGTATCCAAGCCACCAAACCTGGCAGCTCGATGACGCTGGCGCGCCTCTCATTGCCCGCCCACGTTTCGCCGCATTCAAGACGCTTTGTCATGAGGTAACCGCTGTAATGATCCTCGCGATGCTGTGCGAATGATCATCATCCACGTTGTCTCCGACCACGCCCGTGATTATCGTGGCTCAATGGATCTTTCCGCCATTCCTGCCTTCGCCGCACCTTCCGCTGCGCGTCCGGCAGGAACTGGAGCAGTTCGCTGTCGCGGCGACGGCACTCGAAGGCAAAGACGTGGAAATTGTCGGCTTGGGTGATGCCGATGTGGCACTCGAGCTCGTGCGGGACAGTGCGGCACGCACGAAATGAGCTTCGCAGCTGCCTCAGCCGCTTTTGGTCGTCGGCAATGTCCGGTGACGGCATCCTCGAACGTCCTATGTCTGGAGCACTCAAAGAATAGGGTGCGCAAAAGGAGCAGACACATGAGCCAGTTCATTTACCTCTATCGAATGGCTGACGCGGCGCGACAAGAAGCCATGGGTACGCCCGAGCGAGCGCAGCAGAGTATGCAACGGTGGATGGCGTGGATGCAGGAGCTCGACGCCAAGGGACATCTGAAGGATCGCGGTCAGCCGCTGGAGCGAACCGGAAAGGTGGTCCGCGGGCGGCAGAAAGCGGTGATTGATGGCCCGTACACTGAGGCAAAAGATCTGGTCGGCGGCTTCACGGTGGTGGAAGCCCGCGATATCGACCAGGCCGTGGAACTGTCGCGCGGCTGCCCGATCCTCGACGGCGACGGATCCGTGGAGGTGAGGCCCGTGATGAAGATGGATTTCTAACGCACGCGTGGAGCCGAGCGAACATCTCTTTCGCCGCGAGTCCGGACGTCTCGTCGCAGCCTTGACGCGGATCTTCGGCGTCCACAATCTGGCGCTGGCAGAAGACGTCGTTCAGGACGCGTTCTGCCGTGCGCTGGAGGTGTGGAAGATTCGCGGCGTGCCGGACAATCCCTCCGCCTGGCTGATGCGGGTGGCGAAGAACCGCGCGCTGGACGTCGTGCGGAGGGAACGCACCGCTCGTACGTTTGCTCCGGATCTCATCCGGGCACTCGAGTCGGAGTGGACGCTCGCTCCAACCATCGACGAGGCGTTTGCGCTGCCCGCGGTCCGCGACGAGCAGCTCAAGATGATGTTCTCGTGCTGTCATCCACGGCTACCGGAGGAAACACAGGTTGCGTTGGTGCTGAACATCTTGTGCGGCTTCGGATCGGGCGAAATTGCGAGCGCGTTTCTCAGGGGTCGCGCGGCGCTGGAGAAGCGGATCGCCCGTGGCAAAAAGGTCCTTGCCAGCTCGCAGCGTCTGTTCGACCTTGGCGATGCTGAATTCGCGGCACGCCTGTCGGCGGTTCGCCGCGCGCTCTACCTGCTTTTTAACGAAGGCTACCACGGCGCATCTTCTGAAACGGCCGTGCGCGCCGAGCTCTGCTACGAAGCGATCCGGCTGACGACGCTGCTTCTCGAGGCGCCGCAGGCCGCGCAGCCAGAAACATACGCGTTAGCGGCGCTCCTGCGCCTGCATGCCGCACGCCTTCCTGCGCGCGTCGACGCCGCCGGCGATCTCAGCCCGCTGCTCGAACAGGATCGATCGCGGTGGGATGCACAGCTCATCGAGCAGGGACTCGCGCTTCTCGATCGCTCTGCGTACGGATCGGCAGTGAGCGCGTATCACGTCGAGGCTGCGATTGCCGCCGTGCACGCGAAAGCTCGCAGCGTCGAGGAGACCAACTGGAACGCAATCGTCACGCTGTACGACCGCTTGATGCACATCGCGCCGTCTGCAGTCGTTGCGCTCAACCGCGCGATTGCAGTCGCGCAGTGTGACGGGCCCGAGCGCGGACTCGAAGCTCTCCAGGCGATTTCGGATCGCGACCGGTTGCGCCGGTATCCGTTCTATCCGGCGGCGATGGGCGAGCTGGAAATGCGCCGCGGGAATTTTGCTGCTGCCACAGAACACTTCACCTCGGCCGCAGCGCTCGCGCGGAGTCCGGTCGAACGCCGGTTTCTCGAGCGACGAGTGCGTGAATGCGCGAGGGATTGACCGCGCAAACCGACGAGTCGCATTCTCGATGCATCGTGTTGATGGGGCCGCGCTGATTTTGTCACTACCGCGTTGCTTGCGCGCCATAGAGTGCACTCCCACAACATGGAGTGTCTCGATGCACACACGCAAGTCTTTGACAGCAGCACTGTTCTCAGCAGCGCTTTGCGCGGCGTCGCCGGTTGCGGCGCAGCCCACACCGGGAACGGTTCCCGGCACGTATCAGGGTCCTGAAAGCTCCGCCACTCCGTACGTCATTCCATCGGCCGCCGGTTGGGAAGTCGTGTCCCTCATCACCGTTGGCGATCCGGCGAGAAACGGCTATCGCATGGTCGGCATTCCCGACGGTCTCGGCGCGCTAGCCGGCAAATCGCAGCACGGCAATTACGTTGCCGACAAGCAATATCTGACCGTGTTCATGAATCACGAACTCGTGGCCACCGCTGGCGTCGCCCGTGCACACGGACAGCCGGGTGCGTTTGTTTCGGAATGGTCGATTCAACTGAACACGCTCCAGGTCAAGGCGGGCGAGGATCTCATTCACGACGTATACACGTGGGACCCGACGTCGGCCTCGTACGTCTTTGCACCGACTGCGACCTTCGGCCGACTGTGTTCCGCCGACCTACCGGCCGCGACTGCGTTCTTCAACGAGGCAACTGGAAGGGGATTCGACGGCCGCCTGTTCATGGATGGTGAAGAGACGGGTGACGAAGGCCGCGGGTTTGCCCACGTCGTGACCGGGGATCTGAAGGGCACCTCGTACCAACTTCCTCATCTCGGACGATTCTCTTGGGAGAACAGTGTCGCCCATCCCAACGGGGGCGATCGCACAGTCGTTGTCGGCCTCGACGACAGCACGCCGGGTCAGGTTTATGTCTACGTTGGGACGAAGCGATCGACCGGCAACCCGGTTGAACGCGCCGGCCTGGTCGGCGGAAAGCTGTTTGGCATCAGGGTCACCAACGGCGGTGCGAACTACGCCAATGGTCCAGTCCCGCGCGAGAACAACGGGGCAATCCGTGGAACGTTCGTGCTGCAGGACGTCTCTGACGTCGCGACCGGCGCAGGTGCGACGCTCCAGACAACCAGCGTCGCACGCGCAATCACCGAGTTCGCGCGGCCTGAAGACGGCGCGTGGGATCCAACGAATCCGCAGGTGTTTTATTTCGTGATTACCGGCGCTCGCATCGACGGTCAGGATCAATCGGCAAAGTTGTACAAATTGACGTTCAACAGCCTCGATAATCCGACCGGCGGCACGATCGATCTTGCGCTCGACCGCGCGGCGTTGATGCCGGCGACACTGCTCTTCCCACAGTTCGACAACATCACTGTTGCGGGTGATGGCGCCGTGATCATTCAGGAAGATACCGGTGATAACGCATATCTCGCGCGTACCTGGCGTTATAACCCGGCGACAGGGATGACGAGGGAGATCCTGATATCGGACCCGGCGCGATTCCAGCCGCCAACGCCGGCGCCCTTCAACCAGGACGAGGAAAACTCTGGCGTCATCGAGGTCACTGATCTCGTCCAACATGCAAATTGGTATGAACACGGCCGGCGCTACTTCCTCGGCGACACGCAGGCCCACTATACGATTCCCGGCGAGTTGGTCGAAGGCGGTCAGCTCTATCTCTTCATCTCGCCGCGTCCCTAGCCCGCGACCGGAAAATGGGTCTGACCCCTTTTTCGGAGCGACGCTGGCGAAAAAGGGGTCAGACCCCTTTTCCGCCGATAGATGTGCGATCGTTTCCAACACTAGGTCGCGGCGCGCCTCCATAGGCACACCCTCGCGGTTCTACTCGATGCGCAATTTGGCCGCGATCCGCCGGCATCAACTGTCCACGCAAATCTTCAGCTATTGGGCCGCCCCGCTTCACTTGAGGCGGCTCTGCCCTTCTATCCAATAGCGGGGACCGGCGCCACGGCGCGCGGCGCGATGGCAGCACTTCGTTCAGCAGGGCTGAGTCTTCCCAAATTTCTCCTTGACTTCAAGTGCAGTTGAAGATCGACGCTTGATTAGAAACCGACAGACGGGGGAGGAGCTAGCCATGGAAAACGAAGTACACACGATCGGAGTTGCGCACACGGCCGGCACGGATGGCGGCGAGCTCCTGTCCTCGCATGCAGCGATCGAGGCGGTCCGCGCCGCGGTCGCGAGCTGGGATGGCGTCACGACGCATGAGCATCGTTTTGGCGGCCTCGAATTCCGCCTTGGCCGCAGAGAGCTCGGTCACCTGCATCCTAGGTTCGCCGATTTGCCCTTCCCACCTCGCGTCCGCGACGAGCTCGTCGCAGGAGGACGCGCGAAACCCCACCATGTCCTTCCACAATCTGGGTGGGTGACGGTGCCGATGCGAACAGCCGCCGAGGTTGCGAACGTGATCGAGTTGTTCCGACAGAATTATGATCGAGGCGGGCGGACATCATGACCGTGGCCGACATCCAGGCGAACGCCATTCCGGTGACATTCGAGAGCGAAGGCAGCCGACTGTCGGGCAACCTGTACGTTCCGCCCGACCACACGCCCGGCACACGCGTCCCCGGAATCCTCGTGACAGGTGCGAACAGATTACACGTCGTTGTTTGGAGGCGCGCCGCGGACACAATCGGCTGGCGAACTGATCGACTCGTGGCGCGCGCTCGTGCCCGGCTTTGACGCGACGCAGCATCTGACCGGGCCGATGCTGACCGAGGTCTGGAGTGATACGGCACGCGCTCGCTGCGCGGTGACCGCCGTTCATCGCCTCGGACGGGATCACTGGACCGTGAGTGGTCACTATGATGTCGAGCTGATACGGATGCGCAGCGGTTGGGCGATCGGTGCCATCGCGTATCAGCATGTGCTTGTCGTCGGTGACGAGACACTTCCTGAGAAAGCACAGACACGCGCGCGCGTTGATTTCATGAGCAGGACCTCTTCCTGAGGCAGGCGAGCGACCGAAACAGCTGCGGCGCTCGCCCTCGGCGACGCTGCGAAACCCCGCCGATGAGTCTCGTGCCACGTCGTTCGCTTGACCAGTCCAGCAATGAGATGATACATAACATCTAAAAACTGGTCATGCGATATCCCGCCGAGCACAAGCAGCAGACGCGCGAACGAATCGTCCGGGCGGCCGCCCGCCGGTTCCGCAGCCGCGGAGGCGAGGGCGCAGGCATCGGCGATCTGATGCGCGACCTCCGCCTGACGCACGGCGGCTTTTATCGTCACTTCGACAGCAAAGAGGAGCTGTTTGCCGAGGCCTTCGAGCGCGGTCTGAAGGAAATTGGCGATTGTGTGACGAAGGCAATAGAGCAGGCGCCTCCTGGCGGCGAATTGAAGGCGCTCATCGACGCCTACCTCGACATCGAGCATTGCAATGATGTGTCAGGTGGATGTCCGGTTGCCGCGCTCGCATCTGAAGTCGCTCGTCGGCCGCGCGGTGCGCGCGGGCCGCTCCTGCAAGCGTTGCGGGCGCACATCCGGCGAATGGCGAAGTACGTTCCTGGCGGGAGCGATGAGGAGCGTCGCCAGAAGACAATCGCGCTCTTTACCGGTATGGCGGGCACGCTGACCGTAGCCCGCGCGTTCACCGCCGGGCAGGATCGCCGGAGGATTCTGGAAGGTGCGAGGAAGTTCTACCTTGCCGCGGCCCAAGGGTAGGCTTTTTTTGGGGAACCATTTCGCCAGCGCTAACCGACGTGGAATGGGGATGACGCTCCTGATCGTGAAGATCACGCTGACGCCGCTTCTCATCGCAGTCGCCACGCTAGCCGCACGGCGTTGGGGACATGCCGTCGGTGGCTGGATCGCCGGGTTGCCTCTGACTTCTGGTCCTGTGTCAGTGTTTCTCGCGGTGGAGCAAGGCGCAGCTTTTGCCGCTCGCGCCGCTTGCGGGACTCTACTCGGGCTGATTGCGGTAGCGTGCTTCTGCGTCGCTTATGCACGCAGCGCGAAGAGTTCGGGATGGGTAGGCCCCACGATTTTGGGGCTCGGTGTCTACTCGCTCGTTACGTGGTCGCTCTCGCGCACATCGTTCACTCTTCTCATTTCAACGTTCCTCGTTCTCGCGGCCCTGGGCGTTGCCCTCATGCTACTCCCCGTTCCTGTCCTGGTTGCCCCTCGCGTTCCTGCGCCTCGTTGGGATCTTCCCATGCGAATGTCAACGGCCACGGCGATGGTTCTGCTCATCACAGCCTCGGCGAGTGTTTTGGGCGCGACATGGAGCGGGCTGCTCTCGCCATTTCCAGTGTTTGCCTGTGTGATGGCGATCTTTTCGCACAAAAACGGCGGATCGGGCGCGGCCCGCCGTTTGCTCCGCGGCGTCATCCTCGGCTCGTTCGCCTTCGCGTCGTTCTTCGTCGTAGTCGCGCTCTTGGTGCAACGATTGAACCTGGTGGCCGTGTATACCCTCGCGACAGCTCTGGCGCTTGCGGTAAATGGATTCTCGTTGGTTGTGCTCCTCGGCAAGCACGATGTCGGCTGACAACGCCCGAACGTTCCGCGTTGGCCTGAAACGGCCGCGGGCGATTGCTTCTGTCAAATCGATTGGAACGCGCGCGCTCACGGCGTCGAATCGCTTCGCGTAGTGATGGAGGCGTCGTTCTTCAGGCGGTTCCGCTCGGCAGACTCGCGCTGCGGAAGATCTGCGCCCAGAGTTCACGGTTTTCGGCTGTCATCACGCCCAGCTCTTCGAAGATCTCTCGTGCGAACTCGACATCGCCGAGGCCGCTGGCGGTGATGAGCTTCTGATCGCGAACGGCGGGCGCGTCGACATAGTTGTCTGCCTCCGCGTAGTTCGAGACGTGCGACCGCAAGTAATCGAGACCGTTGCTCGTATGACGCCGGCCGCGCAAAAGTCCGATTGCCGAAATTGCGACCGTCGCCCCGCAAATCGCGGCGATCGGCCGGTCCTCGGCGTCAAGCCGCCCGAACAACTCCACGAGTTCTGTTTCGACCGGCGCATTCTCCCAACGGTCGCCACCCGGAAGAATGAATATCGCGACGTCAGCGGGATCGATTTCGGACACGGTTTTGGAGGGCAGCACCGTCATGCCACCCATGGAGCGAACCGGAGCTGCTGTTAAACCGACGCATTCAACGCGATACTGCCCTTCACGCCGCAGTTCGGCGAGCGCATGGGACGGCTCCCAATCTGCAAAACCTTCGAATACCAGTACGTATGCGGCGCGCGCAGGCGTATCCATATCTGCCTCTCCGGTTGCGAAAATGGGGTCAGACCCCATTTCCGCTGTGGACTGTTAGTGTACGACTTCAGTCGGCACATCGACGAGATCGGCCTGCGCCGGCGTTGCTCGCTGTCCTCCACGTGAATCAGGGGGACCTTCCACGTGGGCGAACGCCAGCGATGACTTCCGCTCCCACGATATCCAAACGACTCACGCAGGCTGAGCGCCGGGACTGCCCTCCTCCACGACCCACGACGCCTCGGCGTACCCGGTGCCACCCGGATCCTCAACGCTGGTCACGAAGCGAAGATCGAGCCGCATCTGTTGCGGCATGACCGTCGCCTTGAAGTAGCCGCGCCGATCGCCCTCGTAGTATTTGATGTGCGGGTTGTAAGGAATCATCGGCGCGTAATAGGGACCGTACGGCGTCGAATCTCCGCCCGTGGTAATGGCCGGCGTCACGAATTCGGTGGCGACCGTCGGCGATGAGACGTCTTTGAAATCGAGCTTGAGATCGTTGACGAACGTCGAATGCCAGTCGCCGGTCAAGAACACCGGATTGCGGAGGCGTGTCTTGACTGCCGCGGCGAGCAACCGCTGCCGTGCGAGCGGATAGCCATCCCACGCGTCATTCCAATATCGCTCGTCCTCGTACGGCATGTGCTCCAGTTCTGCGAGGAGTAGCTGCTGCCCGACGATATTCCACCGCGAGGTCGAGCGTGCGAAGCCTCTCGTGACCCATTGCTCCTGCTCGCTGCCCAGCATGGTGTAGTCGCCGTTCAGCGCCGCATCGCAGCGAAGCGACTCGCCGTCGCCACAGGGGTTGTCTGTTCGATACTGCCGATCGTCGAGCATGGTGAACTCGGCGAGGCCGCCGAATCGCAGCCGGCGATAGATTTGCAAATTGTTGCTGGGAAACTGCGCCACCGTGGAGCGAATCGGCATGTGCTCGTAGTACGCCTGATAGGCGGCGGCGCGCCGGGCGGTGAACTCGGGCGAGGGAGACCCGTATTCAGGCGCTAGCCCTGAATAGTCATTGGCCACCTCGTGGTCGTCCCAGATCACGACGAACGGAAACTTCGCGTGCACTGCTTGCAGGTCGGGATCGAGCTTGTAGAGCGTATGGCGCAGCCGATACGTGCGCAAGTCGACGCACGCGTCTCGAAACGCCGGCGCAGGCGCACCGCGACGGCGCGTCTGCCAGATCTGATACTCGTAGGTATAGTCGCCGAGATGCAGCACCACATCGAGATCGTGCGCGAGCATGTCACGGTAGGCCGTGTAGTAGCCGCTCGGCCAGTCCTGACACGTGGCAAAGGCGAATTGCATCTGCGCCGGTAGCATCTCCTCTGCCGGTGCGGTGCGAAAATGACCAATTGTGCTCTCTTCGCCACTAGCATCGAACTGATAAAAGTAGTCGCGTCCTGGCTGGAGACCGCCGACCTCGACGTGCACCGAATGTGCCAGCTGGAATGGCGCGATCGCAGTACCTTTCGCTACGACCTTGTGCAACTGATCGTCCATCGCCACGCGCCACGCCACCGGTACCGCCGTTTGACCGAGGCTGAGCGGGTCGGTTGGCTTCGGCGCCAGGCGCGTCCACAACACGATGCCATCCGGCGTGGGATCGCCCGACGCGACGCCGAGCGTGAACGGGTTCGTGCCGAAGCGCGGCGCTGAGAAAAGTCCGCGGCCCGATAGCAGCGCAAGCGACAGGCTGGCGCCGACGCCGTGCCAGGTGCGCTGAAGGAAGCGGCGGCGATCGATGGCCGACGGTCGTGTCTTGGAGTGATGCATCGCACAGTCCTTTCAGTCGCTCGAGGGTGTGCGAGAGGATTGCAAACAGGCGTGACGGCTCATTGACGATGGCGTGTCATCACTGTCACGAAATCGTCTCGTGCCGGCTGGAGCATGGGAGGCGCGAATGCAGTCAGGCTCGCCCCTCGACCGCATCCCAGAACGGTCCGGATCGTACGGTTGTGGTCAGCTCAGGAAACTGTGGGCGCATTTGCCCCGCCGCCTGCTTAAGGATCAGCTATCACAAACCGGCCGCGTGAACGACGAAGCACTGGCTGGAAGTGTCAACACCGTCGACCGTTTCACGATACCTGCTGCGTCGCGGTCCGATCGATGAGAGCCTGGAGCTCCGACCCAAAGCGAACGGGATAGTGGCTCGCGCCGTGCAGCGCGCGCACGGACGCCGGGAGACTGGCAACAGCTTTTCGGCTACGTGCCTGCACGTCGCGCAGCGCCTGGCGCGCATGTTCGGGCTTGCCATCTCGCATCACACGCTCCAGCAAAGGTTGTCCGCAGTCAGGACATTGGTCCACATCTGCCAGGCCGACGACATCCTCGAGTGCAGCGTCGCGCTCGATGCGTCGCCACACCTGCTTGCGTCCGGGGTGCGTTTGTTTGCCGGGGGTATGCTTCATCACGGGAACGACGCCGCGGTCGCTTTCGATCTCGACGAGTTTGTAGACGGCGCCGAGCGAAGGGAGATCGCTCGACGTGCTGAGCGCCGCGCCGACGCCGAAACCGTCGATCGGCGCGCCCGATGCCACGATGTCGGCGATGCGCCACTCATCGAGATCGCCGCTGACGAAAATCTTCGTGTCGCGCAACCCGCCCTCGTCGAGAATCGCGCGCACGCTGCGACTGAGGGTCACGAGATCGCCGCTATCGAGGCGCACGGCGGTGGGTTTCAATCCGCTCGCTGCAACTAGACGAGCGGCGGATAGCGTGTCGGAGGTGTCAAGGAGCAACACCGCGCGCTCGCCAAACACGTCCGTGAAGCAGCGAAACGCCTCGAGCTCGGTTGGGAACGCCGTCACCCACGAGTGCGCCATCGTCCCAGAAACAGGGATGCCGAACTGCCTGCCGGCTTCGACGTTGGACGTGGCGCTGCATCCCCCGATGAACGCCGCCCGCCCGGCATGGATGCCCGCCTCGATTCCATGGGCGCGTCGCGATCCGAACTCCACGACGTCCCTGCCCGCGGCCGCTTCCACCATCCGCACCGCACGACTCGCAACCGATGTCTGAAACGCAATCTGTGACAAGAGCGCGGTCTCCACGAGCTGCGCTTCCGGCAGTGCAGCAGTCACACGCAACAGCGGCTCGGGAGGAAACAGCGGCGTGCCTTCTTCGATCGCCCATACCTCGCCGGTGAAGCGAAAGCGCGGAAGGTAGTCGTCGAAGAAGGCGCGAGGAGCGCCCTGCAGCGCGGGCAGACGGCGGATGTGCTCGATGTCGTCCGAAGAAAACCGCAATGTCTCGAGGTAGTCCAGCGCCTGTTCGAGTCCGGCCGCGATGAGAAAGCAGCGGTTCGGCGGCAATTCGCGCACATAGAGCTCGAAGGTGGCGCGCGAGGTCAGCCCCGCCGCGTAGTAGCCCGCCATCATCGTCAGCTCGTAGAGATCGGTCGATAGAGCCAGGCTCTTCATCGCGTCCTGCTCAACAGTCGAAACACAGATTTCACAGATTACATAGATTTCCATTTGTGTAATCTGTGGTTCAAACCTTGCCACAACGCTCCGCACTCCTTGTCGTCGATGTTCAAAAGGACTTCTGTCCAGGTGGAACGCTTGCCGTTCCGCACGGCGATCGCGTGGTGCCTGTCCTCAACCGCTACATCGAGCAGGCCACCACAGGGGGATGGCCGATCTACGCGTCGCGCGACTGGCATCCGCCCGTGACGCGACACTTCAAGGAACATGGCGGCGAGTGGCCACCGCACTGCGTCGTACACACGGAGGGTGCGCGCTTCCATGACGACCTGCGCCTTCCGCCGTGGACGATCGTCATCAGCAAAGGGGAAGACCCGGACCATCCCGGCTACTCGGCGTTCGACGGACACACACCCGATGGCGGCACCCTGCTCGCCGATTTGCAGCAGCGACGAATCGATCACCTCTACGTCGGCGGACTCGCGACCGACTACTGCGTCAAACACTCGGTGCTCGATGCGCGGCGCAACGGGTTTGCGGTCACGGTGGTCGGCGACGCCATCGCCGGAGTGGAAGTGCACCCCGGCGACTCGGCGCGCGCGATCGGCGACATGCGCGCAGCGGGCGCCGAAATCGTCGAGTGATGTGACGCCGGTCTGCGGAGCGCGCTACGAAGCGCCGAGCAGCGTCGCCGTTTTCTTCACGTCCTTTGGCGCAACCCAGAAGATGGCGCCATAGCGTGCTTCAACCGCAACCGCATCGAGCGCCGTCAGGTTGATCTTGGCGGCGGCGAGCCGATCGATCAGGTCGGCCATGGCGCCGACACGATCATCTCCGTGCATCAAGAACGCGCGTTTGGGGCCGACTACCTTCAGTTTTGCCTGCTTCGCTGCCTGCTTGAAGGCCGCCGGGTCAGCTGGAACGAAGTCGAGCTGGGCCTTGCGCCCCTGCGGAAAACCGGAAAATGCCAGCAGATTGACTCCCGCCTGCTTGAGACTGTTGAGCACGCGCGCGCCTTCTCCCGGCTTGTTCGCTGCTGTCACGTAGAAGTAGTCGACCACGCGAAAGGTATCTGGCATAGCTAGCCTCCTTGGCCTTTGACTTCGCTGAGCGACGGATCGATGATGCGCCCAACCCTCCCGGCTGCAGACAGAAAAAAAGGGGAATGTTATGACGTCAGGCCTCGTTGTCTGCCTCGTTCTGCTCTTCATGCCCGTTACCGCGCTCGCGCAGATTGGAAGCGGTATTTCCGGCGTCGTTCGCGATTCGTCCGGCGCCGTGATGCCAGGCGTAACGGTCGAAGCGACAAGCCCGGTGCTCATCGAGGGCTCGCGATCGACGGTGACCGACGGCAGCGGTCAATATCAAATCGTCGACTTGCGGCCCGGCGAATACGCCGTCACCTTTACCCTGCCCGGTTTCAAGGGCGTGAGGCGCGAAGGCATCATCCTGTCCGCCGCGTTCACCGCGACCGTCAACATCGAGCTGCAGGTCGGTCAACTCGAGGAATCGATCACGGTGAGCGGCGAGTCGCCGCTGGTTGACGTCCGCAACTCGGTGTCGCAAGCCGTGATGAGCCGCGAAAAGCTCGATCTGATACCCACCGGCAAAGACCCGTTCGCCGTGGGCCAGCTGATTCCCGGCGTCACCACGAACACGCCCGACGTTGGCGGTACGCAGATCATGCAGCAGCCGACGCTGCAGGTGCACGGATCGGCGGCGCAGGACGATGTGTTCATGGTGGACAACGTGCAGATCCAGCATATGGGTTTTGGCGGCAATCAGACCGGTTTCTATTTCAATGACGGCTTGATGGAGGAGATCAGCTATCAAACGAGCTCTCTCCCGGCGGAGGCGCCGGTCGGCGGCGTGCAGATCAACATGATCCCGCGCGACGGCGGCAACGTGTATCGCGGTTCGTTCTTCGCGACCGGTGGCAACGGGGAGATGCAAAGCAACAACCTCGACGAAGATCTCGTGCGTCTCGGGTTCCTTGCGAGGAATCGCGTGAAGAGCGTGTACGACGTGAACTTTACGTATGGCGGCCCGATTCAGCGCGATCGTTTGTGGTTCTTTGCGACCTACCGCATCTGGTCGGCGAACAATTTCCTGGGCAATACGTTCGATTCCAGCGGCAACCAGGCCGTGGACGATCAGCGCATTCAGGACGGCACGGTGCGCCTGACCTGGCAGGCCGCGCAGAAGCACAAGATCGCGGTGCACTACGATCGCAGCGCCAAATGGCGCGGTCACCGGCCGAACAACTGGATCTCGGCCAACATCAACGAGCCGGTCTCGTCGGTCGTGCAGACGACGCGGCTTAACTACATCGGCGAAGTCAAATGGAGCTCGCCGCTTTCGAATCGGCTCCTTACCGAGTTTGCCGTCTTCACGATGCCGGTCAACTACAGCCTCTCGTTCCAGCCGGAAGCCGCTCCCGATGCCATTGCCACCTTCGATCAGATCAAGTCCGTGTTCATGTACGTCTCACCGCGGCAGGACATCAACGCGGCGCGCATGTTCACCTATTCGGGATACGTGTCGTACGTCACCGGCGCGCACAACTTCAAGACCGGCGTCCAGGTGCGTACGGGGTGGTCTGAGGAGCTCTTCGAGACACGCGGCGACATCGTTCAGTACGTGTCGGACGGCCGGCCGCAATCGGTGCGGCTGGTGAACACGCCAAGCGGACACAAGGAAGCCGGCGCCAACAGCGCGTTGTATGCGCAGGACTCCTGGACGTTAGGCCGCGTCACGATCAATCCCGGCATCCGCCTCGAGCGCTTCGTGATGTCGATTCCGGCGCAGAGTGCCGCCGCGGGAACCTGGGTGCCCGCGCGCGACTTCGCTGAGCAGAAGGACATCGTCAACTGGAATACGGTGTCGCCGCGCTTCGGCTTTTCGTGGGATCTCTTCGGCGACGGACGGACCGCCGTCAAGGGAGGCGTGAGCCGCTACGACCGTCTCGCCGGTGTGAACCTCGTGCAGCCGCTGAATCAGCGGAACATCGCGTTCCAGACCTGCCCGTGGGACGACAGCAACAACGACCTCCGCGCGCAAAACAGCGAGATTGCGTTCACGCGCTGCACCGGATCGCTGCAGCCAAGCCTCGGCTTCGTCGATCCCGATCTCGAGCGGCCGCACCAATGGGAATACAACATCATGGTGCAGCGCCAGATCGGGGCGCGGACGGCGGTCATGGCCGGCTACTACGGACGCCGCTTCTGGGATCTCTACACCACGGTGAACGACGCAGTGCCTGCGACCGCCTACACGCCCGTGACCATCACGAATCCGCTGACCAACGAGCCACTGACCGTTTACAACCAGGATCCCGCGACACGCGGCCAGGTCCGCAACGTGCTGAAGACGATTCCAGATTTGCGGCAGATGTACAACGGCGTGGAATTTCAAATCAACACCCGCCTGACCAGGGCCACGCTGTTCGCCGGCTTCACGATCGGCAAAAACGAAGGAGATCAGGATGGCGGCGACCTGAACAATCCGAACGTCCGTATCAACAATCAGGGTGCCATCGGCTTCGACGCGCCGTACCAAATTCGCGGCGGGTTCAGTTACCAGCTGCCTGCCGAGTTCCAGGTGTCCGGTTCCATCCGCGAGTCGTCGGGCCTTCCGCAAATGCGCACGTACGTCGTGACCACCGCCCAAGTGCCCGGCCTGACGCAGGTGATGCAGAACGTGCAGGTGGCGCAGCGCGGCGAGTATCGCTATCCGTGGGTCAATCTCGTCGATCTGCGGTTCGCGAGAATCTTCCGCTCCGGCAACATGCGCTTCGAGCCCACACTCGATCTGTTCAACATCTTCAACAATAACGCGGTGACCAACGCGAACCAGACGGTTGGCTCGTCGCTCGGCCGGCCGTCGGCGATCGTCATGGGCCGGTTGTTGCGTATTGGCGGACGTCTGACCTTTTAATCACATGCGAATCCATCTCCTTGCTCTTGGCCTGGTTCTCGCGGCTGCGGCGGACGCTGGCGCGCAGTCGCAACCCACCACGATCCGGGCCGCACGCGTGTTGGACGGCAAGGGTCGCGTGCTTACGAATGCGACCGTCGAAGTTAGAGACGGGAAGATCGCGGCCGTCGACCAGCGTACGGAACCTGTCACCTACGACCTTGGCAGCGCGACGCTGCTGCCGGGCATGATCGACGTCCACGTTCATATCGGCGGGCACTTCGGCAAAGACGGGCGCGCGCAAAACGAGGGTGAGACGCCGGCGGAGATGGCGCTCTTCGGCGCCGAGAACGCGTATATGACGCTCATGAACGGCTTCACCACCGTGCAAAGCGTGGGTGCGGCCAACGACAAGGAGCTGCGCGACGCGATTGCGCGCGGCGTGCTCCCGGGTCCCCGCATCCTGACATCGCTCGGATCGATGAACGAACGGACTGGCACCCCGGAGCAACTCCGCGACTACGTCCGAAAGCAAAAACAGGCCGGCGCTGACGTCATCAAGATCTTTGCGTCGAAGAGCATCCGCGACGGCGGCGCCAAGACGATGACCGACGAGCAGTTGACCGCGGCGTGCGGCGAAGCGCGGACGCAGGGTCTGAGGACGCTGGTACACGCGCACGCCGCCGACGCGGTACTGGCTGCGGCCAAGGCCGGATGTTCACAGGTCGAGCATGGCGCGTACGTCAGCGACGAGGCGCTGAAGTATATGGCCGAACATGGCGTGTACTTC
>JBKPDL010000167.1:0-11999 GCA_046727855.1 Acidobacteriota bacterium
CTTCCGCAGAGACGGTGCCGGTCGACGCAGTGGTGGAGGTGCAGGAAACCCGCCGGTATCTCATGCGATACGGCATCGCGTTGTCCAACGAGTACGAGTCGGTGCTCGATGAAGACGTGCGCTCTGTCGGCGTCGCCGCGGATCTTCGCGACCGCAATTTCCTTGGCCGAGGCATCGCCCTGGGGCTTGGCGCGCGCGTCGAGCGGAATCTGGCGAGTGTCCGCGGTCTGTTTTCGATGCCGCGCCTGGCATCGCTGCCGCTTCGGACGAACGTCTCGCTCACATTGCGCACCGAGAACGAGACAAGCTCCTCGGGCACCCTGTACTCTGACGATGAGGCCAATCTCACACTCGAACAGCGCTGGCGGCCTCGTGGCTGGCTGGAGCTGGCGTGGGGATACCGCGCCTCGGCTCGTGCCATCTCGTTCGAGCTCCCCGAGCCGCCAGCCCGGCCAATCAGCTTCGATGGCATCTTTGCGTCGATTAACGCGACGGCCGTCTTGGACCACCGCAACAGCATGTTCGACCCCACCCGCGGGTGGTTTTACTCGACGAGCCTCCAATGGGGACTCCGCGCGCTCGGCTCGGATTTCGACTATCTGCGGACGTTGATTCGCGGCTCGTACTATCAACCGATCGGTCCAGTTGTGCTCGCTTCGAATGCCCGATGGGGACACCTCCATCCTCGCGGTGGTATTCCGCCGCTGACCGTCTTCGATCTCTTCTTCAAGGCCGGCGGCACACAGACCGTGCGCGGCTACAAGCAGGACGAGCTTTCGGCGTACGACGCGTTTGGCATCCCGCTCGGCGGAACACGACTCGTGGTGTTCAACGAGGAGATCCGATTTCCTATCTTCAAGATCGTGAAAGGCGTGCTCTTCGCCGACGCCGGCAACACGTTTGCCGAACGCGCAGGCTTCTCAATGTCGGATCTCGAGGTCGGGGTGGGGTTTGGCCTCCGCATCACGACACCCCTGGCGCCCATCCGCATCGACATCGGCTACCCCGTGCCGGGCCGCCCGGGCCTGACGAGCACGCGTTGGCACTTCTCCATCGGCCAGATGTTCTGAGGGTGGTCGCGTGCGCAACCTGTGCCTATTGAGAACTCGGACCTGTTCGTGTGATACGAGTTAGCGCCACTTAGATCGCATAATGTATCTCTGGACCGAACAGCTGCGCGGCGCTGCCGCTCGTGCGCACGGGGGCGCGGCAAGATGATGGGCGTCGATCACAACAAAGGGTTGCGCTGGGTCGGCGCGTCGGCGGGATTGATCGGCGACTGACGGATCGAGCCCCAGCGAGGCGCCGCTGGGCTCGGAATTGGCACCGTAAGCGTGTCAGTCGCCGCTGCGACGGCGGACGGTCACGTAGCCGTGCATGCCTTCGAGCAGGTGGGGGACGACGCCGCAGATGACGAGATACCTGCCCGGCTCCGGGAAGTTCACCGACTCGACGCGGTCCTGCACCAGCAGGTTGGTGGGCGTCGTCGCCGGCGGAATCGTCACCATCGTCGCGTAGGTCAACACCCGGGGATCCAGGCCTCGGTAGAACCGGCCCGTAAGGTACTGAACGAGCGGCGGCGCACCCGGAATCTGGTTGGCTGGGTCCTTGGCAGCCAGCTGGATGTCCGCCAGCTCGGTTCCTTCGTTGTAGATCACCACCTGATGCACGCCGGAGATGATGAAGCTCACCGCTCCGCCTTCTTTGATTTCGGCTTCGAACGGCAGCAGCGCGTGAATGTTGCGGGTGCGATCCGAGTTGACCGGCTGGCGGTCGAACGCGTTGTCGGGGTTCGCATCCCATTGACCGAACGAGACCGTGGCCTGGGCGAGGTTCCCTGAGATCGGACGGTGTTGCCCGTGCTCCTCCTGACCGACCGCCGCCACGGTGCGCTCCGATCGGATGACCGCTCCAAGTCCGGCCGCCGCCACTCCTCCCGCAGCAGCCGCTCTAAGCAGGTTTCGTCGAGTTGTCTTTTCCATTGCGTCTCCTCTCCGTCAGTCGATTGTTGCGAATCGTAGTGGGCCCGGGGGCCCAGGGACGCAGACGCTACCACCAAATGAAGCTCTTGCATAGAATCAAAGTTGTAAGACCGTTGTCGCTGACAAAGCCCCGATAGTCGTGAGCTCCGCGGTGAACCGCGCGGGGACGGAATCTGGCGACTTTTGTCTTCCGGAGAGAGCCCTGTCTGGGCAAGACTGACGCGTTTGCACTGGAATCTTACGGCGAATTCTTGGTACGTCGATTGGTAATGGCGGCTGAGCCGGCCACAGAACCACGCTGCAGTTGTGTGAGATTCAAGTGGAGGCGTCATTACTTCACGTCAATCGGTGTGAAGGTCGCACTACAGCGTTTTCCGTGGACTTCAGCCAGAGACTGTTGAGATGCCCTCGCGCAGGAATCGCCGCCTCGACGCGTCGACGTTCGCCGCGCTCAACGTCGACCGTCACGCGGCAGCCCTCTTGATGCCGTTGATCTCGGGAACGGCCGCCGCGTCGACTTCCCCGGCAAAATACGTCCTCGAACTGAGCCTGGTGTTCGCGGCCTATCTGCTCAGCGGCAAGATTGGCCTCTTCGTTCCGTTTACGAGCGGCAACGTCTCGCCTGTGTGGCCCGCGGCCGGGGTCGCGATGGGCGCCCTGCTGCTTGTCGGCTATCGCGTGTGGCCGGCGATCGCGACCGCAGCGTTCCTCGTGAATCTCTTCACGCCGATTGCTCCCCTGGCTGCTGTCGGTATCGCGGCCGGCAACACCGCAGGCCCGCTCGTCGGCGCCTGGTTGACGCGGCACATCGGGGGGTTCACGCCTTCGCTTACGCGCCTGAAGGACGTGCTCGGCATCATCCTGATCGCGGCTCCCGTCGGCGCCGCAATCAGCGCGTCCGTTGGAGTCACGGTCCTGTTCGGCACCGGCAGCACTCCCTGGGTTACGTTCGGCCGCGCGTGGGTAGTATGGTGGCTCGGCGATTCAATGGGGGTGCTGATTCTCACTCCCGTCGTGCTGACGCTCCTCGGCAGCACGATCACGCCTCGCCGCCACGCCGCGGAATTCGGCGCACTGCTCGCAAGCGTGGCGGTCACCTGCTTGCTCATGGTCCATCCAAGCGCAAACGTGCAGAGCGGGATCGTGTTGGCGGCGGCCGTGATCCCCTTTGTGTTGTGGGGCGCCATCCGGTTCGAGACGTCGGGTACGACGACTGTGGTCTTTGTCGTCTCGTGTATCGTCGTGTGGGCAACGGGGCTCGGGCTCGGGCCGTTTTCGCGCAGCACCGCGGCGCACAACGCCGCGCTGCTTCAGGCGTTCCTTGCGTTGATCGCGGTTTCAGGGCTGACGCTCGCGGCCGCCATCGCCGAGCGGTCATACCTCATACGGGAGCAGGCCCGTCGTGAAGGTGTCGCGGAGAGCGAACGGAAGTACCACCGTATCGTTGAAACGGCGAACGACGGCATCTGGATGCTCGACGAGCGGTTCGTGACCATCTTCGCGAACCAGCGGCTCGCCTCGCTCCTCGGCTACACAGTCCCAGAGATGCTCGGCCGCAGTCTGAGCGACTTCGTCTTCGAAGAGGAGCCAGGGCAGACGGCGGCCGCTCTGCAACAGCCGCGTGAGCCGGCGAGCGAGCACCTGCAGCGACGCTATCGCAGGAAAGACGGCTCGGAACTCTGGGCGCTGGTTTCACGCACCCCGACGTTCGACGAGGATGGCGCGTTCACGGGGGTTCTGAAGATGGTCAGCGACGTCACGGAGCATCGACGCGCCGAACGGGATCGGCAGCGCGCGCATGAAAGGGTGCTGCTGCTGTCGGAGGCCGTGGACCAGACTGCCGACAGCGTCATCGTCACCGACAACGGCGGACGCATCGAGTACGTCAATCCGGCGTTCGAGACGACCACCGGCTACACGCGTGAGGAAGCCGTCGGCCGCACGCCGCGGCTCCTCAAGTCGGGACAGCACGATGCCGCCTTCTACAAGGACATGTGGGATCTGCTGCTGAGGGGACAGCCGTTTCGCGGCACCTTGATCAATTCACGGAAGAACGGTGAGCGCTACTGGGCCGAACAGACCATCACGCCCATAAAGGACGCTGACGGGAGCATCAGGCACTTCGTTTCCGTGCTCAAAGACGTGACGGTCGCGCGCCAGAATCAGGAGCAGCAGATTCAGCTGCAGCTCGCACGTGAGGTCCAGCAACGCTTCTACACGGCAGCCGTTCACGTGCCCGGCTTCGACATCGCGACGTCGGCGTATCCGGCCGAACAAACCGGCGGTGATTATGTCGACATGATTCCGGGGGCCGACGGCCGCTGCTACATCGCCATCGGGGACGTCAGCGGACACGGTCTGGATGCCGCGCTCGTCATGGCCATGACACGCGCCTACGTGCGATCGTTCGCGGCGCTCGGTCTGGATGTCGCCGAGATTCTCGCCCGCGTCAACCAGGTTCTCGTCTCAGACCTGCAGGAGGGGCGATTCGTCACGTTGCTGATGGCGCGGCTCGACCCGACCAGCCGGACGCTGGAGTGCGCGAGCGCCGGCCACGAGCCCGGGTTCCTGCTGAACCGCGCGGGCGACACCCGCGCGGCGATCGAGAGTACGGGCCTGCCGCTCGGGTTCTTCAGCAATTGCGTCTTTTCAACCCTCACATTCCTGCTCGAGGTTGGGGATGTGGTCGTGCTGTGCACCGACGGCGCGAGCGAGACCTTGAGCGCTGCCAAGAAGGAATTCGGATGCGAGCGGGTGCTCGATCACGTTCGCGCGCATCTGCACGACGGGTCGCGCGAAATCGCTGATGGCATCTACCACGCCGCGCGGACCTTTGCCGCCGAGGAGCCTCAGCGCGATGACATCACGTCCGTCATCATCAAGGTGAGGTGAAGCGCGTAGCCAACGATCGCGCTGCGACGCCAGATCGCACGTAGACGGAAGGCGGACGCCAGGGCGCAGGCGGCCGTCGAGGATTGCCTCTTACAACGCGGCGCACAGCTGCCGGTACGCCGGCTTCGCCCGATTGCGCAGTCCGAGCACGATGGGCAGATCGCTGGACGGGGTCTTCATAAGTGGTCCAGTCAAAATACGATGAATGGTCCTTTCGAGTGATCCGTCTCCCCGCTATGTTCCCTGCCAGGAGTTGCACGCGTGGCTCAGTGGAAACGGATGATCGTCGGGACGATCGCAGCCGCGTCGACCGCGGCGCTGCTCGCGAGCGGCTCAGTTCAGGAGCGCAGGTCCCAATCGCGCACCGCGTTCTCCGGCAAGTTGCCGGCGCTCGACGGGCAGCGGCTGGAGGCCACGATCGTGGAGGTCACGTATCCGCCGGGTGGTGTCAACCCGGCGCATCGCCATCCATGTCCGGTCGTCGGCTACGTGCTCGAAGGCGCGCTCCGTATGCAGGTCAAGGGTCAACTCGAGCGGATCTACAAGCCCGGTGAGACGTTTTTCGAGGCGCCCTCCGACGTTCACGTGGTCTCCGCGAACGCGAGTCAGGAGGCGCCGGCGCGGTTCCTCGCGTACTTTGTGTGCGACCGCGCCACGCCGTTGTCGGTGCCGGTGACCGACGCCAAGAAACGGCGGTGATGCCGATGGAGGTGTTGCAACGGTGGGCGCCGCGCTATGCGCGGCTCGCACTCGCGGCGGCGTTCCTCTCGGCGGTGGCCGGACGTTTCGGTTTGTGGAGCGGTCAGATTCGCTGGGAGAACTTCGAGCGCTTCATCGACCGAACGGCTGAGTTGAACGCGTGGGCTCCGCGGTTCATGATGCCCGTGCTCGCCTGGTCGGCAACGATCGCCGAAACGACGCTCGCCCTCACGCTGATCGCTGGTGTCGGCGTTCGCTGGGCGGCGTTTGGCAGCGCGGTGCTACTGGCGTGGTTCGGCACGGCGATGCTTGTGTACACCGGTTTGAAACCGCCGCTCGATTACTCGGTCTTCTCGGCGTCAGCCTGCGCGCTGCTGCTCGCGCTGCATGAGCACCGAGGGGCAATGACGCGAAACGGCGGCGCGGAGGTTCCCGTGAAAGCGCTCGCACCGCGCTGACGCGCCTCGCAAAGCGCCGACTGGGATGGAGCGCACTGCGATTCGGCGAGCGCTTGTTCATCGCAGGCTGGGACCGCGAAGATTCACATCGCGCACCTCTTCACCACAATCGATCTCAGCAGTCGTGGTCAACATCGAGGGACTTGACTTGCGCGAGCTCACACTGGTCGCGCGCCACAATCAGTGTCGCGTTGAGCCTTGTGGTTTGAGGTAATCACCTACCTATACATCTGGCCGGCGGTTGCCAGCAGGCCAAGAACGGACGCTTTGACCTACCGGCTGTTGTTCCTGCTGGTGCTCCTCGCCCATGACCGCCGCCGAATCGTGCACCTCGCGGTCACCGCTCATCCAACCGCGGCCTGGACGGCCCAACAATTACGCGAAGCCTGTCCCTGGGACGCGACCCCACGCGCGACGTCCCCCGAGACGCTTGGAAGCGTCGCGAGCGAACTCACGTTCCCGTTTCGTGGTAAACCCATTCTCAATGAAGATGCGGGGGAGCGCTGCCGAGCCGCTCTGGTACAAGGACGCGGTGATCTACCAGCTGCACGTGCGGTCATTTGCCGACAGCAATGGCGACGGTATCGGCGATTTTCGCGGTCTCATGCAGCGGTTGGATTATATCGAAGCGCTCGGCGTGAGCTGCCTCTGGCTTCTGCCATTCTTCGCCTCTCCGTTGCGCGACGATGGCTACGACGTGGCCGACTACCGGCAGGTGCATCCGAGCTACGGGACACTCGAGGACTTCGAGACGTTTCTGCAGGCGGCGCACGAGCGCAAGATGCAGGTGATCATCGAGCTGGCACTCAACCACACGTCCGACGTTCATCCATGGTTTCAGCGCGCGCGCCGGTCGCCGCGAGGCACACGTGAACGTGATTACTACGTCTGGAGCGACACGGACCGAACGTTCGAGCAGGTCCGCATCATCTTCATCGATAGCGAACGCTCCAATTGGACATGGGACGCGGAGGCGGAAGCGTATTACTGGCACCGCTTCTTCTATCACCAGCCGGACTTGAATTACGACAATCCCGCCGTGGTCAGAGAGATTCTCGACGTGATCGACTTCTGGCTGACTCGTGGTGTCGATGGTCTCCGGCTCGATGCGATACCGTACCTCGTCGAGCGTGAAGCAACCTCGTGCGAGAACCTCCCCGAAACCCACGCCGTCATCAAAACGATCCGGCGCCACGTCGACCAGCACTACGCCAACCGGCTGCTCCTTGCGGAGGCGAACCAGCCGCCGGACGAGGTCCGCGCGTATTTCGGCGATGGCGACGAGTGTCACATGGCCTATCATTTTCCGTTGATGCCGCGGCTGTTCATGGCGATCCACCAGGAAGACCGACAGCGCATTACGGACGTGCTCGCGCGGACGCCCTCAATCCCCGATAACTGCCAGTGGGCGCTGTTCCTCCGAAACCACGACGAGCTGACACTCGAAATGGTGACCGACGAAGAGCGCGATTACATGTACCTCGCCTACACGGCCGATCCCGAGGCGCGGCTGAACGTTGGTATCAGGCGCCGGCTGGCGCCGCTGCTCGCCAACGATCGGCGCAGAATCGAGTTGATGACGGCGCTGTTGTTCTCGATGCCAGGCACGCCGATCATCTATTACGGGGATGAAATTGGCATGGGCGACAGTCTCGATCTCGGCGATCGCAATGGCGTCCGGACACCGATGCAGTGGAGCGTGTCGCTGAACGCCGGCTTCTCGACGGCCCCGGCGGAACAGTTGTACACCCCCGTGATCAGCGATCCCGTCTATGGCTATCAGGCGGTCAACGTCAGCGCTCAGCTCGACGACCCGGCATCGCTGCTTCACTGGATGCGCAACATGGTGAATTTGCGGCGGCTCTTTCATGTCTTCGGCCGCGGCAGCATCGAGTTCCTGGAGCCCGAGAACCGCAAGGTCGTGGCACATCTGCGGCGATATGAACGCGACTTGATTCTGTGCGTGGCCAACCTCTCGCATTTTGCCCAACCCGTGTCGCTCGATCTCGCCGCGTTTGCCGGCGCGACGCCAATCGAGATGCTCGGATACACGACGTTTCCGCCGATTGGGCGCCAGCCGTACTTCCTCACGCTCGGTCCATATGGCTACTACTGGTTTGAACTCCAGTATCGCGATTGACCGTGTTCCCGCGGCGACAGACGTCGTCGTCGGTTTGACAACCGACGGTGATGCGGATCTCGCTTGCGAATCGGCGAAAGCCATCAGGACAGCGCTCGACCGTCGCGGCGGAATGCGATGGCATCTGCTCGTCGCCAACGTTGGATTCGACAGGACGACTGTCGATCGCATCCGGACGGAAGTAGCGACATCGGCTGAAGTGATTCCGGTTGCCATTGCTCACCCGACCCACGATTTACTCGTCATGCCCTTTCATGGTCTGCCCGGACGTGCCCGCGCACTGCAGGCGATCTTCACGGAGGCGCGCGCACGTCAGGCTGCCGCATGCGTGCTCCTCGACGCGCGCTCGGCGGCCATCGATTCCGCCTCAATCGAGCGGCTGCTCGAGCCGGTTGCATCGCACGCTGTGCAGTTCCTGGCGCCGGCGTACGCCCGACATCCATTGAGCGGCGCACTCGTCCACGGAGTCGTCTACCCGTTGTTCCGGGCGCTCTATGGCGCCCGTCTTCGGTGGCCCACCGGCACTGATTTCGCTGTGTCCGCCGAGTTCATCGACGCGGTGCTCCCCGATCCGATTTGGGAGAGCGACCGCGGCCAGGTCGGCATCGATCTGTGGCTGTGCACGACAGCGGTCTGCGGAGGGTTTCGAGTCGGTGAGGCGGTGATCGAGCGCACTGAGGTCTCCGAGCGGCACCAGGTCCGCTTGAGCACGGCGGTCGCGCAGGTTGTCGGCTGGATCTTCAGCGACATGTCGGCGCGAATGACGGTGTGGCAGCGCATTCGCGGATCAACGGCGGTCGCACGCGTCGGTGAGCCGGTCCGCCTGCCAGATCCGCCGAACATCGACCCCTCGGAACTCGCGGACTCATTCCGCCTGGCCCATCGCGAGTTGCAGGACGTCTGGGCCGAAGTGCTGCCGCCGCTCGCGACACTGCAGTGGCGACGGCTGGCGAGCACGCCGATCGAGGCATTTCGCGTCGAGGATGCGCTCTGGGCCCGCACCGTGTACGACTTCGCCATGGCTCACCGTTTGCGCGTCATCGCGCGCGATCACCTGTTGCGATCGCTAGTTCCGTTGTACGTGGCTTGGCTCGCGTCTTTTGTGCGGGAAACGCGTCACGCACCGTCTCAGGAAGCGGAGGGGCGCATTGAGGAGCTGTGTCTCGCGTTCGAAACCGAAAAGCCGTATTTGATTTCGCAGTGGCGCTGGCCGGAGCGATTCAAACCGGTCAAGTTTCGGCGTTGAGCGTCACGACCGAAAAAGAAGATAAGAGAAGGAAGAGAGAGAGGAAGCCATGTGGGAGCAGGTTGACGACATTCTGCGCCGCGCGGCAATTCGGACGGCCGAGAACGTAGCGAACTTCCTACCGGGGCTGATTGGGCTCATGCTGATCCTGCTCGTCGCAACAATCATCGCGATTGTCAGCCGGCGCATCGTCTTTCGCGCCCTGCAGGGGGTGCAATTCGATCAGCGTGCAGAGCGATGGGGTCTCGGCGTGGTAGCGGATTGGTCGACGGTTGGCGGCGTCTCCGCGTTGATTGGTCGGATCGTCATGTGGGTGATTCTCATCGCAGGACTGCTGGCCGGCTTCAGCGCACTCGACGCGGCCTTGCCCGAAGCGTTCGCACGTACGGTGTTTCGTTACATTCCGAACGTCGTCGCGGCACTCGTGATCCTCGTCGTCGGGACGATGATGTCTCGGTTTCTCGCGCGCTCGGTGCTCATTGGCGCGGTCAACTTGAATTGGCCATCCGCGCACCTGTGGAGCACAGGAGTGAAATGGCTCCTGCTCATCGTGACTTGGGTCATGGCGCTCGAGCACCTCGACATCGGTCGCCGCACCTTGACGCTCGCATTCGGAATTCTATTCGGGGGCATCGTGCTCGCACTGGCGCTGGCTATCGGGCTGGGTGCGAAGGATGTCGTCAGCCGATCGATCGAGCGCCAGCAGCGCGACAGCCGCGACACTGCGGACAAGCTGTCGCACGTCTGAGGTGAGAGCGTGACAACCGTCCGGCGGAGCGCCATGGTTTCCGCGCTGTTCGAGAGAATCACCGCGCGCAAGGCGCTCGCCAGCCGCTGGAATGACGGACGCTGAGCCGCCGACCGGGATCATTCATGAGGCATGTCCGGTGCAGGATTCGAATTCCTCTCGTAGACCCTGAAGTCCGTTACCCACAGTGACTCGTTCTTCAGCAACGGACTCTGGCCCACGGGGTCCTGATCCAACCGTCCACCGGCAAGACTACGGTAGAGGCCGAATTTGCTCCGGATGTATGAGCTCCCGATTCGCCACATGTCGATGTTGGAGTCGGTGAAGTCGATCAGGACTTTTCCATCGCGTATTCGGGTGATCTTCACCGAGTAGTAGCCGTCGTACGTGTAATGCATTTCCTCACGAACCTGCACCCATTCGCCCTCGAATTCAGACAAGGGCACGTTGTCGACAATCGTTCCTTTATCTGTGTCCCTTCCATCGACGGAGTGAATAATCTGAATCCTCTTGTTCGACCCAGAACTGGCGGCTCTGGGAGTGATCGTGATGGTAGGGGCTCCGTTGTTCGGGCCGTCTTGTGCTTTCAATTGATGGATGTGAAAAAAGTTGGCGGTGGGTTGGAGGCCGCCGGGGAGTTTGAACTTCCATTCCAATATCTGCCACTCATCCCAATTGCCCTGAACTTTCGCCCAGGTTGAGTTGTTGGTGATTGATTTCATCTCATTGCGCTGGCGGTCCACGGTACTTGAGCTGCACCGATCTCCATCGATGACTGGATCAATGTGAATATCAAAGCGAAACACATGTCGGTTGAAAAACGGATCGGCCTCGACATCACCGTGAACACCGTCAATGTGCCCGCCGTAACCGCCAGTGCAATTGGGATGCTCTGTGTAGTCGAAACCGAATCCTCTCATGTAGCTATTGATGTCGAAGTATTTCATGCCGACAAGGGATGGATCTGCCTCCATCGCTGATGTACGGAGATACCCTCTGCAACCCGGGCCCGGCAGCGCTTTCCATAGGCAGACCTTTCCGCTTTTCAGCCAGGCCGCGGAATCCATCAGCGGGTAGATGTCGTCGAGCGTGAACTCGATGACATACGTGTCAGCGTCAGGAAGGTTGTCGAACTTGACGAAGTTCGCGGACGGAACGCCGCAACCCGTCACACCCTCTGTCGCTTCGAGTTGGTCCAGCCAATTCACTCCATTTACTGTGGCGGACACAATGCTAGCGAGCGTGGGACTTCGCTCGCCGCATGTATCGAAGTCGAGGATGAAGTGACCGAGATCCTTCGCATCGTCAGTGGCCTTGGCAATAGTGTACGTCCATGTCGAACCACCACCAGCTTGCGACACCTGAACATCGACATCGTAGCTGCCAGCATCGTCACCTGAGTGAAGATCTGTCGTAGCGACAGCGATCTCACTGCTCTTGGCAATAAGCGCGGACGCAAAAAGAGCAACTGCAAGCGACATCCTAACGAGCGTTCTCATGCGCTGTTCTCCAGACAGTTACCGACTGACGAGCTTGGCTGCCCTGGAATCTTGTGTAGTTTAGCGGTCCGACGGACGTGTCGGTCCGGATAGCCGTTACTGGGATCGGAAGAATAGTGCCGCGTGCCTTGCTGGTGTCCACAAAACCGGGGACGTTATTCGGAACGTTGCGCGGCAGCAGAACCGCTTGAACACCAACGATTGAACGCGGGGCGCATGCGCAGTCTGCTCCAGCGCGAACCGGCGCTGTCGCAACGCGTCATCGCCTACCCTAGTAGGCTCAGGGTGCAATGTCACGGGCATCAACCTCCCGAGCAAACGAAGCAGGTCAGTTG
>JBKPDL010000168.1:0-13713 GCA_046727855.1 Acidobacteriota bacterium
AGCCTGCCAGTGCGCCCACCAGCAGCAGGAGCAGACTACCGACCGTCTTTCTTTGCGCGGTCATTGATTTCCTTGAAGAGATCGAAGTTCTGCTTGATCAACGTATTGCCAGGCTCGAGTTCGAGAGCCTTTTCATACGCCACGCGGGCTTTGTCCAACTGCCCCTCGTGCTCGTACGCGACCGCGAGATTGTTATAGGCAGCGGCGTAGTTCGGGTCGATTTGGGTGGCGCGTTCCCATCGATAGATCGCTTCCCGCCAGAGCCCCCGTTGCGCGACCTGAATGCCGAATTCGACCTGCTCTTTGGCATTGTCTCGCTGATCGGCCAAGACCGGAACCGCGAGAAACAGGAAGAGCAAGAGCGTCGCAACGGATGCGCGTGGAGACATGGTCCCTTGGTGCCACTATAGCGGCCCAACGCTGGGCGGGGCAAGGGAATTGGCTTGCCAGCCGAGGCTCGAATTGGCCGGGTCCACCGTCGCGGCGTTTGCTTCGCGGCGGTGCCATTTTGGACAACTTCGCACTGAACCAGAGCGGAGGTTGGGGTATCATCGCAAGCGGGTCAGGACCACCGGTTTTTTCAGCCGGATTGGGCTATGACCTTGCTCGAGGCTGCCGCTCTCGCAACCTTCGGCGCCCGCAACCGCCGCCTGCTGCGCGCCATCCTTTACCATTTGACCGAACGTTCTTCAACAGAAGGCGATGACATGCTGCCGCCGCGCGAGCCGCATGAGTCGCTGATTGAATGGGCGTGCCGTTGTCGAGCCCCGCTCGTTCCCCCGGAACAGCTCCAAACGGACGTTACCGCCGCCATCGGCGAGGGTCGTCGTCATTTACTGCAAGCTGAATCGCGCGGCATCGTTCCGCTCAGGCTCTTCGACGATCGGTATCCACCCTTGCTCGGTTCGATTCCTGATCCGCCCGTACTTTTATGGACGCGCGGCGATCCGGCCCATCTCCTCAGGCCGGCCATCGCGATTGTCGGATCGCGTGCCGCAACGCCGCACGGACTCGAGATGGCACGGCGTCTGGCGAGGGATTTGTCAGCTGCCGGCCTGGTTGTCGTATCTGGTCTCGCGCGCGGCGTGGATTCGGCCGCACACGCCGCGACGCTGGCAGCAGGCGGCGCCACTGTGGCGGTTCTGGGTTGCGGCGCCGACCGTATTTACCCGGCCGAGCATGCCGAGCTCGCCGGCAATATCGTGCGCGCTGGCACGGTTGTCAGCGAGTTCCCGCCCGGGTGTCCGCCGAGGACGCATCACTTCCCGTTACGCAACCGGATCATCAGCGGCTTGTCTCATGCCGTCGTTGTGGTCGAAGCGCCGGAGAAGAGCGGAGCGCTCATCACGGCGGCAGCCGCAGCGGAGCAAGGACGGGAAGTTATGGTGGTTCCAGGTCCTGTAGCCAGCGGTCGCAACCGCGGCGGACACCTCTTGATCAGGGACGGTGCAAAGGTCGTGGAGACTGGGGACGATATTCTCCAGGAGGTAGGCCGGCCAATCGCGTGGCCAACAGCGAGCGGCCCGGATTTAGAAATTGGGCAGCTCCCCAATGCCGTTGATTTCACGGTAGATGAGCTCGCCGAACAAACCGGCGAGCCTCCAAGCCTTGTTCTGGCACGCCTGTTGGAGCTGGAACTGTCCGGCCAAATCCAAAGAATTGGAGGCGGTCGGTTCGTGCGCTGTGAAGGGCGCGTGCTACCGTAAGCGTTCTGTTTTTGGGTTGCAGGTCCGCAAGTGTGCAGGATCGCAGGAAGGAGCCGCTGCCTGCACCCTTTCACCGGCATACCCGCGAACTTGGAGTGAATGGCGAAACCACTTGTAATCGTCGAGTCACCGGCAAAGGCGCGCACGCTCGCCCGGTTTCTCGGCAAAGGCTACCGTGTTGAAGCCAGCTATGGCCACATCCGGGATCTGCCCGAATCCGCTGCGGAAGTGCCCAAGGAGATTAAGGGCAAGCCTTGGGGCCGGCTCGGTGTGGATATCGAAGGCGAGTTCACGCCCTACTACGTCGTCCCGGCCGACAAGAAGAAGCACGTTCAGCAGCTGAAGGCCGCACTTAAAGACGCGTCGGAGGTCATTCTCGCGACCGACCCGGACCGCGAAGGCGAGTCGATCAGCTGGCATCTGAAGCAGATTCTCAAGCCGAAAGTCAAAGTGCGGCGGATCGTCTTTCACGAGATCACGGAAGACGCCATCAAGGAGGCGCTTCGTGAAGCGCACGAGGACGTAGATGAAAACCTCGTTCGCGCGCAGGAGAGCCGGCGGATTCTCGATCGGCTGTACGGCTACACGCTTTCGCCCGTGCTGTGGAAATACGTCAAAACCGGGTTGAGCGCCGGCCGCGTCCAAAGTCCCGCCGTCCGGCTCATCGTCGAGCGCGAAGAAGAGCGCATAGCGTTTCGCCCGGCGAACTATTGGGATCTGGAAGCCAGGATCCGCAGCGACAGTGGTGAGTTTGTCGCGACGCTGGTGCGGGTCGGCGACGATCGCGTCGCAAGCGGAAAAGACTTCGACGCCCGCGGTCAGTTGACTGGGAAAGGGTCGCGCGTCCTCGATCAGGGGCAGGCGCACTCGCTCGCCGACGCTTTGTCGCGCAATTTACCGTGGGACGTCACCAGCGTTGAGGAGAAGCCCTTTACGCAACGTCCGGCGCCGCCGTTTACGACGTCAACGCTGCAGCAGGAGGCCAACCGCAAATTTGGCTACGCTGCCGAGCGGACGATGTCGATTGCGCAGCGGTTGTTTCAGGGCATCGATATCGGCGGCGGCGATCTCGAAGGTCTGATTTCATATCACCGCACCGACTCCACCACCTTGAGCGACAAGGCGCTGGCCGAGGCCGCAAGCGCTGTCCGCGAGATGTACGGCGACGCCTACTACAAGGGGCCTCGCCAGTATCAAACGAAGGTTCGCAACGCGCAGGAGGCGCACGAAGCGATCCGCCCAACCGAGTTCCGACGCACGCCGCAGTCGCTCGAAGGCGCGCTCGAGTACGACGAGCTGCGGCTCTACGAATTGATCTGGAAGCGCGCGATTGCTTCACAGATGGCCGAAGCGCGCCTGCTCCGCACCACGGTCGAAATCACCGGCAAAGCCACTCACGGCGAGCTCGCCGTATTCACGGCAAGCGGCAAGGCGATTGAGTTTCCCGGCTTCCTTCGCGCCTACGTGGAGGGCAGCGACGATCCTAGCGCGCAACTCGACGAGCAGGAAACGCTGCTGCCGAAGATGACGGTCGGCGATCGGATCTTCGCGCCCGATGTCCTCGACGCGACGTTTGTCGTCTCCGGCCTGGACGAGAAGCCGCACCAGACTTCGCCTCCGGCTCGCTACACGGAAGCCTCACTGGTCAAGCGGCTCGAAGACGAAGGCATCGGACGCCCCTCGACCTACGCACCAACCGTCGCGACGATCCAGCGGCGCGGTTATGTGTTCCGCCAGGGCAAGGCGCTCGTGCCGACATTCGTGGCGTTTGCCGTCACGAAACTGCTGCGCGAACACTTTGGCGATTACGTCGATGTTGGCTTCACTGCGGAGCTCGAAGAGATTCTCGACGAGATCTCGAACGGTGAGAAAGACTGGCTCGATTTCATCCGGCAGTTCTATCACGGCGACGGCAAGCATCACGGTCTCGAGAATCTCGTCGAAGAGAAATCGGGCGAGATCTCGTATCCGGTCATAGAGCTGGGCGAGGATCCCGAGACGCAGCTGCCTGTGCGAGTGCGCATCGGTCGATACGGAGTGTTCTTGCAGCTGGGTGAAGCAAGCGACGAAGGACCGCGTGCATCGATACCCGACGATCTGGCGCCCGCCGATTTGACGCTGGAAAAGGCGCTCGAGATTCTCAAGGCGAAGGCTGCCGGACCGCGCGTGCTCGGCGAGGATCCAAAGACCGGGCAAAACGTCTACGTGATGCACGGCCGCTTCGGCCATTACGTGCAGCTTGGCGAAACGCCCGAGGACAAAAAAGCGGAGAAACCTCGCCGTGCGTCGCTCGGCCGTCACTTCACCGAAGAGTCGATCACGCTCGACGACGCACTCAAGCTGCTCTCGCTGCCGCGCGAACTCGGCGTCGCGGATGATGACGAGCCAATTGTGGCGAATGTCGGCCGCTTCGGGGCCTACGTCAAACACGGATCGGAGTTCCGCTCGCTCGAGGCGGAAGACGACGTCCACACCATCTCGCTGGAACGCGCGAAGGAGCTCCTGGCAAAGGAAAAGAAGTCGATTCGTCGTCAGCGTGTGGCTCCGAAAGAACTGCGCGTCGTCGGCGAGCACCCGGATACCAAGGCAACCGTGAAGATTCTCGACGGCCGGTACGGTCCCTATGTGACCGACGGCACCACGAACGCGTCGCTGCCGAAAGGCACCGCGCCCGAAGCGCTCAGCATGCACGAGGCGGTCGGCTTGCTCGCGGCTCGCGCCGGCGCCGCCAAGGCGCCGCGCCGGCGCGCGGCCAAGACGACCGCACGTGCGGCGAAGAAGTCGAAATCGCGTGCCACCGCCGGCGCGTGAAGTTACAAGTTACAAGTTCAAAGTTCAAAGTTAGTTGTAAGTTGCAAGTTGTGAAGTTTCGATCTTGTATTCTCCGCTGCAGAACTTTGAACTTTGAACTTTGAACTTTGAACTTTGAACTTTGAACTTTGAACTGATACCCACATGATTCACATCATCGGCGGCGGTTTGGCAGGCTGCGAGGCTGCCTGGCAAGCAGCTTCAACCGGCGTTCCGGTCACCATCCATGAGATGCGTCCGGTGCGGCCCACGGCGGTGCACAAGACCGACAGCCTCGCCGAACTCGTGTGCAGCAACTCGTTCCGCGGGGACAAGCTCGATAACGCGGTTGGCCTGTTGAAGGAAGAAATGCGCCGGCTCGGCTCCGTAATCATGCAGGCGGCCGACGCCGCGCGTGTGCCTGCGGGCGCGGCGCTCGCGGTCGATCGCGTGGTGTTTTCAAACGAAGTGACCGCGCGCGTCAGCACGCATCCGCTCATCTCGATCGTTCGGGAAGAAGTCCCCCGTCTGCCGGCCGTGGAGAGCGGCTGGTCGCCGGTGATTATCGCCACCGGCCCGCTCACGTCCGTCGCCTTGTCGTCGGACATCCGAACGTTCGTCGGCGAAGATCATCTGCATTTCTACGACGCGATTAGCCCGATCGTACTGGCTGAGACCATCGACATGTCGAAAGTCTTTCGCGCGTCGCGCTGGGATCGGTCGCTGTGGTCAGGTGCCATGGGTGCGGAAGGCCCGCCTTCGCGGCCTTCAGGCCGCTCAGGCGACGTCTCGCCGGAGCTCGCAGGTGAAACGTCTGCGCGAGCGGAGGCGGATGCGACAGGTGCGATAAGTGCCGTGCACGGTGACGGTGATTATCTGAATTGCCCGTTCACGAAGGACGAGTACGAGGCCTTCTATCAAGCGGTCATCACCGCTGAATCGGCGACGGTCCACGACTTCGACAAGGAGAAGTTCTTTGAAGGGTGCCTCCCGATCGAGGTCATGGCGCATCGCGGGCGCGATACGCTGCGATTCGGACCGATGAAGCCCGTTGGTCTCACCGATCCGTGTACCGGGCGCTATCCGTACGCCGCGGTGCAGCTTCGTCAAGACACGTTGGCCGGCGATCACTTCAGTCTGGTTGGATTCCAGACGCAACTGAAATGGGGAGAGCAGGCGCGCGTCTTGCGGATGATCCCGGGCCTCGAGAACGCGGAATTCGTCCGTTTCGGCATGGTGCACCGCAACACCTACATCAACGGCCCGAAAGTGCTGCGCGAGACTTGGCAAACGCGGCGGCGCGCAGATCTGTTCTTTGCCGGACAGGTTTCCGGCGTCGAAGGCTACGTCGAGTCTGCCGCTTCAGGGCTGATCGCGGGTCACAATGCCGCGCGGCAGGTGCTGGGCCGCGCGCCCAGTTCTCCTCCGCGCACCACGGCGATTGGCGCGCTCGCCTATTACGTCTCCCACGCCGATCCCAACAATTACCAGCCGACCAACATCACGCACGGCATCATGCAGCCGCTCGACAATCCGCCGCGCGACAAGACCCGGCGCAAGATGCTGGTTGCCGAGCGTGCGCTGGCAGAGCTCGATCAGTGGCTCCAGGCATCACTGGTGGCGGCCGGCATCGCGGGTGGCGCCCGGCCTTGCTCCCGGCCGTGACCATGCGAGAGCACCTCAAATCCTTTCTCGCGCACCTCCGCTACAACCGCAACGTCTCTCCTCACACCGCCCGCGCCTACGAAAGCGACATCGGTCAGTTTCTGGCGTTTGTCGCCGGCGAGCGTCAAACACAAGTCGGCAAGCTCTCGCCCGGCGATCTCGGTCCCGGCACGGTGCGCGCCTACCTTGCAGATCTCGGCCGCCGAGGCAACGCGCGGAGCTCGATGGCGCGAAAGCTCTCAGGATTGCGCACGTTCCTCCGCTACCTGCGCCGTGAAGGCGTGCTCAACGACGACCCGGCAGCGCTCGCCGTGGCGCCGCGCCGGGAGCAGACCCTGCCGGCGCACCTCAGCGAGGATGAAATGACGCGGCTGCTCGAAACGCCATCAGCCGGCGATCCGCTTGGCCGACGCGATCGCGCCATCCTGGAGCTCTTTTACGCGTCAGGCCTGCGCCTCGGCGAACTCGTTGGCCTCGATGTCGAAGACGTCGATCTTCGCGGGCGCCTCGTGCGCGTCATGGGCAAGGGATCGAAGGAGCGGATCGTGCCGTTTAATCAGGCGACCGAGCGGGCGCTGCGCGCCTGGCTGCGGGATCGTGCCGAACTCAGAACTCAGGGCCAAGAACGAAGAACGAAGAACGAAGAACGAGGAACGAAGAACGAGGAGCGAGGAAGGCTGGCCGCGCCGAAGCTCGCCAAAACTCGCGTGCGCGAAGGCGGGAAGAACGATCCAGTCTTTGTGAACTACCGGGGGACGCGCCTCACCGGTCGCAGTGTTCATCGTCTTGTCCATCGTTACGTGTCGCAGTGCAGCACGCAGTTCGGCATCAGTCCGCACGCGCTTCGCCATTCGTTTGCCACGCACCTGCTGCAGCGCGGCGCGGATCTGCGCGCCATACAGGAACTGCTCGGGCACGCGCGTCTGAGCACGACGCAGCGGTATACGCATGTCAATGCGGCGCAATTGATCGATGTTTATCGAAAAGCCCACCCCAAGGCGAAATAGAATCATGGCCACATGCACACTGCCGCGATAGTTCTCTTTCTCACGCTCGTTCCGGCCGCTGTTCTTCACGCCCAAACGCCAAGGCCCTTATCCGATGAAAAGCTCAATCTGGATGTGACCTTTGTCGCCGGGTATGGCCATGACGGTGCGCAGGCTGCGCTCGGATTCGAGAAGCAGGGGCGGGTCGGCCAGGCGACGCTGACGCTGTCTGGCAGGCTCCACGACAGATTCCGCTATCGCCTGTCGTTCAACCCGGTGAACGAGGTTTCATCGAAGCCCGCCTGCGGCGAAGCCAATTTCTTTTCCCCAACGATCCGCGTTTGTACTCCATCGGTCCGGTCGTGCCGTGCGATCCCGAGGACGGCCACAAACGTGTCGATACCTACAACACGTTCGCGCTCGATTACATCAACCAACAGGGTCCGCTACGTGAAGGGTTTGTCGAATGGCTGGCTAGCGATGCGCTGACGGCGCGCTTCGGCCGTTTCATCCTTCCCATCGGTTTCGACCCCGACGAGGTTGGGTCGTGGACGTCGAAGGACATGACGCGCATTCAGCGTCTCAATGCCGAAGCCAACTACGGCGCGATGCTCACCTATGCCAGCCGGGGATTCGATGTCTCCGCCATGGGCGTGCTCGGCGAAGGGAATCGCCAAAAAGATTACAACTGGTTCTACTTCGCAAATCCGACGCTCGATACCAACAGCACGCTCTCAGCGATCGTGTCTGCACACGCGCGCCCCCACCCAGTGCTGGATTTGCGAGCGGCGTGGAAGAAGGGCTTCAGCGGATCGAAGATCGAACGCCTGCCAAGCTACTGGGCATCGAAGCGCAACGACGACGCGATCGTGGTCAGCGCAAAAGTGCAGCCGCACCCGTTTGTGTCGGTCTTTGGCGAGTATGCGCATTACACGTGGGGACCGACCGGAACATCGGCGGAGATGCTTGGCGTCGATCCCGACTCGATTGACAAATCCGGCTTCTACATCGGAGCGCAGGTCGCAGTTCCAGTGCGACGCAACGCGGCAGTGGGCGCGACGTTCACGCGCGAGGAGCTGTCGCGCGACGACAGCATGATTAAGTACCTTGCGGCGCACCGCCTGTTCGGCGTCGAAATGGGAAAGAGGGATCGCGGCACCACGTTGCGCGTGTTTGTGACCATGTTCGACGCGGTCACTGCTGGCTTGTACTGGTCCGATGTGTCGAATCCGTATCCCTGGGTGAGCGGCAGCTGGCCAGTGGCAGGGCCGCAGGCGTTCACCGGACGGGCGCCCGATCGATACGGGCTGATGGTTTCGTTGCGAGCGCGGCTATTCCCATGAACGCTTCACGCTACCGTCGGCATTCGCCGCCGAGGCATGTCGATGTTGAGCGTCTTGATCTTGTAGTTCATCACGCGTGGACTGATGTTGAGCAGCTCCGCCGCGTCCTTCTGCACCCAATTGGACATCTTCAGCGCTTCGAGGAGCGCCTGGCGCTCGATTTCTTCGAGCGCGATGCCGGTTGGCGGAATCTTCACCACCGAAGACGACTCGCGGTTGCCGCTCGACGAAAAGTCGCCGAGCCGCAGGTCCTCTGACCTGATCGTCAAACTTTCGGCCAAAAGCGCCGCGCGCTCGATCGCATTCTCCAGCTCGCGGATGTTGCCGGGCCAGTTGTAGCGAACCAGCATCTTCTGCGCTTCGTTGTCGAGGCCGTCGAGCTTTTTCTTCAGCTCGCTGCCGAAGCGGCGAATAAACCACATCGCGAGCGGAAGGATGTCCTCTTTGCGTTCACGCAGCGGCGGCATGTCGATCGTGACGACGTTCAGCCGGTAATACAAGTCTTCGCGGAACTGCCCGGCGGTCACCATCGTCGGCAGGTCGCGATTGGTTGCGGCGATGAGACGCACATCCACTTTGATCGTGCGCGTGCCGCCCAGCCGCTCGAACTCGTGCTCCTGCAGCACGCGCAGAATCTTGGCCTGCGTGCTGGCGCTCATGTCGCCGATTTCGTCGAGGAAGAGCGATCCGCCGTCGGCCTGCTCGAAGCGGCCGATGCGCTGACGGTCGGCGCCGGTAAACGCGCCTTTCTCGTGGCCGAAAAGCTCCGATTCGAGCAGGTTTTCCTGCAGCGCGGCGCAGTTGACTTTCACGAAGTTACGCGCTGCTCGCAGTGAGTTGTGGTGAATGGCGCCGGCGATCAGCTCCTTGCCGGTGCCCGTCTCGCCGCGAATCAGCACCGTTGAATTGCTCTTGGCGACTTTCTTGACGACGCTGAGCACTCGCTGCAGCGGTTCGCTGCCGCCGACAATGCGTTCGAAATCGTACGATTCCTGCCGTTCGTGACGGAGGTAATCGAGCTCGTGCCGCAGCCGCTTGAGCTCCAGCGCCTTCTCGACCTTCACCTCCATTTCTTCGATCTCGAACGGCTTCTGGACGTAATCGAAGGCGCCGTGCTTCATGGCCTCGACCGCGGTGCTCACCGAGCCGAACGCCGTCATCAGGATCACGGACGAGGACGGATGCAACGTTTTGGTCGTACGCAGCACATCGAGGCCATCCGAGCCGCCCATCTTGAGATCGCTGACCACGACATCGAAGTAGTTTTCGTGCAGTTTCTCGATAGCGGCGTTGCCGTTGCCCGCTTCCTCGACGTCATGCCCGGCCGCGCCCAGGGCGATGGACAACCCTCGCCTGAGCGCGTCGTGATCGTCTGCCACAAGTATTCGGCTCATCGTTTTCTTCGCTCCGGGCCGATGGGGCTGGTAAGTCGCGTGCGACAGCCTTCCAGACTTACCGGACCGACCAGACCTACCCGCCTTACCCGACCGACCAGACCCGCCTGCCTCACCAGCCCTGAGCGCCCTTCCCGCCCGATCTCGCCTACGCGTTCGTATGTTCCACCGGTACCGTGACGCGAAAGGTCGTACCGCGATCCGGCACGCTCGAAACGTCGATCCGTCCTTCGTGCGCGTCGAGAATCTTGCGGACGATTGCCAGCCCGAGCCCCGACCCCTGTGGTTTGGTCGTGAAGAACGGATTGAACATCTTGTCCGCGACCTCAGCGGCGACACCCGGGCCGGTATCGGTCACGTCAACGACGATCGTCGGCACCGCGGTATGACCGTCGGGAAGCAGGGCGCCTTCCTCGGAGGTTTTCGCCAGCCGCGCGCTCAACGTGATGGTGCCGCGGCCGTCGAGCGCTTCGTACGCGTTGATCAGGAGGTTGGCGAACACTTGCGTGAGTTGATGACGGTCGCCCTGAATCGGCGGCAACGAGGGCGGAACGTGCATGTTCACGGAAATACCGCCGCGTGTGGTTTTGCTGTCGGCCATCGTGACGGCGCTCTGCAGCGCGTCGTTGACCAGCGTGCGATCGAGCTGCAGCCGCACCGGGCGGACAAAATCGAGGACTTCCTGCACGATGGCGTTGGCCATCTTGGCCTCGTTGATGATGTCGGCGACAATCGACTGCACCTCGCGTTTATCGGGCACCTGTCGACGCAGCAATCCTGCCATTACCTCGATGCCGGCGAGCGGATTCTTGATCTCGTGGGCCATGGCGGCCGCCATCTCGCCGACCGCCGCGAGCCGATCGCGCAGCCGCTCGCGTTCTTCCATCTGCTCGACGTGCGTGAGGTCTTTGAAAAACAGCGCCGCCCCCACCGCGCGCCCGTCGTCGTCGCGCACGAGGGACAACGTGTAACCGATCACTCTGTCGGTCGATTTCAGGCGGATCTCAGCGCGGTTGGGCAGCGACGACATCTCGAACGCGCCGCCGACAATCCGCACCATGTCCGGATGCGAGCGCAGCACCTCGATGTACGAGCGGCCGGTGTATTCACCGCTGGGGGCAAGGCCGAAGATTCGGCAGGCCTCCGTGTTGATGAGCACGACTTGTCCGTCGCGGGTGATCGCGAGCACCCCGTTGCGCATGTTTGCCACGAGATGGCGGAAAAATGCGTCGCGAGGCGGCGCGGCCTCGGGCGGTGACCCCGAGTGGACAGGGGAGGGACGGGCAGTCATATCGCTAGATCGTGGCTGGGCCATGTCGCAAACGGCGTACCCATCAGCCGCAGCTCTACAGTGCTGCTAAGTGCTTGCCAACGTAGAAATTGCCCCGGCCAGCTCGAGGTGTGTGATTACAGAAGTGTAAGCGATCTTACGTGTTCAGATCGACAAAAGCTGAGGCCTCGCCCTGCAGCATTTCCCACTGATTCAAAAGGTCGCCGACCTCCCACATCAACGCCTGATGCTGGTCCACCAGCGGCTTGGCCCTGGTGTGGTCGTCGTAGAAGCCCGGAGTAGCCATTGCCGCTTCCAGATCTTTGATCGCTTTCTCGCGCTCAGCGATGCGCGACTCGAGAACTTCGATGCGATCGCGCAGCGATCGAATCGCTTTTTCGCGCCGGCGCCGTTCGGCGAGATCGCGCTTGCGTTCCAGGTACGACTGGCCCGCCTTCGCGGCTCCCGGCTCTGAGCCGCTTCGGCGAGGTCCCGCCGAAGCGCGCGCAGCGCTCGCAGCGAGCGGAGGCGGAGGCGACGAGTGCAATGCGCTGCGCCGCTGCTTGAGTACGACTGGGACGGCGCTCGGGTGCTCGGGTGCGGGTGGTACACGTGCGGGTTGCACGGCATCCGTCGCTGGCAGCGCACGATCCGCGCCGACCGCACCTGGCGGAGCTGTCGCACGTGGATTTTCCTTGCTCCACAAAAACTCGGGATACGTTCCGGGATAGAGGAGCGCCTGTCCGTTGCCGACGTCGACGATCTTTGTCGCGAGACGCTCGACGAAATAGCGGTCGTGCGACACAAAGACGAGCGTGCCGCCGTAGTCGACGAGCGCGTCGAGGAGCACTTCCTTCGAATCGAGATCGAGGTGATTCGTGGGCTCGTCGAGCAGCAGCGTGTTGGACGGACGAAGCAGCATGCGTGCGACGGCGAGCCGCGTGCGCTCACCTCCCGAGAGCACCGCCGCGTTCTTGTACACGTCGTCACCGGAGAAGAGAAACCCGCCGAGGATGTTGCGAATCGCCGGAATCATCGCGTCAGGCGACCCGGACGCCAGCGTTTCGTAGACCGTGAGCGACGGATCGAGGCGAGTGGCCTCGTCCTGGGCGAAGTACTGGGTGACGACCTGATGTCCTTCGGCACGTTCGCCGCGATCCGGGGCCTCTTCGCCCGAGAGCAGGCGCATCAGCGTCGACTTGCCGGCGCCGTTGTGACCCACGAGCGCGATGCGATCGCCGCGTTCGATCAGCAGATTCACGCTGTCGAGCACGACGTTGTCACCATACGCCTTGCGTGCGCCTTTGAGCTGGATCACCGTGCGGCCGCTTTTCGGCGCCGCGGGGAAATTAAAGTGAATCCGCTTCCGTTCAGGTGGCACTTCGATGCGCTCGATCTTCTCGAGCATCTTCACGCGGCTCTGGACCTGCGCCGCCTTGGTGGCTTTGTATCGGAAGCGATCGATGAACTCCTGCACCCGCGCGATCTCTTCGTCCTGACGCTTTTTGGCCTCGCGCAGGCGCTGCATGCGTTCATCGCGTTGAACCAGGTACTGCGAATAGTTGCAGTGGTAATCGGTGATCGTTCGCAGGGAGAGATCGGCGATACGCGACACGACGGTATCGAGAAAATAGCGATCGTGCGATACGAGAATCACTGAGTGCGGATAGACCGCCAGATACGACTCCAGCCAGTTGCGTGCGTCGAGATCGAGATGGTTCGTCGGCTCGTCGAGCAGCAGCAAATCGGGCTGGCCGAGGAGGAGCTTCGCGAGCGCTAATCGCATCTGCCAGCCGCCGGACAGGTGATCTGAGAGGCGATCGAAATCGGCCAGCTCGAAACCGAGACCTTTGAGCACGGTCGCGACCTTCAGTTCCAGGTGATAGCCGTCCGCCATGCGGAAGCGCTCCTGCAGCTCGCTATAGCGGTGCAGCATCGATTCGTGCTGCTCTTCCGGCACCCTCTCGTCGCCAAGACGATGCTCCAGGTCGTGCATCTCGGCTTTCATATCGAGCAGCGGCTTCAGCGCGAGGCTTGCCTCGTCGACAACCGTTCGGCCGCGATGAGTAAGACCGTCCTGCGGCAGGTAGCCGGTGGTGAGCGCGTTCGGCTTGAGGACTGTGCCTTGGTCCGGCTCCTCGAGGCCGGCGAGCATGCGCAAGAGCGTTGTCTTGCCTGCGCCGTTTGGCCCGCACAGACCAACGCGATCCTGATCGCCGACCTGCCAGGTCACGGCGTCGAGCAGGACACGCTCGCCGAAGGCCTTGGTTAGTTGCTGGAGTTGGATCATTCCTCTTACTAGTTTCCGGTTTCCGGTTGTCAGTTCAAAGTTCAGTTGTCAGTTGGAGAGCTCCGCCCCAAACCGATAACTAGCCAAGGGCCCTGCCAGGCCCTGCCCTTGATATCCGGCTAACTCGGGGCCCTTGGCTAGTTTGTTGGCTTGGCGCGCTCCGCGCGCCGTAGACCGTTATGCGGGTCCACAACGCGTACAAAATTCACGTCTGTGGCCGCATAACGGTCTTTGAACCGGTAACTGGTAACTGGAAAACTCGGCCCGGC
>JBKPDL010000169.1:0-20588 GCA_046727855.1 Acidobacteriota bacterium
GGACATCGACGCGCTGAGTGCGCGTGCTGCCAAGGCGCTCGAACTCGCGCTCCTGCAGGACGCGCAGCAGCTTCGGTTGCACTTCCAACGGGATGTCGCCGGCCTCGTCCAGGAACAGCGTGCCGCGATTGGCCAGCTCGACCCGGCCGATTCGGCTCGCGGTGGCGCCCGTGAATGCGCCTCGCTCGTGCCCGAACAGCTCGCTCTCGAACAGGGTTGACGGCAGGGCGGCCACGCTCATGCGGACAAACGTCCGCTCGTGTCGCGGGCTCAGTTCGTGGATGGCCCGCGCGATGAGCTCCTTGCCGGTGCCCGTCTCACCAAGGAGCAAGACCGTGCTATCGGTGGGCGCGACGGTTTTGACCGCCTGCAATACCCTCCGCAGAGCGGCGCTCGTTCCGATGATCTCGGTAAACTCCTTCACCAGTTCGCGCTCGAGATACTGTTTCTCGTCGATCAAGTGCGCGTTGAGAACCGTCAGCTGCTCGTACGCGCGGGCGTTCTCGAGTGCGATCGCGATCTGCGCTGACGTATGCCCAAGCAGCGTGACGTCTTTTTCTGAGAACGCATCCGGTGAGCCGCTGCCGACATACAGCGCGCCGAACGTACCGCTACGCGTGACGAGGGGCACGCAGCAAACGGATTCGACGTTTTGCGCTTTCATCAGCGCCGCGCTGGCCCACCCGTTCCCTTCCAGATCGGCCCGCCGGAATACTCCGGCGGCGCCACGCTGAAACGTCAAGCTGGCAACCGATTCATCCAGTGCAAGCATGGTGTCGGACCTGGTGAAGCCACGCGCCTTGTCATAAATCCAGTCGAGCCGCAACTGCCCCGACTCCTCGTCGTACAGCGCGACGCCGATATGATCGGCGTCGATGACACGCTGGACGGCTTCAGAGATCGCCTTGAGCAGCTCGCGATAGTCGAGATGCGAGACCAGAAGATTATTGACGTCGAGCAAGAAGCGCAGATGATCGCGTTCTTCCCGGAGTTCGCGTTGATAACGTTGCGCCTTGTCGTAGTTGATGCCGTTGTCAACAGCGATGGCCACCGTCGCCGCGACCTGCTCCATGAACGCGAGAATGTCATCGGTGTACTCGGTGGCACTGGAGTTGCCGAAGGTGAGGACGCCGACCTTGCGACGTGCCGTCGTCAGCGGCAGCCAGCATGCCGTCTTTCGCCCTTGACTGCGGATGAACGCGAGCACGGGCTCAAGCGTCCCTTCCTCGGGGATGGGGACGACGACGACCTTCTGTGTTTCCCATGCGGTCGCAGCCGGGCCTTGATCGGCAACTCGCGTCGACATGAATGGAAGCGTAATGTCGTTCGGCTCCAGCACGACAACACGCATCTCATCAGTGGATTCGTCGTGCAGCGTCAGCCCGAGGTAGTCGAATGGGACGACCGAATGCAGGTGATCCGCAAGAACCTTGAACAGCTCGGCCAGGGTTCGATGGCCGGCAAGGGTCTTCGAGATGCGCAGCAGCGCGTCGTAGCGTGAAAGGTGAGCCAGGGCGAGCGCAGCCGCGTCTGTCATGATCGCGGGATTCCGGAGTGACGTGCCGTCATGTTGCGATCGCAGGCACCAGGTGTCAAGGGCCGAGGCGCAGTTCGCAGTAAGACCGAATAAGGTCGCGGCGCGTGAAGGATCCCACCCGGGCTACACTCTTCATTCATGATGGTCCATCATGACATCGACACCGACGAGTTTCCGCTTCCGCAGTTGGAACTGGAATTCCCGCCGACAATCTCGACGAGCGTGCATATCGATGTGGCGGCACTCTCGGACAAAGGGAAGGTAAGGGAACGAAACGAAGACCACTTTCTCGTCGCCCGCGGAGGGCGCCACGCCACGACGCTACTCACGAATGTCCCGTCTGGAGACGTCCCCTCACAGTTCGGCGAGACAGCCTACCTGATGATCGTCGCCGACGGGATGGGGGGCCACCTGGGCGGCGAAGTAGCAAGTCGAATGGCGATCGCCACCTTGATCAACATTCTCTTTCACGTTCCTGACTGGATACTGAGGCTCGACGATGCGCATGCGCAAAAGGTGATGGCGCGTGCAGTGGCGCGCTACCAACAGGTCCACGAAGCGCTCCAGAAGAAGGCCCGTCTCGACCCGCAACTGGAAGGAATGGGCACGACGATGACGGCGGCCCTCAGCCTGGGCGACGATTTGTTCGTCACGCAGGTTGGGGATTCGAGAGCGTACCGTTTTCGCGACGGGACGCTCGAGCTCCTCACCCGCGATCAGACCTACGCCCAACAGCTTGCCGACGAAGGGCAGATCGATCAGCGGGACGTCGCACACCATCGGTTGCGCAACGTGCTCACGAGCGCCTTGGGGGGTTCGCAGAAAGACGTGCGCGCTGAGATCAGGCGGTGGAAGCTCGCCGACGGCGATCGACTGCTGCTCTGTAGCGATGGCCTGACGGACATGATCGACGATGTCGGCATCGCTGATGTGCTCGGCCGAGAGACTCGCTCCGACCAGGCGTGCCAGCGGCTCGTCGAGCGTGCCCTCGGCAACGGCGGCAAGGATAACGTCACCGTCGTGCTGGCGCGTTATTCAGTGCCAGTGGATTGAGCAAGCGTCATTTTCCGCGGAAAAGGGGTCTGACCCCTTTTTCGCGTGCGTCAGAGCCGATGGGCCGCTGATGAGGGCGCGCGTGCCGATCATTTCGGCATTCTTCGGCGCTTACATTGCTCCGGTCCACGGTCCGCCTGGTGCCAATCGCCCCGTGTAGCTCATCTCGCTCGTGGCAACGAAACCGATCTTTTCATACAGGGGGCGACCGGCGGGCGACGCGGCCAGGACCAACCGGACGATGCCCACCTCACCTGCCCACGCGACGATCGTCTCCATGAGATGCTTCGCGATCCCTTGCTGGCGCCAGTTCGGAACGGTATACAGATTGAGAATCAGTCCTTCCCGTCCGAGCAGAAGACCGTCTCCTCGAACCGTAGGGCGAGGCAGCAACGACCGAAATTGAACGCCGGCACCGGCGACTGGCGGTGAACCGTCTGTGGGCGATGCGATCCATCCCACGTACTCTCCGACCGGGATCGCGGAAGCGAAGTAGGCCGTTGAGGCGTAACGCAGGGGCTCTTCGAACTCGGGCAGGACGCTACCCATCTCACGAAACATGGCCACCCGGTGCTCGGCCAGAAGCTCTGCGTCGGCGGCCGTAGCGTAGCGAAGGACGACAGGCATGGGCTCGTTGCGAGGTCGGCGGAGTCTAACACGCAGTTGGAGGTGGCAAGCACGCGGCTACGCGCTCCTGCGAGCTACACTACTGAGCGTCGCGCGGTGCGAATCGGGGCGTTGCGCCGCGCGCCAATCCTCTTTACACGCCGATGAACATTCAGCGTTAGAACGCGGCTGATGAAGACTCCGCGCCACCCGCTCGACGTGATCGTCGATCGTTCGCGCAGAGGCGGCGCTCGCCGTCGCCGCGGCGTGGCTCGCGTTCATCGCGGCCTTGCTGGCCGGACGCGAAGTGGAGGATGCCAGCTCCTTCGCTATTGCCGCGGTCAGTGGAGCGGCGCTCGTGTTTCTGGGGTTCGCCGCCGTCTCGCGCGCGGCTGGCGCTGCTGTCACTGGCAGCCGGAACGGGCTTGGGCGTGGCCAATCTCGCGGCCAACAAGGCGATCGCGGCAATGGATCCGGGGCTGCGCGCGCTGATGGTCGAGCGGATGGCAACGCTCGCGCCCCTCGAGGGGTTGATCGCTTCGCCGCTGATCGAGGAGATCGCGGTACGTCTCTTCCTCATGAGCGCGATCGCATGGATCGTGTTCCGCGTCACGAAACGCGCGACGCTCGCCTTTGCGATCGCCCTCGTCGGCTCCGCGTTGTTCTTCGCGCTGCTGCATCTTGACAGACCCGTTCCGGACAAGCCGGCGCTGGCGAATTACTATCGTGCCGCGCTCGTGACGAAGTACACGCTTGCCGGTCTCCCGCTCGGATGGATCTTCTGGCGTTGGGGCTTGCCCTACGCGATCCTCTGTCACATCGCCGCGTATGCGGCGCACCTCGCCCTTCAGGACAATCTGTTCTGAACGTCGCGGTGATCCCTGCACTGAAAGATGGGTGTTTCTAGCGTTCCGCCCGCAGCGGATCAAGAGCCCACGCGACCTTCATCCTGGCACGTTCGCCGACGCGTGCAGCGGCCAGCGGCACGACTGCGCCTGGGCGCGCGCAACACTTGTCTGATTGATTTCCGGCGGTGCTCGCGGTAAGGTCTTGCGGCGTTCTGGTTGAAAGCGGCGCCCACACGCCAAGGGTGGGCTTATGGTGCAACGATTTCGCGTCGCGATATCTATCCTGTTCTTCCTCGACGTCATCGTACCCGCGTCGGCTTACGCCCAACGCGTGCCATACGGCCTGGATCCAGGTTCGACCTTTCAACGGGGATGTTTTCCGCCGTGCCTGTGCCCGATCTTCGCGACCGACAAAATCCAAGGTACGTTCACCCTGGAGTTCATCGGATCCGACGGGACGTTCGACCAGTATGCGGTGAACGATGTCCAGCTGATCGTCCTGAAGGCTGACAAGGTTATTCCGATCAGCGGGTCGGGCACCTATCAGATCGCCGCCGAGCCCGCCCGCCAGCGGCTGTTTCTGGACCTTAAGGTGGGCGACGAGAAACAGCGGTTCGACAGTGGTCTCGTGCCCATAACTGCTGCTTTTCCATCCATCGACATCGTGATTTCGATTCACGGAATGCGATGTTTCGACACGGCGATCGCAATTCTAGCGTCGCCAGTGGTCCAACGAAACAACTGGGTGACGGTGGCTCCACTCCCGGCGCCGATGATGCTCCACGGAGCTGTGATGGGAAGCGACCGCCGTATTTATGCATTTGGAGGGACTTCAAACGATGGTCCGCCGGTCACCGCCAACGTGTTTGCGTACGATGTCGGCGCTGACGTCTGGACGACGGTGACGCCCCTCGCCGAGGGAGCGCGACGCAATTTCGCCTACGCACGCGACCTGAACGGACTTGTGTATGCACTCGGAGGGTACAATTTCGGCTCGCCACCGTTTCCGCTCGCCCGAACGGAGCGCTACGATCCCGCCGCCGATGCGTGGATGTTGCTGCCTGAGATGCCGACGCCCCGTCAAGGAGCGGCGGCGGCCACGGGCAGCGACGGACGCATCTACGTCATGGGCGGCACGGATCCTTCTTTTCAGACAATCGCGATCGTTGAAGTCTTCGACCCAGGGACCGATACCTGGACCACCGTCGCGCCCATGAACACCCCGCGAACAGGCTTTGGAGCGACTGCCGGAGCCGACGGCCGCATTTACGTCTTTGGCGGCTATTCGGGTAGCGGGTACGTAGCCTCCGCCGAGGTATACGACCCTGCCAGCGGGCTGTGGACGACGATCGCGTCGATGAACGAGATCCGCTTTAGCCTCGCCGCCGCAACCGGTCCCGACGGTCGCCTCTATGCGATCGGAGGCGGGATGGAAGGGACGTCAGTGGAAGCGTACGATCCGGTCGCTGATGTATGGACGTATGTGGCCTCGATGTCGACTCCGCGACACGGATCGGCGGCGACGCTAGGTCCCGACGGTCGCATTTATGCGATCGGTGGTGATGCGATCGGTTCAGTGGAGGCCTATACGCCTGGAATCGCGACGTGCGATCTGCGCGGCGGCATGCTCGCCACCTTTGACGTCGTCGGCCAACGATTCAAGGTGTGGGTCACGAACAAGACAGCGATCGATCAGGTTCTGGCAATTCAACAAGGCCGTACGACAGCAACCATTCCGGTCGCCCGCATTCTGCGCGGACCGGGCCAGGCTGCGCATAACGCTCCATACCACTGGCACATGGATCCCGATAACATCGAGTTTGCCGTTGCGGCAATCGAGGTCTGCGACGGGACGCCGTCTTTCGTCGAATCACACATCGATTATTTCGTCGACGTGGTTAAGACATATTGTCCGTGGTCTGCGAAGCTCGTCGCGCTGCAGGACTATCGGTAATGTTTGAGCAGCGGCCACGGTTGGTCGGGGGCGTACCAGATCTTCTGGAACTGCAATGGCGACACGCATCGGGTGGCTAGCCCGCCGTATGCGCGAAACTGGTCGATCGGCTGTCAGGCCCTGAGACGGCAGGGGAACGGCGAGTTCGAATGGTTCGGTGAACCTGTCAACCCAGCGAGCCTTTATTTGCAGCAGCTCCGCGATCGATTAGGAGACGGTGCGGTCGCCAACATTGGCTATTAAGCGCGAGCGGTTTCTCGTACCTCGATTGCCAGCGGCCCGTCGTCGGTGAGCACCGTCTTTCCGCCGGTCCCGTTGCGCTGATTCGTCATGTCGCCGGGCGAGGCTCCGGCGCCGCATTGCTGCGGCCTGGAGCCACCTCCACGGCCTTCGGGGTCTCATTCATTCGCGCCGCGCCGTTGATCGCATTGACAATGTCGTTGTGCGGGCGTATAGGGTTACTTTCCTCATCGCGTTCGACGCATTCCTAGACGCTCAGCGGGCGGTGTCCGCTGAGGCTCTGTCGTCGGTCATCCCGAAAGGAGGTCCGAAATGCGGCGCACGTGCCTCGCCATCGCGGTTCTTGTCCTGGCCACGGTCACGCCCGCGCTGGGCCAGCAAGGTCAGTATTCGGCTATCCAAGGCCGCGTCGTCGACGAACAAGGCGGCGCGCTTCCAGGCGCGGCGATTGTGGTGACCCATCAGGAAAGCGGCGTGTTTCGGCAGGTCGTCAGCAACGCCGACGGCTCGTATTTTGTGACCGGTCTCGTGCCGGGCACGTATCGGATCTCAGCCGAGATGCAAGGCTTCCGAAAATATGAACGGCTCAATGTGCTGCTGCGAATCGGCAGTACGACAACCCTCGACATGACCATGGCCGTCGGCGCGCTCGAGGAGAATGTCACCGTTACCGGCGAGTCGCCGCTGGTCGACGTCACGTCGAAGCAGATCGGCGCAAACATTGGCCAGGCGGAGCTCAGCGCGCTGCCCATTCTCAACAAGAACTGGATGTTCGCCGTGAGCCTGGCGCCGGGCATCCAGATCCAGTCGTCCACCGCCTCGTTCTCCTGCGAGTCGTTGATTGTCGGCGGCGGCAGTAATCGAAGCGGCAACTTCTCCATCGACGGCGGCGGGAACAACGACGACTACCTCGGCTCCTCGTGCGGCAGCCAGGTGCGCCCGGCGATCGAGGCCGTGCAGGAGTTCCAGGTGCTGACCAACCAGTACGACGCCGAGTTCGGCCGCACTGCCGGCGCGGTCGTCAACGCCATCACCAAACAGGGTAGCAATACGTTCCACGGCGCGCTGTTCGGCAGCTACACCGACCATCGCATCACGGCGAAGGACTTCTTCGTCGCACAAAGCAATCTCCCCAAGCCGCCGACGTCGCAGACGGACTGGGGCGGCACGATCGGCGGCCCGGTCAAGAAGGACAGGGCGCATTTCTTCTACAGCCTCGACCGCATCGTCTACGAGGAAAGCCGCACGAACACGTTTTCCGCGCGGCCGGAGTTGAACGTCTCCAACACGCAGACGATGAAGCTGTGGAACCACATGATCCGCTTCGATCATCAGATCAACGCCAACAACACGTGGAGCGGGCGCTACCTCGTCGAGTACTCGCCGACCCACGACCGCCTCACCCCTCAGCGGACGCTCGCGGCGAAAGACCAGGAGTGGGACATCGACCGCAGCGCCGGTGGCAACTGGAACGCGACCTTCGGGAACACCCGGTTCAACCAGGTTCGGGTCGGCTACACCCATGAGGCAAACGGCTTCGCCCCGGCCGAGGTGACACCCGTGCCCAATGGCGAGCGGCACATGACCGATCTGCCGCCGACGCTCAGTATGTTGACGTTCACTGACGGGCTCGCGAACAACGCGAACATGCGCATCAATGACTCGTACGAGATTAGCGACACGTTCACGCAGTTCGTACCGCAGTGGGGCGGCGGAGAGCACGACCTGAAATTCGGCGTGCAGTACATCTTTTCCACGATCGACCTTCCGGACGAGGGGGACATGAACGGAAGGTTCTCCTTCGCCACCGACCGTGCCTTCAACGCAAACGATCCCTCGACCTACCCGGAGCGTCTCTTCATCAGAGTACCCGCGCTGCAGGACATTTTGATGCGGACGCACGTCGGTGTTGCGTTTGCGCAGGACAAATGGCAACTGAAGGACGTCACACTGAACATCGGCCTGCGTTATGACATTGAGATCACGCCGCTTCGCAACGCCTTCAACCCGCTCTTCCAGCCCGACAAATACGCGGTGGACAAGAACAACTTCGCGCCGCGCCTGGGATTTTCCTGGAGGCCGGGCGGGAGCGATCGGTCACTCATTCGCGGCGGCTACGGCGTGTTCTACGACAAGATCGTCCTTCAAACCCTGACGCAATTCGTTACCAACGGCGTCTACAGCTCGTCGTTCTTGGCGGCGTTTCCCACCGACCGGGCTGACCCTGGGCCGAGCAGCGGTCAGTTGCCCACCAATCCGCTGCTGGTCAATGGCCCGGTCGTCAACCGCGCCTTGGTCAATGCGCTGTTTCCACCTGGATCGCAGGGCCGTAACACCGGCGTGGTTTATCTCGACAACCCCGATCGCGTGGTGCCCAACGTGCATCAGACGACAGTCGGTTACGAGCGGCAACTCGCGCAGCAGATGGCCCTGTCGGTCGACTACATTCACAGCGAGAACCGCGATCAGTTGATCAACTTCGACCTGAATCCTGCCGTGCGTGTGGATACGAGCCGGACCGGGCGTCTGGTGTATACCGATCTCGAGAACATCGCGGGACAGTTGGGGATTCCACCGTTCGTCAATCAGGTGCTGACCCGACGCAACGACGGCTCCTCCCGATTCGACGGGATGAACGTCATGCTGGAGAAGAGATACAGCAATAACTGGGCTGCGCGGGTGTCCTACGCACTCGGCTACGCTCGCGGGAACGTCGAGCCGACCCAACACACCAGCAACAACAATGATTACCAATTCCTCGACGATCCACGGCTTGACGCGAGCTTTGGACCACTCGAGGCCGATCGCCGGCAGAACTTCGTGGTGAGCGGCCGCGTCGAAGTTCCGTGGACGCGCGGTCTGACGATCAGCGGCGTCTTCCGCTACTTGAGTGGGAGATCGATGACGCTTTACGATTCGTCGGTGGACGCGGATCAGAACGGCAGGCTGTTCGACCTGCTGCCGGCTGGTCACTATTGCGGGACCGGGCAAAACGCGATCTGCGTGGATAGCGACGGTCGCCGCAACGGCGCGAAAGGTCCGTCGTACCGACAGACGGACGCACGCTTTGGCTATCGGCTGCGGCCGGGCCGCGAGACGACGCTCGATCTCAACTTCGAGCTGTTCAACATCTTTAACACGGCCAACTTCGACAACCCGAGCGGCGACCGGCGCGTGAATTTCCTGCGCCTCGTCACGCTCCGGGGTGGAAACGGGCAGCCGCGTGCGGCGCAGTTCAGCGCGCGATTTGCTTTCTAGACGGCGCTCACCTCGTCGGACGGGCAGTCTTCGGTAGCGATCGCGAAGACTGACCCGTCCGTCATCCCGTACATCTCACGATGTCGCGACGTGGCGACGTGGCGACGTGGCGATGTTGCGATGTGATCGAGTGATGTAGGGGATGTGGCGATGGGTCTGGCGATGCGACATCGCCAGTTCGCCACATCGCGAACTGTTACAACATGCTCGATGGGACTTCAGCGGTCGACGACCACACCGCCTCGAGGCGCGACCGAACCAGGGCGGCAACCTCCCGAACATTGATGCTCTTCAGGCACAAGTTGTCATTGCACGGCGACAGGCGCTGATTGTGCGGACCAATGCAGGGGCTGCACGTATACCCGGTATGGACCACGTCCGAGCTCGTGGTGAGCGGCCGATAGCGCTCTGGGATCTCGGGCCCGAAAAAGACGACGACGTGGATCTTTGTCAGCGCCGCGAAGTGGGCGGGGCCTGAGTCGTTCGTTACCAGCACGTGTGCGAGATCGAATAAGTGCAGGAGCTCTGTCATCGTCGTGCGGCCGGTGAGGTCCAGCACACGCGGCGATCCAACCCGCGTGCAAATGTACTGGGCATCGGGCTTCTCGCTGGCAACGCCCGTAATCGCGACGAAGACCTCGGGATCCTCCAGCAGTTGGCGAGTGAGCTCGGCGAACGACTCCAGCGGCAGGCGACGCATCGGAAATTGATCGCTCGCGTTCGGATTCATCACCACGAGCTTTCGCGTCGGTCCGATATCAGGCGCAATTGCCCTCAGCTTTCGCCACATGTCCGCGGCCGCGTCCGCGTCGGTCGTGATCTTCGGAAGCTCGAGCGAGTCGCTTGCCCTTGGCCGTTTGACGCGCGGCACCTGGTGCGGCGGCGCATCGAGCGCGTGAACAAGATCAAGGAACGTATGCGCCGCGTGGACATGCGGGTTGTAGAGCACGTTGTGGGTGAGCAGATTCCCCGTGTAGAGCCCTTCCTGGTTGAATCGGTGGAAGCCGACGCGCCGGCGGGCACCCGACAGATAACTCAGGATGCTGCTGTATCTGACGAAGCTTTCGAGATTGATCACGGTGTCGATCGCGCGCCGGCGAGCGCGCCAGGGAAAGACGAGCGTGTCGCGCACGAGCGACACCAGCGACTGAGCGTCGAGCGTGATGATGTTCTCGGGCGCGATAATTCCGAGGATCTCCACGCTCGGTCGAATCTGCTTGAAGCACAGGACGTGCAACGTCGCATCGGGAAAGAGCTCGCGTGCCTTTCTCAGCGAGGGGTACGCTACGACCATCGTTCCCATTTCGGCGAGCTGAATGAACAGAATATTGCGCGGCGACCCGACAGCGTGACGGGCAAAACCAAACAGGCGCTGGACGGCGAGAACCACCGTCAAGAGAAACGTGAGCGGGATGCCGACCCAGAAGTCGATCGCCCGCATCAAATTGGCATGCAAGATAGTGTCCGCACCATTCTGCCCGCGATGTCGCCCACGAGCAATAGTCGTCGGACGAGTGAAATGGTACCCTCAGTGCGTGTCGCCGCGGTTGCGATTACTCGTCCGGACCCTCGTCTTCGCGCTCGTCGTCGTCGGCACCTACGGCCTGGTTCGTCTCAAGCGCGCTGAACTCGTCGACTTCGTCGTGCCGCGCACGGCGGCCGTTCGGTTCCTTGCGCACGAGCCACTCTATCGGCCGGACGATGGCCATTATCAATACAAGTATTTCCCGGCGTTTGCCCTGGCCATGGTGCCCTTCACCTGGGTCTCCAAAGAAATCGCAGAGTTCGCGTGGTTCACACTGACGGTGGCGATGACCTGGGCGCTCTTGCGCCTATCGATCGCTGCTTTGCCGGATCGACGACTGCCACTACGGGTGCTCTTCTGGCTCACGCTGCTTCTGAATGGCAAGTTTCTCGTGAAAGAACTGGCGTTTGGCCAGTTCAACCTCCCGGTCGCACTGCTCTTGCTTGGCACGATCATCGCCGTGCAGCACGGCCGGGTATTCACGGCCGGCGCCCTGGTCGGTGCCGGAGTGTTCGTGAAGCCGTACGCTCTGGTCCTGGTGCCGTGGTTGGCTTGGAGGCTCGGATGGCGCCCGCTCGTAACCTTTGGCGTGGTGCTAGCAGCCGGGTTGGCGCTGCCGGCCGCATTCTACGGCTGGAGCGGCAACCTGACGCTCTTGCAGGAGTGGTATCGCACCGTCACAGAGACGACGGCACCGAATCTGCTCGGGCACGAAAACATCTCGTTCGCCTCGATGTGGGCAAAGTGGCTCGAACCCGGTCCAACGGCAACGGCCCTCGCCTTAGCGTCAGCGCTACTTGCCGTTGCGGCAGGCGTTGCCATCATGCACCGGCGATCTAAGGTTGCAGAGCCCAATTACCTGGAGGGCGCCTACTTCCTCGTGCTGGTGCCGCTGCTGTCGCCGCAGGGCTGGGACTACGTGCTCGTGACGGCGCTGCCTGCGTATACGTGCCTCGTGGATCGGTGGCGCGAATTGTCACCGAACTGGCGTGCGGTTGCGTTGACCGCCTTCTGGTTCACGAGCTTCACCATCTTCGACTTGTTGCGGCGACCTCTGTATACACACCTCATGCAGTTGGCCGCCGTAAGTGTGGGCGCCGTACTGATTGCCGTCTGTTTGATCCGCTTGCGGTCGCAGGCCATTGCGTGACATGCGCGCCAACCTCCGGCTGGTTGCCTTTCTGACATTCACGTTGTTGGCCATTGCCGTTTACACCACGCGGATTCGCCACGAGATGATCGACTTCATCACTTGGCGGCAAGCAGCCGTGCGGGGACTGCACGCCGAACCGCTGTACCGTGTGGAAGACGGCCATTATCAGTTCAAGTACTTTCCGCTTTTCGCGCTGCTGATGGCACCGTTCGGGGCACTCGACGAGGACACCGGGAAGGTGCTCTGGTTCGCCCTCTTGCTCGCGTTGCTCGTGGCTTTGCTGCGCTGGTCGGTGGCCGCTCTCCCCGATCGGCGTTTGTCGCCACCGATTCTCCTATTGATCACCATCGTTCTGATGGCGAAGTTTTATGCGCACGAATTGCTGCTCGGCCAGGCCAACCTCCTGCTGGGTGCGCTGCTTCTGGCGGCGCTCGTCGCGGTTCAGAGCGAACGGCCGCTCACTGCCGGTGCGCTTGTCGGCCTCGCTGTTTTTGTCAAACCGTATGCGTTGATTCTGTTTCCCTGGCTGTTCGTCGCTCGAGGATGGCAGGCCGCCGCGATGGCCGTTGTCGTCGTCGCCGTGGGTTTGCTTCTGCCCGCAGCCGTGTATGGCTGGAACGGCAACCTTGATCTGCTGCGCGCATGGCTGCGCACAGTGAGTGACTCGACGGCACCAAACCTTCTGGGCAACGACAACGTGTCGATTGCCGCGATGTGGGCCAAATGGCTCGGACCTAGTTCTCTGGCGTCCGGTCTCGCCTGGTTAACCGTTGTCGGAACGTTGTTGATGGTAATCGTGGTATGGCAGCGTAGACGCACGGTATCCGCACCCGAGTACCTCGAATGCGCGCTCCTGATGCTCCTCACTCCTCTCATCTCACCGCAGGGTTGGGACTACGTGCTGCTGCTCGCCACGCCGGCGGTTGTTTGTCTGGTGGATCGCTGGCGCGAATTGACAACGCCCTGGCAGTGGGGATTAGGCGTCGCGCTCGCGCTCATGTGTTTCACGATGTTCGACGTCATGGGCCGGACGCTGTACGGCCAGTTCATGGCGCTGTCGCTGGTCAGCGTGTGCGCGCTGATCATCGCCGCCGGCTTGGTGAACACGCGCCGGCGAGGGCTCGCCTGAGCGCTTGCGGTTCGCCCATCATCGGCAATCTGACCACCTTAGACCGTTATGCGGCCACAGACGTGAATTTTGCACGCGTTGTGGACCCGCATAACGGTCTACGGCGCGCGGAGCGCGCCAAGCCAACAACAAGAACTAGCCAAGGGCCGCGGAGGGGCAGGGCCCTTGGCTAGTTCGATCTCAACGTCTGCATCGGATCGACGCGCATTGCGCGAAGTGCCGGCGTGAAGGCGGCAGCGGCAGCGACGCTGAGAAAAACGAGGACGACAGAAGCGTAGGTTGACACTCCGGGCCGCTGCACGAAATCCAGGACGGTGATGATCACATGCACAAGCGCGGCGGACGCACCGACACCGAACAGCAACCCGGCAGCGACGACCGTCAGCGCGCCGCCCATCACACCGGCAACGATCTGTCGGGGCTTCGCACCCAGCGCGAGACGCAGGCCGAATTCGTGAGTCCGTTGTGCGACGCCATACGCGAGCACGCCGTACAGGCCCACTGCCGTGAGGAACAAGCCAAGCGCCGCGAAGAGCGTCAACAAAAACGTCGTGAACCGTTCGGTGGCCATCGATGTCGTCAACCGATCCTCTAGCTTGCGAACGTCGTACATCGCCAGCTCGGGATCGGGGCGGGCGATCACCTGACGAACAGCTTCCGGAATCGTGTCGATTGCATGCGAGGCTCGCACGACGATGTGCGGTGCCGTGATCAGGCCTTGCGCGTAGGGCACGTAGAACGCGGGGCTCGGTTGTTCGTTCAAGGTCCGCTCCTTGACGTCGCTCACAACCCCGACGACCTCGCGCCACGGTGTCTCCGGCTCCGTTGTGGTCAGTCCAGGCTTGATCCGCTTGCCGATAGGGTCTTCTCCGGCAAAATACTGCCGTGCAAACGTTTCGTTGATGATCACGACCCGTGGTGACGTGACGGTGTCCGCGGCCGTAAACTCGCGGCCACGCTGCAGCGCAATCCGCATGGCCTTGAAGTAGTCTGGACTGACGAAGGCAAACCCCGCGCTCGACCGCGTGCGCGCTTCACCGGCTGCGTCACCGAGCAGCTCGAAGGTCAATCCGAAACGCGACCCGCTCAGCGGCAGAGGACCGACAATGGCGGCACCATCGACGCCCGGCAGACGCGAGAGTTCCGGCAGCAGTCGATCGAAGAACGCGATTTGCCGCGCATACGGGTAACGGCTGCTGGGCAAACTGATGCGCATGCTCGTGACGCCGGCCGCATCAAACCCGGGATCAATACGAGCAAGACGGCTCAAGCCGGTGATGACCAGCATGGCTCCTACGAGCAGCACTACTCCAAGCGCGGTCTCCACGACGATGAGCCCGCTCAACCAACGGCGCTGGGAACGTGTGCTGGTCGAAGTGCGGCTTGCGCCGAGATCCTGGCGGAGATCTCCGCGCGTGACCCGCAGCGCCGGCGCGAGACCAACCAGCACGGCACAAACCGCCGCAACAGCAGCCGTGTAGGTCAGAACGACAGGATCGATCGAGACAGCATCAAGACCGCGAACATCACGCGGCGCTAGGCGAACGAGTACATCGAGCGACCACCAGGCCATCGCGACGCCGCAGACAGCCGCTGCCACTGCGAGAGCGGCTGCTTCGGCGAGCAGCAGCCGCACGACGCGCGATCGCGATGCGCCGAGCGCGACGCGCAGCGCTAATTCGGGCTGACGCGTGACACCACGTGCGGTCATCAGATTGGCGAGGTTCACGCACGCAATCAGCAACACGCACCCAACCGCAGCAAGGAGGAGCAGTAGCGGCTGCCTGGCGGTGCCCACGATGGCGTCGAGTTGCGGCATCACCCTGGCGCTTCGATTTGCGTTGTCATCGGGATACGCCTTGACCATCGCCGCCATCAACCTTTCGAATTCGGCTTGCGCGGCGGGTAAGCCAACGCCGGCACGCAGACGACCAACCACCTGGATGAAATGCGCGCCGCGTTGCGCCGTCATTGGTGTATCGTCCGCCGTCTCAACACGGGAGTCTTCAGCCGACGTGAGCCAGAGCTGCGGCGCAGGCGACGTCACGGGAAAGCTGAAACCTGGCGGCATGACGCCGATGACGGTGAAGCGTCGGCCGTTCACGGTGAGCGCCCGGCCAACGGGATTGGCGCCGCTCATGTAGTTGCGCCGGAACTCGTCGCTGATGATCACAACGTCCGCGCCAACCCGATCTTCATCGTCGCGAAAGGCGCGCCCTTCGGCGGGTTCGACGCCTAACGTCGAAAACAGGTTGGCAGACACAATGGCGCCGGGAATGTGCCGAGAAGGTCCAAGACCCGTCACAGTGAAGTTGGCGGTGTGGTGGCCGGACACCGCCTCGAGCGTCCGCGTGTCGCGCCGCCAGTCGAAGAAGTTTGGCCACGACACCGACACCCGTCGCGGCGTGCCGCTGCGGAGATCGGTTTCATTCACTGCGACCAGGCGATCGGGATCGGGAAAGGCGAGCGGGCGAAGGATGACGGCCCTCACGATGCTGAACATCGCCGTGTTGGCGCCGATCCCGAGGCTGAGGGTCAGCACCGCGGCACAGGTAAAGGCCGGTGCCTTCCACAGTGCGCGGCGCGCATAGCCGAGGTCCTGCCAGCACTGTTCGACGGCGGTCAAGCCCCACATATCGCGCACCGTTTCCTTGACCAGCAGCACGTTGCCGAACTCACGGCGCGCGGCGTCGGCGGCATGCTCAGGCGATTCGCCGCGATCGATGCGGTCCTGGATGGCGAGCTCCAGATGACTGCGCAGCTCCTCCTCGAGCTCGCGATCCTGCCGGGGGCGCCACCGGGGCAATCTCATGCTTCGTTCGATCTGGCGCGGTTCAACACGCCGGCAATGGCGGCCGACAGTTGCTCCCACTTCGAGCGCTCACCGGCCAGATGCCGGCGACCGCGCGGCGTGAGACGGTAAACACGCGTGCGCTGCTTGCGTTCGGAAATGGTCCACTGCGCGCGCACGAGCCCCTGGCGCTCGAGGCGATGCAACGCGGGATACAGCGAGCCGGCGTCGACGCGCAGGATGTCACCGGAATGGGCGCGGATCGCCTGGCTGAGGCCGTAGCCGTGGCTGGGAGACCAGCGGAGCTGCTCCAGGATGAGCAGATCGAGCGTGCCCTGGAGCAGCTCGATGCGGTTCTTGTGACGCGGCGCCATGGGTATAGACAATCTATATCCATAGATAGAGGATGTCTATATCCTTGGTTGCAATTGGCGATGATGAACGTCGCGACATCCGCGCGGCTCGCGGCGGCGATGGCCTGGTCAGCCGGTCTGCGCGCGTTGCAAATGAACGAACCGGGTCATCGGAGTCCACGACAGCCCTTTCGGAAACGCTGGCACCGGCGCAGGCGCACCTTCGACGACAACCTTGTCCGATCGCACCGCTACATCGAAAGTCAGCTCATCGGATGTTGCATTTGCGCGATCGCTGGCAGGGCGCTCGAGCACGATGTGCCGATTCCAACCCACAGCGTCACAACGAACACCGATCGCACATATCGCAAAGCCAGCGACGTCGTCAACGAGGTGATCGAGGCGCGTATGCTTATCGGAGTTCACTTCAGAACCGCGAACGAAGACGGCGCTGATATTGGACGGAAGATCGCGAAGCAAATTCGCAGCCGCTGGTTCAAACGGTCTTAGGATCCATAGCGGCGGCCCTTTAGGCGCGCCAGCCGTTGCACAGTATCTGCGTGGCGCACGCCGAATTCCGACTTTGCCTTTGACTTTGCGCCGTTGCGCGCGCATACCGTCAGGGAAACCCGTTCACATCGAGGTGCCCAGATGGTGTTTCCGTTCCCTGCCCGGAAGCTCGCGCCGCTTACGCTCGTCGCACTGCTCGTGGCCGTCGGCCGTGGAGACAATTGGAATCCAACTCTCGTCCAGGCCGCCGGTGTCGTCAATTTCGTGGCGACCGATGACGCCGGACCCTGGTTCAAGTGTGTCGGCGACGGCTGCGTCCAGGCAGGCACGCAGTCGCTTGCGGTTGTGCCGTCCAGAACGCCTGTCAAGCTCACGGTCGGCAACGAAACCAACACGGTGCACACCTTCTCGAGCCTGCTGTTTCCGACCGGCGCGCACCACATGCCGTTCGACCAGCGCGCGGCGTTTCGAGGGTCGAGCCGAACCGTGAACCTCCAGGATCCGGGACTCTATGTATTCGTGTGCAAGCTTCACCCTTTCATGCTCGCCGCAGCGATCGTCGACGATCCGGCCACGGCGGGTCTCGATCTGGGCGAGAGCATTTCGCTGGTCAATGGCATCACCGTTCCCACCAGCAGCGATCTGGCCACGCGACTCCTGCGTGGCTTTTGGCTGATCACGAATCCGATGAACTATCAGGATCACAATCCCGCCACCAATCCGGCGTTGACGTGGACGATCAACTATCCGGCGGGAGTACCGCTGCGTATCACCGGTGGAGCAGTGGTCGATCTCAAACAAACGCTAGAGGCGCGCTATGGCAATCCGGTGTCGATCGATGGACCGTCCCCGCCCGCTACTCAGGGCGTCGGCGAAGTCTGGGTTGACACCGAGTACGAATACACGGAGAGCAAGACGAAGCCGGGCACGGTCACAGCTGTTGACGTCTCGACCTGGAGTGTCAGAAGAAAAGTCGCGCTGCCTGAAATCAACATGAACAATCCGCACAACATGTGGACAGATATCGGGCAAACGGTGATCTACCAGACGCAATGGTTTGACACGAAGTTCACGGTGTTCGATCGCGTGAGCGGCGCGCTTCGCGAGAACATTCATGTCGGGGAAGCCCCTGCGCACGTGATGACGCGTGTGGACACCGACCAGGTGCACGTTTCGATCAACGGCGGAGACGATGTCGTCGAGCTGAGCCCGCTGGGGACCGGAATCGATCGACGTATCCCGACGCAGTTTGCCAACGAGTTACCGGCTCAACCGCACGCTCACTGGATGAGCCACGACGGTCACATCATGGTGACGCCGAATTCGAACACCAACGATTCGACCAGGATCGACATTCCCTCGGGCAACATCGAGGCCAAGACGTTCACCGGCACCCTTCCGATCGCGAGCGGCATGATGCCCGATGCCAGCAAGTATTACGTCTCGAATTACCTAGACAGCAGCATCACCTGTATTTCCATCGGACCACCGTCGTGCAACGCGGGCGGCAGCAAGGTGGCAACGAAGACGATTAGCCTTCTGCTCGGCGGCACAACGCTGGCGAACTACGATCCAATCGGAGGTTCCGGTTTCTCAACCTCCGGTGCGCTTCCGATCCAGACGCCAGTGAGTCCCAATGGCAAGTTCGTGGTGACCGCCAACACGCTGACTGGAACGATCACCATCATCGACACGTCAACTGACGAACTCGCGAGGGTACTGCCGTGCAGCGCCGGATGTCACGGGGTCAACTTCGGCGCAAAGAAAGATGGCGGATATTACGCCTACGTGTCGAGCAAATTCTCGAACGATCTCGTTGTCGTCGATCCGGATCCCAATGACGATGGCAACGTCTCGGACGCAAAGATTGCCGGCCGCGTCATTCTGGTTACGGAAGCGGGAACAGCCGTCGACGACCAGGTGAGCGGATTAGCAGGCATGGGAGGACAAGGCGTCCTGCCCATCCCGCTCGTCTACAACGGGTGGGTACAGAAACTACCGGCCTCCTGGAAGGCCCTGCTCACACCGAAGCAACAGAATCCGATTCCTTGAGTCGCACTTGACGATCGGCAACGTCGGAAGTTTTCATGTCGCTGATTGCGTCCCCATCAATCACGAGGGATCAGTGAGGTCGAACCGGGAGGCAGGCACCAGCAAACGCTCATGCCTGCTTCACGAGTATGAATGCGAGTGGCGTTTATGAGAGCGGCGCCGCGGCGTGAAGCGCATTCCTTTGTCGAGCTACGCAAGGCCGCCACGCGAGCCGCTGGCTTGGTAGGGCGTCCAGTCCAAGCGGTCACACCGTGTCGCCGACGGTCGCTGCCAGCGCCTGACGGTCCGATCAATCCGCGAGCAGCCTCTGGTGTTCGTGTCATTCCACGTCTGGGCGGCGTGCGTTCTACTGGCCATGTGGATGCCGATCGTGTCGTTCTGCTCATCGACCACCAGCTGAGGACTGCGATCGCGGGCCGGCGTCTCATTCGCTTTACCTACATGAAGGTGAGTCGCGTGGCCGAGCCGCACGACTACGGCATTCAAAATGGCGCGCTGCGGCTCCTCGTCTACCAGCTCCGCGCCAAGCCCTTCTCGCGCGGCTGGCGAATGCTCGACGTCGCGAAGATTCAAAGTCTCGCGGTGTTGGATCAAACATTTGCCGGCAGCCGGGGAGCGGCGTACCGCACCCATTTGAAGTGGGACAGGGTGTTTGCGCGAGTGGAGTAAGAGTGGCTGCGCGCTCCGCGCCCTCGATGCACCAGCACGCGCGACGCGATTGGCGCGCGGCGCGCGCGACTCGCCTCGTCGAACCGGCGGCCGCACGCCGACTAAAACGCACGATGCGCGGACATCAGTGCCGTAGCCCCTGGAAACAGCGCCGCTAGAACCCTGACTTCGCCGCAACGCGGCGCTGTCTGCCGGAACGCGCCTCGTGCGTTTTATCAGCTCCGCGTGTCCGGCATGCGTCCGACGGTTCGTCGAGTCGAATCGCGTGCGCCGATCGCGCTGGGCACGGTCATCGTGGAATACGGCGGATTCGCTCGGTAGCCTTGGACGCCTCCGCGGACCACACTCGGAACTTCAGTTTGACCGAACCAACCTGAATCACATCACCGTCCTGGAGAACGTGCCCAGTGTCAACCAGGGTGTTGCCGATGTAGGTCCCATTGGTGCTTTTCAGATCGTCAAGCGCGGCGCGACCCGACGCGCTGTCGATATGAATGCAGGCATGACGTCGCGATACACCAGACTCGTCCAGCCAAATCGCGCATTCCGGATCGCGGCCGATGAGATTGCTCCCTTCTGAAAGGGAGAACGTGCGCTCTTTCGAGATGAGCCAAAACCGCGGCGCAGGCGGATGATTCCCCGACGCAGACTCGTCGAGCGCGACGGCCTCGGCATGAAACGCATAACCAACACCGTGCACCGTGCGGATGTACTGTGGGTTCTGCGCGCTGTCGCCAAGCGCCTTTCGAATCTCTCCCATCACCACGTTGAGATTCGCTTCGAGCACGAACGTGTCGGGCCAGATCCGCCGGAGCAGCTCTGCCTTCTCGATCACGTGCGGCCGCTTTTCGAGCAGCGCGCACAACAAATCAAACGCCTTGGGCGAGAGATGGATCTCCAGCTGCTCGCG
>JBKPDL010000170.1:0-30165 GCA_046727855.1 Acidobacteriota bacterium
GGCAATGTTGTGGTCGATCGGCGTGCCGATGATGATGATGTTGTCCTTGAGCAGGCGCGAGAAAATGTCGTACGCGCGCTCGCCCCGGTTGGTCTGTTCGACCACCATCGGGATGAGCTGATTGTGTGCACTGAGGGGAAATGAAGCCATACGCTGAGATCACTATATATATCGGCCGCGCGCGGTCAAAAGATGACCAGAATTGCACGTTCGGTTTTGGGACACTTTGGGCGTTGACCCAACGCCTCTACAATTCCACGATCGTCGCCTGACCCATCACGTTCGTCAGCGCCTTCTCGCGCCGCATGCCCGCGACCAGCCGGCCCAGGCCGCCCTCCTGTTCAATACGCGCCCGAATTGCCGGCACGGTGAGGCCGGTGTTCTGCGCGTACTTCTCGAGCTCGGCATCGATCTCCGCTTCGCTGATGCGCACGTCGTCCCGCCGTACGATTTCGTCCAGCACGATCGCCGAGGCAACCGCGTCGTTGGCCGGCTCACGCTGACCTTCGCGCAATGCCGCCCAGTCGATGTTGGTTTTGCGCGGATCGATGCGCTGCTCCATCAAGCGATGCGCGAAGTCCTCGACCCGGCGATCGATCTCTCGATCGACGAGCGAACCTGGTACCGGAAACGGCACACGCGCGGCCAGCTTCTTGAGCAGATCGTTGCGCACCTGTCGTTCGTTGGCTTCGCGCGCTTCGGCCTCGAGATCCTGCCGCACACGGTCACGCAGCGCGGCAAGCGTGTCGAACTCGCCAAGGTCCTTGGCGAACTCATCGTCCAGCGCCGGCACGACTCGCTTCCGCATGTCGTGCAGCCGCACCGTGTAGGCGACTTTGGTGCCGGCGAGTTCAGCCACTGCGTAGTCGTCGGGATAGCGAAGGCGGAATGACTTGGTCTGGTTCGGCGTCATCCCTTTGAGCTCGTCGTCGAGTCCGGGCGGGTTCGCCTTGGCGCCCAGCTCGATTGGAATGCCTTCGTGCTTTTCCTTGTCGCCGGCCTGGCCTTCCGTGTTGAACGGTTGCCGCTCGAGATCGACCACGAGCGTGTATCCGTCCTCGGCAGCGCCGCTTTCGACCGGCTCGTAACGCGCGGCGCGCTCCCGCAGGCGCTCGAGCGCCTGATCGACGGCGGCCTCCTCGATGTTGACCTTCGAACGGCGCAATTCGATGGTTGAGAGGTCGCCGGGGTCGAACGCCGGCACGACGTCGAACTCGGCCTTGAACGTGAGGGGATGGCCCTCTTCGAGTTTCAGGTCGCGAATGTCGGGCGCGCCAACCGGTTCCACGCCGCGCTCCTGCAGCGCCTCGCCCACCGCGCGCTCAACGAGTTCGTGCGCGACGTCATGGAGGATCTCGCGTTTGAAGCGCTGCTTGATGACTTTCGGCGGAACTTTGCCGGGGCGAAAGCCGGGCAACTTGGCCGAACGACTGTACTTCGCCGAGATTTTCTGGATCTCGGCATCGACCACGTCGGTTGGGATCTCGATGACGAGATTCTTACGCGTCTCGTTGACGTCGACGAACTCAGTTTTCATGGGATGACTTGTTACGCGCCCTTCGACTCGCGTGAGGTTTCGCTCGCTCAGGGCACCATTCGCTGATGCCGCAGAAGCCTGCCATGAGCGAGCCTGGCGGCTCGCCGGACGCAGGCCGCGTCGGCGAGTCGAATGGTGCGAAAGGGGGGAGTCGAACCCCCAAAGCCTTTCGGCTACCGGATCCTAAGTCCGGCGCGTCTGCCAGTTCCGCCACTTTCGCGTCGAACGTAACGGACCGCAATGCCGTCGTGATCTTGTATGTAGTCAGCGTAGCATTCTTGGGATTCGCAGGCAAAGAGACGGGAGCTTTGAAGGAATGCAGGTCGGAGGTTCGTTAGGGTATGCAGGTGAGCAGGTTTGCAGGGGCGGCCGCACCTCTATACCTATAACGACGCGTCGCTTTCCACCCACCACCACAGTCCGAGCGCCATCGTCAGCAGGAACGCGGCCAGAACGATGGTCTGGGTTTCGCGGGCGAGGCGATTCATCAGGATTGGCGACTGCTCGGACAGCACCGTCATCAAATCGCCGCCAATCGACACGATGCCGGTCATCCACGCCACGCCGACGAGGCCGCCGACGATCAGCAGAACGCCAATCGACACCGCGACGTTGAACGTCCAGTCGAGCATCTGCTCGGAACGCCACCGTTGGCGACGAATGCGACCCATCACGCCGTTGGTGAAGCTGGACGGGACGACAGTCGCGGGAAAATCTCGAAGCGCCCGCTCAACGACGGTGGCGTTGGAAAGCGCCGCGCTGCATCGCGCGCAACTCGCAATGTGCGATGCCATTTCGGCGTCAGGGTTGTCGCCGGCCGCGATTGCGTCAATCAACACGTTCACGTCGTCGCATTGCATGATCACTGCAGCTCCGTCTCCAGCGCCTGACGCAGCAATCGCTTAGCGCGATGAAGATAGGTTTTCACGGTCCCCATCGGCATCCCGAAGCTCTCGGCGAGCTCCTCGTAGCTCAGGCCTTCGAAGTAGTGTCCGTTCACCAGCAGCTGATAGTTCGGAGGCAGGCGAAGCAACGCCTTGGCCAGCCGATCGCGGAGTTCCAGTGAGCTGAATGCCGTATCGAGCGACGCAGGCTGGATTGGCGGCCGATCGTCGCGCGTGTCGTCGAGCGATATCGCCGGTATTCCGCGCGTCCGCCGCTCCTCGGCGAGGAGGTTGGTGACGATGCGGAAAATCCAGGTGGAGAGCCGCGCTTCGGCACGGAAATACGGCAACCCTCGGTAGACGCGCAGAAAGACGTCCTGCGCAAGCTCCTCCGCTCGCGCCTGGTCAGCAACGCTCCGCGCGATAAGGCCAAACACCAGGCGTTTGTACTGATCCACGAGCGCCCGAAACGCCTCGTCATCTCCCTGCCGGAGCCGGTCGATGAGCTGCTGCTCGTCCGCCCGTGTCATCCTCCGTGAGATTAGAACGGCATCAGAGCGGATTTGTTTCAGTGCCTGAAACAAATGGCTAACGCCGCAGGTCTAATGGTCCCAATGATCGACCTCATTCCAGTCATCGTGGTGGCCATCACTCTGATCGGCGGCATTGCGATCGTGCTTGCCGGTATCTACCAGCAGATCCGCAGGCTCGACATGGCACATCGCGAGCGGTTGGCGATGATCGAACGGGGTCTGGCGCCGCCGCCGGAACGGGATCCCGAAGCCTTCGAGCAATCGCTGCGGTCGCGGCCGGTCAGGGCCTCCCGCACGATGTCAGGGGGCATCGTCACTATCGCGTTTGGCGTGGCCCTGGCCTTCCTGATCAGCCTAGCCGGTGGTCAGCGGAATGTTGGTATAGGCGTCGGCGGCGCCATCGCGATTATCGGCGTCGCTTTCGTCATCAACGGATACCTCGGGGAAGCGCGGAAACCAGACGGTCGCGGGACGCCCTAGCGTTCCCTCTGGAGCCACAGATTTGCGGTCGCCAGCTCGGCATGCGACCATCCCTCGCGGTCATGTCTGATTCGACTACCGCGTCACTCGACGAGTACCAGGTTCGTCACCAGCAATTCGTCGATCGTTCCCCGTCGACCCGCGTGTGAGTTAATCGCACGTCGCGCCGGAACTCTGTAGGCGCGCAAGCCGGCTCGTCGCGCTGTCACGTTGCGCTCGGAATGTGAACGGCCCAAACTCTGTCCGTGGGCTTTGACGGTGCATCGGGACGACGCAACCGCTCATGGCCGGACCTGTCGATTTCCAGTCAATTTTGTGGTTCAGCTTTCAACATCCGCTCCGCAACACACGGCCTGAATCGGCCGTATATGCAACGCAGCGGGCAAAAACACCGCCCTCGGAGTGTCAAGATAGAGCACCACGCGACAGATCAGACATATGCGTATCCGAATCGTCATTGCCCTTTTTCTCGCAGTCCTATGTATTGCGAATGCCAGTCTTGGGCAGGGTTGGCGCGGCGTGATTCGAGGCCGGGTTCTCGACGCCTCGGCGGCGCGGGTTGCCGGCGCCCAAGTCAGCGTTCGCAGTAGTGCTACCGGCATTGTGCGCGAGGTCGTGAGCGAGGCGAATGGCGAATTTGCCGTCGCCGAGTTGTCGCCCGGCGCCTATGTCGTTGAGGTACGCGCGCCGGGCCACAAAACATGGCGGCTCGAAGTGGATCTCGAGGTCAATCAGGAACGGCGCATCGAGATCAATCTCGCGCTTGGCGAGATCACCGAGGTGGTGCAAGTGGCAGCGACGCCTGCCGCCCGTGACCGCGGGACCCTCGGCACCACGATCCGATCGACAGAAATTCAGACGTTGCCGCTCGACGGGCGCAATTTTCTCGAGCTCGCCCTCCTCACTCCCGCGAGCGCACCTGCCGCGCCAGGCTCCGCGTCGTCGGTCCGTGGCGACTTCGCGTTTACGGCAAACGGCGGGCGCGAAGACTTCAACAGCTTCCTGCTCGATGGCGTGGACAACGTCGATCCGAAATTGAATACGGTTGCTATTCGCCCTGCGGTCGACGCGATTCGCGAGTTCGAGGTGCTCACGAGCGCGTATCACGCGGAGTTTGGCCGCTACGCGGGAGCTCAGGTCAACGTCATCACGCGTGCCGGCACCAACGCGTTGAACGGCACTGGTTATCTGTTCGTGCGGGACGGCCAGCTCGACGCACGCAACGTGTTTGCTCCCGAGGGGGAGCCGGCGCCCGAATACTCGCGTTATCAAACCGGCGGCTCGGCCGGCGGTCCGTTGGTTCGCAGCAAGGCATTTTTCTTTGCCGACTACGAAGCCACCCGCCGGCGCGAGGGGATCACGCGCCTCACCACGGTCCCGACTCTCGCCGAGCGCGCCGGCGATTTCTCACAGAGCATGTTTCCGCTGCCGCGCAATCCCCTTACCGGCCAGCCGCTGCCCTTGATTCCTTCCTTCGCGCAGCATCCGGTTGGGCGGTCGCTCGTCAATCTCTATCCGGAACCGAACCGTGCCTCGCCAACGGCAAACTTTGTTTCATCGCCAATCGAACGCGACGACACGCACCAGTTCGATGTGCGCGTCGATCGCGCGTGGGCCGCGGGAGGCGAGCTGACGTTTCGATACAGCTTCAGCGACAGGGATTTGTTCGAGCCGTTTACCGGGCCTTCGCAGGCGGCGATTCCGGGGTTTGGCGACGAAGTTCCGCGTCGCGCGCAAAGTTTTCTCGCCAACGACTCGCGCGCGTGGCGGCGCTCTTGGCACAACGACGTGCGATTCGCCGTCACCCGCGTCAGCAGTGCGGTGAATCAGGAAGGACAGGGCGTAAGCCTGAATCGTCAAGTCGGTCTTCCGGAGCTGTCGAGCGACCCGCGCGACTGGGGATTGAGTTACATCAGCGTGCTCGGCTATTCGCCACTCGGCCACGAAATCAACAATCCGCAGGAGAGTGCGACGACGACGATACAGATCGCCGACACCGTGACGTGGGCGCGCGGCGAGCATCTGGTCCGGATCGGCGGCGATGTGCGGACGATTTCGCAAAATGCGTTTCGTGACGTGCTGTCGCGCGGGCGACTGATCTTCACTGGACAAATCACGAACAACTCGCTTGCCGACTTGCTGCTCGGTCTGCCCGTGGTCACCGTCGGCGCGCGGTTGGACAACCCGCAGCATCTCCGTACGCACACCTGGTCGTTGTTTGCGCAGGACAGCTGGCAACTGAGATCCAATGTGACGCTCGATGCCGGCCTGCGCTACGAAGTGATAGCGCCGCCGGTCGATCGCGACGATCGCGCGAATCTCTACAATCCAGCGACCGGGACATTGGTGCAGGTAGGTACGGGCGGGCTCGCGCGCGGCGGTTACGAGACGGATCGCAACAACCTCGCGCCGAGAATCGGGTTGACATGGGCGGCCAACGGCGACGGCAGCACGGTGATTCGCGGCGGCTATGGTCTCTACTTCAGTCAATCGGCGCTCGCGCCGAGCGAAGCGCTGTACTTCAGTCCGCCGTATTATCAGGCGAGCTTGTATTTCCCGCTGCCGTCGGCAGGAGTGCTGCTGTCGTTGTCGGATCCATTTCCGGCAAATTTCCCCGTGCCGACGCCACCGTCGGCACTCACGATTGAGCCCGACCTCGAAACGCCGTCGCTGCATCACTGGAACGTGGGCGTGAGCCAGGAGCTCCCGGCATCGTGGTCGGTGCAAGTGGCGTATGCGGGATCGCACGGCCAGCAGTTGCTCGCCGCGCGCGACATCAATCAGCCGGCGCCGAGTCCGGCCCCGATCAACCCGCGGCCGAATCCGTTTTTCGCCGACATCACCGCGTTGGAATCGCGCGCGCACTCGCGCTATCACGCGCTCATCGTTTCGGGGGAGCGCCGCCTCGATCGCGGCTTGTCGCTACTGACGTCTTACACCTGGTCGACGTCGAAAGACGATGCCTCCGGGTTTTTCGCCAGCAGCGGCGATCCAAATTTTCCGCAGGATAGTCGCGATCCTGCGGCTGAGTGGGGACGTTCGGGCTTTGACGTGCGACATCGCTTTACGGCCGGGTTTGTCTACGACCTGCCGTTCGACGGGGACAACGTATTCGCGCGCGATTGGCAAGTGAGCGGCATTGTCACGCTGCAATCAGGCCGGCCATTTACCGTGGCATTGCTGCCCGATCTCGACAACAGCAACACCGGCCGGAGCTCGCTCGGCTTCGGCGCGAACGATCGTCCGAACCTCGTCGGCAATCCAGAGATCGACAATCCAACTGCCGAGCGCTGGTTCAATACCGCGGCGTTTGCGCTGCCGCCGTACGGGACATTCGGCAACACGGGCCGGAATACGCTCGAGGGTCCGAGATACGCCAACGTCAATCTCGCAGTGCTCAAGATGCTTCCGCTGTACGGCCGGACACGCGTGCAACTGCGGTTCGAAGCGTTCAACCTTTTCAATCGCGCCAACTACAACTTGCCTGACAACTTTTTGGCATCGCCGACCTTCGGACAGATTTTGTCGGCGCAGGCACCGCGGCGCATACAGCTTGGCGCGCGTGTCCTTTTCTGACGCCGGGAGCGCGGTATCATCCGCTCGGAGATCCCGATGAAACGGCTCATCCTAATCGGTGTCGCGATCGCCCTCTCGGCCGCCGTGCCGTGGGCGCAGTCGCAGTCCGGAGGCGCGCCGCAAATTGAATCGATCACTGCGGAGGACATGCGCGCCGATCTGTTCTTTCTCGCGTCGGATGCGATGCAGGGCCGTCTCACGAACACCGAGACCAATGCGCTTGCCGCGGACTGGGTGTTATCGCGTTTCGCGCGGCTCGGTCTTCGGCCCGCTGGGCACGGCGGCTTCGAGCATCGCTACGCGCTCATGACGGCTACGCTCGATGCCGGGAATGCGATGTCCATCGGGCAACTGCCGGCCAGTAGCGTGCGCTCGGAGTTGCGTCTTGCTGAAGAGTTCTATCCGCACCGATTCAGCGCTAACGCCGCTGCGGAATCGGGGCTGACGTTTGTCGGCTTCGGCATCGTGTCGCCAGAGCGCGGCCATGACGATTACCGGGAGGCCGTGCGCGGGCGGATTGCGCTCGTGCTCGATCGCGAACCGGGCGTCAACGATCCAGCAAGCCTGTTTGACGGCGTGGTGACCGCAGAAGTGGCGCAGCCGATCAAGAAAGTGCTGGCCGCGCAGGAGAAAGGCGCGGTCGGCGTGATCTTCGTCGAAGACGTTCACAACCAGACCGCTCCGCCCTCGAACTTTCAGGCGCAGGCGGCCGCTTACTGGCCCGCAACGCCACCGCGCATCGAACGATACACGCTGAAAGCCTGGTCCGACCGGATTCGCATTCCCGTCGTGCAAGTGTCCGTGCCTGTCGCGGAACGGCTCGTCGCGCCAAGCGGGCGCACGTTGATCGATCTTGCGCGCGCTGCTGAAACGCGCGGCGGCATCACGCCGGTGCCGATCAACACCACGGTCAACATGAAAGCGAGGGTTGTTCATCAGACGGTGCCGGATCGATCGATTGTCGCGATGATCGAAGGCAGCAATCCACAACGCAAAAACGAGTTCGTGATGATCAGCGCTCATTTCGATCATGACGGGGCCGACGGACCACGTGTGTATAACGGCGCGGACGATGACGGATCGGGGACCGTTGGCTTGATCGACATTGCCGAAGCGTATGCGCTGGCCGCAAAGGCAGGGCTGGCGCCTCAACGCTCCGTGATCTTCGCGGCCTGGAACTCTGAGGAGCGCGGACTGCTTGGCGCCTGGGCCTACGCCGAAGATCCAGTCGTGCGCCTCGACCAGATCGTCGCGGTGCTCAACATGGACATGATCGGCAGGAACGAAGAAGTGCAGGTGGGCGGTGGCAGCCGCTTCCGCGGCCTCGAGCTGCAGACGGCGGAATCCAATGCCAATGCCACCAACGTCATCGGCACGGTGCGCAGCCCCGATTTGCGCGCGGCAATGGAAAAAGCCAACCAGGGGATCGGCCTCGACCTGAAGTTTCGCTATGACAACAATATCTCCAACCTGATGCGTCGCAGCGATCACTGGCCCTTCATTCAGAAAGGCGTCCCCGGTGTCTGGATTCACACCGGGCTGCACCCCGACTATCACACCATCTACGACCGTCCGGAGAAGATCAATTACATAAAGATGCAGAAGATCGCGCGTATGGTCTATCAGGCAAGCTGGGACCTGGCTAATGCTTCGTCGCGGCCGCGGTTATTGCCGATCGGAACGATGACCACTGCGAATCGGTAGCGATAGAATCGGACGAAGCGATGATCACCACATTGTCACAAGTACGACGTGTTCGCTGGATCACGGCGCTCGCCTGCGCCTTGACGGTTGCGGTGACGAGCGCCAGCGACTGGCCGGAGTGGCGCGGGCCACTGCGCGACGGGCGTTCGCTGGAAACCGGGCTGCCTGCGAGCTGGTCGCCGAAAGGCGAGAACCTGGCGTGGCGCGTGCCGATCGGGAGCCGTTCTTCGCCGGTGGTGTTCCGCAATCGCGTGTATCTTCTGCAGCCCTTCGGCGATCTCGCCAACACGCAGGAGCGCCTGGTAGCGCTCGACGCCGACTCGGGCAAAGTCGTGTGGGATCGCCGCTTCAGCATCTATCTCAGCGACGTGCCGCAGCATCGCGCCGGATGGGCCTCGCCGTCCGTCGATCCCGAAACCGGCAATGTGTACGTGATGACCGTCGGCGCACAACTGATTTGCATCGCGCCCGACGGCAAGATCGTGTGGGACCGATCGCTGCCGGAAGAATATGGCGCGGTGACGACGCATGGCGGCCGCACGACGTCGCCGATCATCGAAGGTGACAAAGTCATCGTCAATGCATTGATCCTGGCGTGGGGCGATCTCAACCGCACCAACAACCGTGTGTTTGCGTTCGACAAGCGTACAGGCCAGACCATCTGGGTGAGCTCGCCGCAGACGCGCCACTACGACACCAACCATTCGCCGCCCATCGTCGTGGACATCGACGGCATGAAGACGATTGTCATCGGCGGCACAGATGGCGCCTACCACGGGATCAAGCTGAACACCGGCGAGCCGGTGTGGCGCATCGATGTGTCGAAACGCGCGATTCTCAACGGCGCGCTTTACCGCGACGGTCTGGCGTTCATCACGCACGGCGAGGAGAACATCGCCACGACCGAGATGGGGATGATCGCCGCGATTGACGCGCGACGGACCGGCGAGCTCAAAGACGACGCATATCGCTGGCGCACCTTCGGGTTTTTGCCCACGTTCGCGTCGCCGGTGATGGACGGCGAGCGGCTGTACACCGTCGACAACAGCGCGATCGTCGGCGCATTTGATCTGAAGACCGGCGCGAAGTTGTGGGAGCACACGCTCGGCACGCTGCAAAAGGGATCGCCGGTCCTTGCCGACGGCAAGTTGTACGTCGGCACGGAAAACGGGAAGTTCTACATCCTGCAGCCATCCGCAACGGACGTGAAGATCCTTGATGAAGACGTTCTCGGCACGCAGGAATCACCTGAGATGATCATCGCGTCGCCGGTTGTAGCCGACGGCCGCGTCTACGTGACGTCGATGGACGCGACGTATGCGATTGGCAAGCGCGTAGCGCGACCCACTGGGGGAATTGCTGCATCGAGGCTCGGTAGCGTTCCAGAAGGCGTCGCGCATGTGCAGGTCTTTCCCTACGAGTCGCTGCTCGCGCCGGGGCAAAAGCAATCGTTCCAGATTCGGCTCTACGACAAAAAGGGCGAATTGATCAGCCAGGCAAGTCGAGCAACCTGGAGCGTGGAACAAATTGCGGGCAGCGTCGAGAGCGACGGCACCTACCAGGCGCCTGCAGACGGATCGTCGGCAGGCTTTGTCAAAGCGACCGTCGAAGGCGTCACCGGCCAGGCGCGCGTGCGTGTGATCGCGCCGCTGCCCTGGTCCTTCGATTTCGAACAGCCGAAGGCAGAGGCACCTCCAGCGTGGTGGGCAGGGGCGCCCGGCAAAGTGTTTCAGCGCACGATCGAAGGTGCGGGCAACGTCCTGATGCGCCCGCGCGACGACACCGTCGGCCGGCGTGCGAAAATTCTGATGGGACCGCCGACGCTCACGGCATACACGATCGAAGCTGATGTGCGCGGCCGCGAGCAGCGGCGACAGCGGGGCGACGTCGGGGTCATCAACGAGCGCTATGCGCTCGTGCTATTCGGCAACGGTCAGAAGCTGGAGCTCCATCCGTGGCAGGCGGCTGATGAGATGACCGTGCGCGTGCCCTACAAGTGGGACATTGACAAGTGGTACCGCTTGAAGCTGCGTGTCGATCAGCAGCCCGACGGTAAAACGCGCGTGCGCGGTAAAGTCTGGCCATCGGGCGAAGCCGAACCGGCAGCGTGGACCGTCGAAAAGATCGACCCGATTGGCCATCACATGGGCAGCCCGGGTCTCTATGCCGACGGCATCTCCGACGTCTATTTCGACAACGTGCAAGTCTATAAAAACCAATGAGAACCGCTGCATTTCTCGTCGCTCTTCTCGCCTCCCCGGTTCTGCTCAGCGCCGACTGGCCCATGTGGGGCGGCACGCCGTCGCGCAACATGGTCTCGTCGATGAAAGGCTTGCCGACAGTGTGGGACATCAAGACCGGCAAGAACGTGAAATGGGTTGCGGAACTCGGATCGCAGTCGTATGGCAATCCGAGCGTCGCGGGCGGGGTGGTGCTGGTTGGCACCAACAACGAAGCGTTGCGCGATCCGAAGCAGCCCGGCGATCGCGGTGTGGTGATGGCCTTCCGCGAATCGGATGGCGAGTTTTTGTGGCAGGCCACGTACGAAAAGCTGGCATCGGGTCGCGCCAACGACTGGCCGTACCAGGGCGTTGCCTCATCGCCGCTGATTGAAGACGGCACGGCGTACTTCACGTCGAATCGTGGTCAGGTGGTTGCCGTCGATTTGCAGGGGTTTCACGACAAGGAAAACGACGGTCCGGTCAAGGACGAAAAGCTGACGGGCCTTCACGATCCGGATGTCCTCTGGATTTTCGACATGATGGAAGAAGTCGGATCGTTCCCGCACAACATGTCGAATTCGTCACCCGTCGCGTTTCAAAACCTGATCTTCGTCAGCACGTCGAACGGCCAGGACGAGAGCCACGTCAACATCCCCTCGCCCAAGGCACCCGCGATCATCGCCATCGACAAAACGACCGGAAAGCTGGTGTGGGAAGACAATTCAGTCGAGGATCGGATCCTTCACGGTCAATGGTCCACGCCGGCGGTGGCCGATGTTGCCGGTGTGATGCAGGTGGTGCACGCGCAGGGCGATGGATGGGTGCGCGGATACGAAGCGTTGACCGGCAAGAAGCTGTGGGAATTCGATACCAATCCCAAGACCTCGGTCTGGCCGAAAACGCGCAACGAGGTGATCGCCACGCCGGTCATCTATGAGAACGTCGTTTATATCGCCAACGGCCAGGATCCTGAACACGGCGAAGGCGTCGGGCACGCGTACGCGATCGATCCGACCAAGCGCGGGGACATCACGCAGCCCGGATTGATCTGGCACTACGACAAGATCCGCCGCTCCATCTCCACCGCTGCGATCAAAGACGACCTGATCTACTTCGCCGACTTCAGCGGCTTTCTGCACTGTCTCGATCTGAAAACCGGCAAGCCGCACTGGACGCACGACATGTTTGCCGCGATTTGGGGCTCGCCGATGATCATCGACGACAAGGTGTATCTCGGGGACGAAGATGGCGATGTCACCGTGCTGCAGCACGGTAAGGTGCTGAAGGTCGTGTCCGAGCAGAACCTGGGCAGTTCGGTCTACGCCACTGCGGTGCCGGCCAACGGCAAGCTGTTCATCATGAATCGCAACCAGCTGTGGGCACTCGAAGAAGGGGCAACTCTCAAAAAACCCAGCGCGCAGTGATCCACCGGCGGGCATTTCTCCGATCGATTGGCGGCTTTGCGCTCCCAGCGCTGACGCGGGTGCAGCGCTCGGCGCCCGCGCCGGTGGCCGCGCCACCGGATGCCTGGCCGCACTTCCGTGGAACATCCACGCTCACGGGCGTGTCGTCGTCAACGGTCCCCGCAACGCTGAAGCGCCTCTGGGCCTGGGAAGGCGGCGAAGCAATCGAGTCGTCGGCCGCCATCGTCAACGGCGTTGTCTACATCGGCGCCGCCACCGGCGAGCTCCTCGCCTTCTCGCTCTCGGACGGCTCGCTGCGCTGGCGCTACAAAGCGGGTGAGTCGATCGGCGAATCATCTCCTGCAGTGGCTGATGGCCGTGTGTTCATCGGCGATCTCGAGGGCGCCGTGCACGCCGTCGACGTCAACAGCGGCAAGGCCGTCTGGCGCGCGAAGACAGGTTCGGAGATCAAATCGTCACCGATAGTATCGGGCGAACTGCTGTTGATCGGGTCGTACGACGGCAGCTTATATGCCTATGGGGCGGCCGACGGTAAGCAGCGGTGGGTCTACAAAACCGACAACTATGTCCACGGCACGCCATGCATCTCCGAAGGCATTGCATACTTTGCCGGTTGCGACGAGCGATTCCATGCCGTGCGCGTGCGCGACGGAAGCGAGCTGTTCGGAGCGTCGGCGACGGCGTACACAGGCGCATCGGTCGCGATCGACGGCGGGAGCGCTTATTTCGGGACCTTCGACAATCAAGTGATCGCGTTCGATCTGAAAACGCGCCGCGTACGCTGGCGCTATGAACACCCCGATCGCAAGTTTCCGTTCTATTCGTCGGCCGCCATCGCACCCGGTGTGGTGGTCATGGGCGGACGAGATCGAATGGTGCACGCACTGGACAGCAGCACTGGCAAGGCGCGTTGGACTCACATGACGCGCGCACGCGTGGACTCTTCTCCAGCCATCGCGGGCACGCGAGTGTACGCCGGCTCCAGCGACGGCAGGCTGTACGCGCTCGATTTGGCCAGCGGGAAAGTGGTGGGCGAGTATGATGCCGGCGGCGCACTGACCTCGTCGCCGGCTATCGCATCGGGTCGCGTCGTGATCGGATCACTGGACGGTCACGTCGTCTGCTACGGCTAACGTTGCGGGGAACGAAGAATTAGCCAAGGGCCCCGCCCTTAATATCCGGCTAACTCCGCGGCCCTTGGCTAGTTCTTGTTGTTGGCTTGGCGCGCTCCGCGCGCCGTAGACCGTTATGCGGGTCCACAACGCGTACAAAATTCACGTTTGTGGCCGCATAACGGTCTAAGAACCAAGAACAAAGGACCGCTGACCCAAAGGCCCGCATCCGTCGGTTCTCGTTCTTCGTCCTTCGTTCGTCGTTCCTCGGTTCTCCGTCCCTTGTTCTGCGTTCTTCGTTCTTCGCTCTTCGTGCCGTCACCGGTATTCGACGTTCACGACGGCGTGGTTGATCTTCACGCCTTTAACGTCCTTCAGAAGCGGCTTGATGTCGGCAATCGATGCGCCGGGTCCCATCTTCGGCTGCAGCGCCCGCAGCTTCTCCTCGTCGTTGAGCAGCGCCGCCATGTCGATCTCCATCAGTGTGATGCGCGAGCCGTTCACGTAGTCGGCGTTGGTCTTGACGATCTTTCCCAGGACCTCGAGATCGATGGCAATCTTGAACCCCTGGAACATCTGCTTCATCATCTGCATCATCGCGGGATCGATGTTCTCCGGCGCGGTCTGCGGCGGAGTCGCCGGGGCCTTGCCGGCGGTGGTTTTTTCGTCAAACGTGACCGTCAGCAGAGAGCTGTCGCCTTTGCGCGTCAGGTTGAACTTTACGGGGTTGGATTTTTTCGCCCCCTCGGGGCCTGCTGGCGCGGCGCCGCCCAGATTGGGATCCTGTTCGATGTTGATAGCGTTGATGTCCTCGAAGGCGTACACCGCTTTAGCGCCTTCGAAGCCGTTGGCTTCCTTGAGCGGTGTATACGACACGAAGCTGACGCCCTTGCCAAGCTTCTCCGCGGCTTGCTTGAGCTGTTCCTCGCTGAACGGCGTGCTCGTCTGTTTCACCTGCCCCTGAGGATCGAGACCGGCCATCATGCCCTTGATCGTAGCGACGTTCATCAGCATGGTCTGCTCGATCGTGCCGCTGCCGTCCGGCTTCACTTTGATCAAGGTGGCGCTGTTGAGACACGCGGTGAGACAGAGAGTGGCGGCCGCAATCGAAACCAATCGCATAAGGCGCATGTTCATCTCCAGTGAGCGCACGATCATACCTATACTGAGCCGTCATGAACGAAGCAACTTCGCGGCACGCGCTCGTTACCGGCGCCAGCGCCGGAATCGGGCTGGCCTTTGCGCGTGTCCTGGCGGCTCAAGGCCATCATCTCATTTTGACGGCGCGTCGGCGCGAGCGGCTGGAAGCGCTGGCGCGCGAGCTCGCCCAACGCCATGGCGTGCAAACCCACGTCATTGTGGACGATCTGGCCGATGCGCGCGCGCCCGAGCGCCTCTTCGGCGCCGTGGCAGAACGTGGGTTGAAGGTCGACGTGCTGGTGAACAACGCCGGATATGGCGTCCCGGGACGCTATGCCGGCACCACGTGGCAACAACAACGCGACTTCCTGCAGGTGATGGTCGTCGCGGTGTCGGAGTTGACGCATCGGTTTCTTCCCGGGATGCTCGAACGCAAGTGGGGCCGCATTATCAACGTCGCGTCGCTCGCCGGATTGCTTCCGGGCGTCGCCGGCCACACGCTTTACGCCGCGTCAAAGGCGTACGTGATTTCCTTCTCTGAAGCGCTGGCGCTGGAAACGGCGTCACATGGCGTTCACGTGACAGCCTCGTGTCCAGGATTCACGCTGAGCGAGTTTCACGACGTCACCGGAACTCGCGAGCAGGTGAGCAAATTCCCCAAATTCATGTGGCTCGACGCCGATCGCGTGGCACGAGAATCGGTGGACGCGGTGATGAATGGGGTCAGGATTTATATTCCCGGTCCGGTCAATCGTTCGCTTGCGACGATGGCGCGTGTCCTGCCGCGCGGTGTGGTCACGGGGTTGATGACGCGGAACGCCAGTAGATTCCGCCGCGTCTAACCCCTCAATTGACTTGAGTCGCACGCGGCAGCGAGGCAATGCGACAATGTGGGCCGCGCCGTTGGCGTCACCAACTCAAGCGAGCGCTGGAGGAAGTCAGGGATGCTGAACGATCTCCGCTATGCCGTGCGGTGGCTTCTGCGCAGCCCCGGGTTTGCGGCGGTGGCGGTTCTGTCGCTCGGACTTGGAATCGGAGCCAATACGGCGATGTTTTCGCTGGTGGATGCGGTGCTGCTCCGGCCGCTGCCCGTCGAACGGCCCGACACGCTTGTGGATGTCTTCACCAGCAGCCCCGACGGAGATCGCTACGCCACCAACTCGTATCCCGACTTTCTCGATCTGAGAGCCCAGAACACCGTTTTCAGCGACATGCTCGGGTACAGCCCGATGTTCGCGCCGCTCAATCTCGGCGATCGCGCGCGTCTGGTCATGGGCCACATCGTCACCTCGAATCATTTTGATCAGCTCGGCGTGCGTCCGTTTCTCGGACGAATGTTGCGTCCCGCGGACGATGAGCCTGGGGCGGAGCGCGTGGTGGTGATATCGCACGCGATGTGGCGGCGCGACTTCGGCGGCGATCCGTCAGCCGTCGGCCGCGCCCTGCGGCTTCGCGGTCTCGACTACACGATTGTGGGTGTGGCGCCGGCGTCGTTTATCGGCGTCGTCCCGCTGCTCGCGCCGGAGTTGTGGCTGCCCGTTGCACACGTGGAGGAAATCGAGCCGGCCGGTATCAACTCCAACATCCCATCGCCGACCGGCCGAACGCGGCTCGAGCGCCGCGGCAACCGATGGATGTTCGTCAAAGGCCGTCTCAAGCCCGGCGTGACGGCGCAGCAGGCAAACGCGAACCTTCAGTTGCTCGGGCGGCAACTTGCCGCGGCTTACCCCGCGACCAACAAAAACAGCGAACTCTCTGCGTTTCCGACCAACGATGTCCGTTTTCTCGTCCCGCAAGCCAGCGGGCCGATCTCCATTGGCGCGGCGGCGGTGATGGCGATCGTCGGGCTGGTGCTGTTGATCGCCTGCGCGAACGTCGCCGGCATGCTGCTCGCCCGCGCCTCGTCGCGCCGTCGCGAGATCAGCATTCGGCTGGCGATTGGCGCGAGCCGCGCTCAGCTCGTGCGGCAAATGCTCGTCGAAGGTGTCGTGCTCGGCCTTGCCGGAGCAACCGTTGCGTTGAGTATTGCGTGGATGGCGGTTCGCGTGCTTTCCGCGATTCGGCTGCCGTTCCCCGGAGCGCCCGGATTCGATCTCCGCCTCGACATGCGCGTGATGGCATTTGCCCTGATCGTCGCGGCCGTGTCCGGACTCGTGGCCGCGTTAACCCCCGCGCTCAAGTCCGCGTCCCCGCGTGTTGCCGGCGATCTCCGCGGCGAAGCGCCGCTCGCGCGCGTCGGCACGCGCCGCTGGTCGCTGCGCGAGGCGCTCGTGGTCGGCCAACTCGCGCTTACGGCGGTGTTGCTGGTCGTGGCCGGACTCTTGCTGCGCACGCTCGCGGCTGCGCAATCAGCCGACGTAGGGTTCCGCATCGACGGTCTGGCGTTGATCTCGTTCGATGCCGAGATGGTGCGCTACTCGCGCGAGCGATCGGCGCAGTTGTTCGAGCAGTCGCTCGCACGGATCAAGGCGCTGCCGGGCGTCGAGTCGGCGGCGATCGTGTCGCCGCGGCTGCCGTTCGACATCAACTTCAGTCAAACGACAATTCGCGTTGACGGCAAGACCTACAAGTCTGACACCGATGGCGAGTTGGTTTCGAATGTGGCTGTTTCGCCCGACTACTTCGCCACGCTCGGCATTCCGGTGATTGAGGGCCGTGGGTTCACCAGCGCCGATCGCGAAGAGATGCCGCTTGTGGCGGTGGTCAACGAGACCATGGCGCGCCGCTTGTGGCCGGATGGCAGCGCCGTCGGCCGCACCTTCACGATGGCGTACGGCAAGCGGCAGTATCAGGTCGTCGGAGTCGTCGGTAATCACAAGGTGCATTCCGTCGGCGAGCGGCCGACGCCATACCTGCATTTCGCCGATGCCCAGGAGCGTTCCACCTATCGGACGATCGTGGCGCGCACGCGCGGCGATGCGGCGCACCTGCTCGCCGCGATGCGCCGCGAGCTGCTGGCCATCGAGCCTGGTCTCGTGTTCGTGCGCAGTGAGACGATGGCCGCCTCGGTGGCGACGTCGCTTCTGCCCGAGCGCGCGGGTGCGACGCTGGCGACTGGTTTTGGCGGCATCGGAACGCTGCTCGCCGCCATCGGGCTTTACGGTGTCATTGCCTACTCGGTGTCGCGGCGCACGCGCGAGATCGGCATTCGCGTCGCGCTCGGCGCCAATCGCGGGCAGGTGCTCGGCATGGTCATGCGCCAGGGCCTCACGGTAGCCGCCATCGGCGCCGCCGTGGGCGCCGTCATCGCCGCCGTCGTCGCCCGTCTTCTCAGCGGCGTGATCTACGGCATTAGCGCGGCCGATCCAATCGCTTGGGGCGGCGCGTTGATCGCACTTATTGCAGCCGCCGCACTCGCCAACTACATTCCGGGGCGACGCGCCATGCGCGTCGATCCCGTGACCGCGCTGCGGGTGGAGTAACATTCGCAGCATGGCATTTCCGAATTTCCGCTACTTCTGGTCGCTCGCCGGCGTCCTGGCGGCGATTCTCACTGTTTCTGTCGCCGCACAGCAGATGCAGCCGACGCCCAATCGGCGATCGGGTGAGGGCGACGGTCCGTACGATCGCCTCGTAATCCGCGGCGTCACCGCGATCGACGGCACTGGCGCCGCGCCGCGCGGGCCGATGGACATCGTGATTGCACAGGATCGAATCGAGCAGATCGTCAGCGTCGGTTTTCCCAAGCTGCCGATCAACGAGCGGAACCGGCCGGCCAAAGGGACCAAGGAGATCGACGGCACTGGCATGTACGTGATGCCGGGTTTTGTGGATCTGCACGTCCACTGCGGCGGCGGGCAGGCCACCGATCCTGAATACGTCTACAAACTCTGGTTGGCGCACGGCGTCACCACCGTGCGCGGCGTGCCGTGCGGCGCGATGGACTGGTCGCTGCAGCAGCGCGAGCTCTCGGCCAAGGATCAGATCGTTGCGCCGCGCATCTTCGCGTACCACCGTCCGTTTACCGGCGAAGGATGGGACGGCTCGAAGCCGCGCAGCGCCGACACGGCGCGCGAGTGGGTGCGCTTTGCCGCCAAGAAAGGCATTGACGGTCTCAAGCTCGGGCTCGAAAACGAAGATCCGGACGTCATGGCTGCGCTGCTCGACGAAGCGAAGAAAGTCGGGCTCGGTTCGACGGCTCATCTCGATCAGCGCGTCGTCGTACGAATGACGGCGCGCGACGCGTCGCGTCTCGGCCTGGGCGCGTTGACCCACTTCTACGGACTCTTCGAATCGCTGCTCAAAGACTCGAGCATTCAGGCGTATCCGCCGAATCAGAATTCAAGCGACGAGCAGCACCGCTTCGGCCAGGTCGCTCGACTCTGGGACAAGATTCATCCGCGCGGCAGCGATCAGTGGAGTGCGTTGATCAAGGAGTGGGTGGATCGGCGGTTCATTCTCGATCCCACGATGACGATCTATTCGGCGAGCCGCGACGTCATGCGCATGCGCAACGCCGACTGGCACGAGAAGTACACGCTTCCGTCGCTGTGGGACTTCTATCAGCCGAATCGCCTGGCGCACGGATCGTACTGGTTCGACTGGACCACCGAGGACGAAATCGCGTGGCGCAACTTTTACCGCGTGTGGATGTCGTTCGTCAACGACTACAAGAACGCGGGCGGACGGGTCACTACAGGATCCGATTCGGGCTTTATCTATCAGACCTACGGCTTCGGCTACATCAACGAGTTCGAGATGCTTCAGGAAGCCGGTTTCCATCCGCTCGAAGTGATTCGCTCCGCGACCCTTTTCGGCGCGGAGGCGCTGCACGAGCCGAAAGGAAAGGCGATCGATTTCGGCATCCTCCGACCCGGACTCAAAGCCGATCTGGTGATGATCAAAGAAAACCCGCTGCAGAATTTCAAAGTGCTCTACGGTACAGGCACACTCCGCATCAACGACGCCACCAACAAGCCCGAACGTGTCGGAGGAATCGATTTCGTCGTCAAAGACGGCATCGTCTACGATGCGAAGAAGCTCCTGGCCGATGTGGCCGCGAAGGTTGAGAAAGCCAAGACGGCGCGCCGCACGACCACGTCGCAGCAATGAGAACGCTGATAAATGTTGTCCTGATCCTGATCGTTCTGATCGTTGTTGTCGCGGTGGCGGGCGTGGGGTTCCTATATGCCCGCTACCCGAACATCCCGCCAGCCGAGAACATTACCGTTCAAGCGACGCCAGAAAAGATCGCGCGCGGCGAGTATCTGTCGGAACACGTCACCGGCTGCACCGTGTGTCACGCTGTTCGTGACTATACGAAGTACGGCGCGCCGGTGAAGCCTGAAACGATCGGTTCCGGCGGCGAGTTCTTCGGCGACGAATCAGCAGGCTTTGCCGTTTACAGCAAGAACATCACGCCCGAGGGAATCGGCGACTGGACCGACGGGCAGCTCATTCGCGCGTTCACGGCCGGCGTCAACGCGGAAGGCGATCCGTTGTTCCCAACCATGCCGTATCCGCGATACGCACGCTTGTCGCGTGAGGATGTCGAAGCCCTCGTCGCGTACGTGCGTACCTTGAAGCCAATCCGCCGCACTTTGCCGGAGCGGCAGCTCCCTTTCCCGCTGCCGCTGATTGTGCGAACCATGCCGCAGCCGGCACAGCTGCGACCGGCGCCGGCTAAGACCGACAAGGTGGCATACGGCGAGTACATGACCAACGCCGCGGTGTGCGCCGAGTGTCACACGCCGAGCGACGACAGAGGCGTACCCCTACCGGGACGTGAGTTCTCCGGCGGCGCAGACATGAAGCTGCCGTCCGGGGGCATCGTGCGGCCGGCCAATATCACGCCTGATGCGGACACAGGAATCGGTACGTGGTCGGAAGACGATTTTCTCGCCAAGTTTCGCGCCTGGCGCGGCGTGGAGCCGCGCGCGCTGAACGCGCAGGAGCAACGCGAAAACACGTATATGTCGTGGCTGATGTATGCGGGAATGGAAGACGACGATCTGCGGGCGATCTATGCCTACTTGCGCTCACTCAAGCCTGTAACACACCGCGTGAAGAAATTCAATTGAGCAGCGCGGCGAGCGCGGACCATTTTGCTTCGTGCACGACGCGCTCGATCAGCTCCTCGTTTCCTTGCGCGGTGACCGTGATGCTGCGGATCGCGTGACCGCCCGCGTTTGCCCGAGAGCGCAGCGTAAAGGTCGCGGCGCTTTCATTGGGCGTGTCACGCCGTGTTTCGAGTGCCGCGAACGAGCCAAATCCCACCAGCAGCGTAGCGGGCGACCACCGTTCGTAGTCTGTCTGCAGTTCTTTGTCCTCGACACGCATCCAGGCGCCCTTCACACGCACGGCAATCTGACTTCCTGGAATCGTAGGCTTCGTCCGGTCGGCGTCGTCCGCCACAGCACCCAGTGACGTCTCAGGTTTGTTCGCCGCGACCACGATCTCGAGTCCGGCGTCGGCTTCTGCTTTAGAAACCTTGCCTTCGAGCCGCTGCATCTCCTGCATCGCGGCAGCAAGCTGCGCCGGCGACGTCCCGCCACCACGGGCGACCTCCTTCATCTTGAGATCCTGGCCAGTGTCGATCAGCCTCGTGATCACGACTCGCCGCTCGCCGGTCTGCTCAGACGGGGCAGTGGTCGCTGTCGAATCCAGTACCCACGTGCCCATCTGCGCCGCCGCGGTGTCGCTCGGAAGCGCATAGAGAAAGGAAAACGCTTCGCGCACCGCCGCGTCAAAGCGGGCGACATCAGCCGAGGAAAGGGGCTCCTGCGTGTGGCCGATTCCTTGCGCCAGGAAGCCGACGGCGAGCACAAGGGCGGTGAGCCGTTTCACACAGAGATTATCTGCTACATTCCATCGCGGAGAGCAGAACGCATGGATCTTGGCTTGAAGGGGAAACGAGCGCTCGTCATGGCGGCGAGCCGTGGCCTCGGGTTTGCCTCGGCGCGGGCGCTCGCACAAGAGGGCTGCAACCTCGTGATCTGCAGCCGCGACGAGCAGCGCATCAACGAGGCGGCGACGACAATACGGCACGACACGGGTGTGCGCGTACGCGCTATCGCTGCCGACGTGAGCGGCGAGAAAGAAGCTGCGATGCTCGTCGACGCAGCCCGCGCCGAATACGGTGGTCTCGACATCGTCGTGCACAACGCGGGCGGCCCGCCCGCCGGCGAGTTCCTGGCGATGACAGACGCACAGTGGCAGAAAGCGTTCGAGCAGAACCTTCTGAGCCTGGTGCGCATCGTCAACGCCGCCGTGCCCGAAATGAAGCGCGCGGGCGGCGGCCGCATCCTCACCATCGCATCGTCTTCAATCAAGCAGCCGATTCCGAACCTCGTGCTCTCGAACGCGCTTCGTGCAGGCGTCTGGGGCCTGGCCAAAACGATTGCGCGCGAGCTGGCGCCATTCGGCATTCTCGTCAACGTGATTGCGCCGGGGCGCATTCAGACCGAGCGGATCGATGAGCTCGATGCCGCCAACGCGACGCGGCTCGGACGACCAGTCGAAGAGGTCAGACGTGATTCAGTGGCGTCGATTCCGCTGGGCCGCTTGGGCCGCCCAGCGGAGCTCGCCAACCTCGTCGCGTTCCTCGCCTCAGATGCGGCGAGTTACATCAGCGGCCAAGCGATCGTGGTGGACGGCGGCGCTGGAAACGCGTTGTAGGCTAGACAAGGCACGTCGTTTTGAACCTTGTTGAACGCATAGCTTGCGGACCGCCGGAGCGCCGAGCTTCGCCTTGCTGGCACGACACGATGCAAACACTCATTTGCGTCGTATCTGCGTTTATCTGCGTTCACCGTATCCGCGTTATCTGCGTCCATCTGCGTGCCAGTATCTGCGTCCATCTGCGTCCACGTTGTCTGCGTCCATCTGCGTCAAAAACCATCTGCGTCTATCTGCGTCAAAAACCATCTGCGTGCATCTGCGTCCCGACCCATCTGCGTCCATCTGCGGACTAACGGTAATCGTCGCGGGTCGGCGCAAAGACATCAAGGACCCGGCACGCGGTGATCGCGCGGCCCGAGTGCGGCACATTTGGCGGGATCACGAGGGCCGTTCCCGGCGTCAGGCGATGCGTGACGCCGCCGGCGGTGACCTCGAGCTCGCCTTCGAGCACGTTGACCGTCTGTTCATGTGGATGCTGATGTTCGGGAAAACTCGCGCCGGGATCAATCTCTACCCACGACTGCGATGTGCGGGCACTGTGCACGACCCGAGCACGAATCCCAGGGAAGATCTCACGAACAGCGACCCCGTTGACGATAACCAGGCTCATGGCTCTCGTATATCACCTCGGCAACCAGCTTGACGAGGTCTGGCGTCACCGTTGCACGGATACTATGGTTGAGGGCGCGAATGTCCGGTCGTACGCATCTGGTTCTGCTGGCCGGCGCTGTGCTCATCATGACGTGGATGCCCACGCATGGTGTGCGCGTCGAAGCGCGGGCGCCGGAAGCGAGGTCGCTGCCTGCGGAAGGCCCTCAGGCCGTCGGTGTCGCGCCTGTCGTTCCCGGCGCGACCGAGCTCCCACGTCAGGAGTTCGACACATGGCTTGACGGTGTCCGCAAGGAAGCGCTCGAGCGCGGCATCCGTCAGGCCACTGTCGACGCCGCATTCAACGGCCTGGAGCCCCTTCCGATTGTGGTCGAGCGCGATCGCTCCCAGGCCGAGCTCGTCCTCTCGCTCGATGAATATTTGAATCGCCGCTTGACCAAGCGGTTCATCCGCACCGGCCGCGAGATGGCGGCCAGTCATCGCCCGTTGCTGCGGCGTGTCGCCTCCGAGTATGGCGTCGAGTCGAAGTACCTCGTGGCGATTTGGGGAATCGAATCCAACTACGGACGGTTTCAAGGTGTGCGGCCGACGATCCAGGCGCTGGCGACGCTGGCGTGGGACGGCCGCCGCGGCGAGTTCTTCAAGGGTGAATTGTTCAGCGCGCTCGAAATCGTGGATCTCGGATATATCGGCCTGCCGCAACTGCAAGGCTCGTGGGCCGGGGCGATGGGCCAAACCCAGTTCATGCCGTCGAGTTATCTCAAGCACGCGCAGGATTTCGATCGAGACGGCGATCGCGACATCTGGCATTCCGAAGGCGACATCTTCGCGTCGATTGCGAACTACCTGAAGGCCTACGGGTGGATCGACGGTCAGACATGGGGGCGTGAGGTCAAGCTGCCCCCAACTGGCGCGCTGCCGGTGGTCGAGAAAGTCGGTCTACGCACGAGTGGTTGCCGTGCTCATCGAGAGATGACCAACGCCGTGCCGCTCGCGCGCTGGAGCGAGCTTGGTGTCCGCACGCTCAATGGCGCGGCGCTGTCCAAGGTCGATCGCAACGCGTCGCTGATTCACAACGGCCGGCGGTCGTTTCTCGTCTACAGCAACTACGAAGCGCTGCTTGGCTACAACTGTGCGCACACCTACGCGCTCAGCGTCGCGCTGTTGGCGGATCGTATCGGCTCGCAGCAGACTGCTGAAACAGGTTCTTTTTCCATTTTCGCATTTTGAATTTCGTCTTCACGTTGCGGGGGTGTTTTTCAGCAACCTGCCAACGGTAAGATCGAGGCGTGGCGTCACGCCCTCCTCTTGCAGCTGTCCTCTTCGTTCTTCTTCTTGCTATCGCTGCGATGGCGGCCGCGGTGTATTTCGGCGGCACCGGCCGGACGCCGCTTGCCATGGCCGGCACGCTGTTGTTCGTTGCACTCGGCGGTGTCGCGTTCGAGCTCGCGAGACGAAGATCGTTGTAATCTGTGGGGATGAACGCTGACCTGCTGTCTGGCCTGAACGAGCACCTCAAACTGGAGTTCCGCGCGTCTCACGAATACCTTGCGATGTCGATCTGGCTGGCGGAGCACGACTTACCGGGCTTCGCGAAGTGGATGCGTCAGCAATCGTCCGACGAGCTGCAGCACGCGCAGCGCATCATCGATCACCTCGTCGAGCGCGATCAGAAAGTGACGCTGCCGGCGATTGCCGCTCCGCCTTCCACCTGGGCGTCGGCCCTCGAGCTCTGCGAGCATGTCCTGCGCAACGAGCAGGAAGTCACGGGCTCGATCAACAATCTTTACGCGCTCGCTGAGAAGACCAAAGATCGCGGCGCCGTGATTCTGCTGCAGTGGTTCGTGAGAGAGCAGATGGAAGAAGAAGCCGCCGCGCGCGCGGTACTCGGCCGCATTCGTCTCGCCGGCAACAGCGGGATCGGGCTGTTGATGATCGATCAGGAGCTCGCAACCGGCCGCGTGCCCGGCATGCCGGTCGAGCGTGGTCCCGGCGCCACCGCTCTCCAGGCCTGATGTCCATCCACCGGTGGAACGCTGCGCTCGACGGCGAGCTCTCCGAGCGCGCACTGCGCCGAAAGCTCGAAGCGCTCGGGTATCGTGTCGCACGCTATGTCTATCCGCCCGGCACCGTCTTTCCCGATCACACGCACGGCGTCGACAAGGTCGACGCCGTCGTCTCGGGCAAGTTCCGCCTCGTGATCAGCGGCCACGTGGCGCTCCTCGGCGCCGGCGATTGGATCGACATTCCACGCGGGGCGGTTCATAGCGCGGTGGTGCAGGGCGACGAGCCGGTCGTCGCGTTCGATGCGATCAAGATCGATCCCAACGACAAAGACATAGCGTGATGAAGATTGTGGTCATCGGCCCCGGCGGCGTTGGCGGCTATTTCGGCGGACGCCTTGCGGCGAGCGGGGAAGATGTGCACTTCGTGGCGCGCGGCGCGCAGCTCGACGCGCTGCGCACGAAGGGGCTCCGCATTCAAAGCGCGAAGGGCGACGCCCACGTGCCGCACGTCAATGCAACGAGCGACGCGGCAACCATCGGTCACGCCGACGTCGTGCTCTTCACTGTCAAGATGTACGACGTCGATGCCGCCGCCGCGATGCTGCCGCCGCTCATCGGTCCGGACACCGTAGTCATCACGCTGCAAAACGGCGTCGAGGCGGTCGACATGGTGGCGCGCCACGTGCCGCGCGCGCACGTCGCGGGCGGCGTCGCGTACGTGGCTGCAGTGATTTCGGAGCCCGGCACGATCCGCCACACCGCGCTCGATACGCTGATCTTCGGAGAGCTCGACGGCCGCCGCTCCCGACGAATGGAACGGTTTGCCGAGTCGTGCCTGCGCGCCGGCTTTCAAGCGCGCGTCAGCGACAGGATCGACGTCGATCTCTGGGGCAAGTTCGCGCGCCTGAGCGTCTTCAGCGGCATGACGGCCGTCACGCGCTCGCCGCTCGGCGTCATTCGAGAGGATCCCGATCTCACTGCGATGATGAAAGCCGCGTTGCAGGAATCGCTGCAGGTTGCGCGTGCGAGCGGTGTCGCGCTGCCCGACCAGTACATGAAAGAGATCATGACGATGGTCGGCGATATGCCGGCGAATTCGAAGTCATCGATGCTGGAAGATCTCGAGCGCGGGAAACGGCTGGAGCTGCCCTGGCTGAACGGCGCGATGGTGCGTCTCGGTCGCGAAGCCGGGGTGCCGACGCCGACGCACCAGTTCATCGCGGCGGTGCTGAAGCCGTTCGTGAAGGGGGCATCGCAGTAAGCCTGCGAACTTACTTCCGCGGCGGAGGCGGTGGCGTCGTGACTTCGTAGATCAACTGCCAGGTGCCGTCCGCGTTCCGCGTCCACCAGTGCAGGAGGACTTGTCGTTGGTGCCGCCGCGATGGCAACAGCGGCGAGCGCGCCGAGCAATCTGGTTTTCATCATCAATCAAACGCCGGGATACACGCCCAGGTAGATCATCACGAAACCGAGCGTGTCGAGGAGACCGTGAGCGAGTACGGCACACCACAGGTTGCGACCGCTCAAGAGGTAGGCAGTGCCGAAGAGCATTCCCGTCACACCAGTTGCCACAACTCCCGATAGTCCCTGGTACAAGTGGGCGAGGCCGAAGAGAGCGGACGATCCGATGAGCGCGATGATCCAACCGGCGCGTGAATACCCCCAGAGTTCGGCGAGCCGCGCTGTCAACCAGCCGCGATACACCATCTCCTCCATGAACGCCGCCAGCGTCCAGGAGATGACGAGCCAGAAGACCAGTGCTTGCTCGTTGCCGACGAGCGAGCGGAATACTGAGGCATCGGGCAACACGCCGGTTGTGAGCCGGGCGATCAATGGTTCGACGAGGTAAGTGCCGGGAAACTGGTACAGCGCAAGGATGACCGCGACGAGCAGCGTGCGACGCCAATGTGCCGGACGCCGCAGGCCAATCGCGCGCCATCCCGGACCGCGCCACCACAGAAAAAAAGCCGCGACTGCGAGCAGATACGGAGTCGCTGAATACGGAATGTAGCCGGCGAGACCCGCCCACGTGATGGCGATCGCGAGGAGCAGTTCGACGATCGCCCACGGCCGCGAGACCGCTGCCGTTAGTGGCCCGGCTTGTGTTGTGTCATGCTGAACCAGTTGCCCATTCCATCCTTCATGATGGCCTCAATACCATAGAAACGTTCTTCCGGCGCGCTGGCAAACTGCACGCCTTTCGACTTGAGCTCCTGGTAGGTCGTTTGGCAATTGTCGACCTCGAACGCGCCCGCGCCGAGCACGCCCTTCTTGAGGAGCAGGCGAATGGCCTGAGCCGACTCCTCGTCGAACATTGGACCCGCCTTCGGCTCCATCAGGATGATTTCAAGGTCCTTTTGCGTCTTTGGACCGACCGTTAGCCAGCGAAAACCGCCGTCCATCGTCTGGTCTGTGCGGACTTCAAAGCCAAGCTTGTTCACATAAAAGTTCTTCGCTTCGTCCTGGTTGTTCACGAACAGCGTCACGTGCGACATCCTGGTGATCATGGTGTGCCTCCTCTCTGGTAGGACGATATCGGCCGCGACCGCGCCCTGCTTCTTCAAAATTGCTCGGCGCGTATAAAGGGCGTGCCCAAGGGCAGGGCCCTTGGCTAGTTACATCCGGCGACAACGTGTCGTCGGAAAACGGTCGTTTGTGACCGAATGCAGCTACGGCGCAGGGCTCTTTACGTTCACTCCGCGCGGTACATGCGAATGAAGCAGGTCGGGATGTAGACGTTTTTCCTGCGCGTGGCCCGGTACTGGGCGGGTGGTTCACCGGTGAGGCGACGGAACAGGCTGCTGAACGATCCGAGGCTTTGAAAGCCGATCTGATCGCAGATCTCGGTCACGGGATACGCAGTGGTCACGAGCAATTCCTTTGCGCGATCCAGCCGTCGCGCGCGCAGATATTGATGCGGCGTTTCGCCGAAGGCCGCGCGGAATGCACGAATGAAATGGAATGTGGAAAGGCCCGCAAGATCCGCGAGCCGCTCGACCGTCAGCGGCTTCGTGCAATGACGATCGATGTACTCGCGGACCTTGTCCAGCGCCGGTGCCGGCGCCTCGGCTTTCACGGTCGCCATGTGTATCGCGTTATTTCTGTATTTCCTTGAAAATCAACTCGGCGTTCGCCTTTGCGCGCTGCAGATCGTAACTGGCGAACTTCGCATCCGGCTTGAATTCCGCAATCGCTTGATCGGAGGTCTTGCCGGCCTTGGCCGCGGCTGACACCGACGTCACGAACGAGCGCATGAACTGACCGTAATCCGCGAAGGCCTGCCAGGTCGTCACTGCGCTGTGACCGGGAATCACCGTGTCGATATTTTTGATCCCCGCGGCCGCCTTCGCGAGCGTCTCCGGATACGCGATGCCGCTGCCGCCGTTGTTGACGTCCATGATCGGCGAGTTGGGACCGGAGAACACGTCGCCGGCGTGCATCACGCGGAGATCGCGAAACACCACAAACGCATCGCCGTTGGTGTGCGCCGCGCCGAAGTAATAGAGATCGATCGCCTCCTTTCCGGACAGCACGCTCTCTTTGTCCTTGAACGTGCGGTCCGGCAACCCGTGTTTCGTGGCCGGCTCGGCGAAGTTCTTCATCTTGGTCATGTTGGCGGCTGTGTTTTCCTGCGCGACGATCTCGACGCTCGCCGGAAAGAATTCGTTGCTGCCCACATGATCTCCATGTGTGTGGGTGTTGATGATGTGCGTGATCGGCTTGTCGGTGACGCTTTTCACCTTGTCGAGGATTTTCTGCCCGTTGTTGGCCAGTTTGGTATCGACGAGCACCACGCCGGCGGCGGCGACGAACGCCGCAGTGTTCCCGCCGTTGCCCGTGATCACATAGAGGTTGTCTTTCACTTTCTCGATCTGCAACTCCTGTTGCTGCGGCGGTTGTTGCGCCGCCAGGCCGGCAATGGCCACGCCGGCCAACATCACGAGACTCAAAACGATCGTTCGCTTCACGTCGCGCCTCCTGTTAGAAAGACCCGTTGGACAAACCAATATCCGCCCGCGAGTATGACGACGATTGAGCCCGCGAGCGCGAGCCGCTCGCCGAGCAGCGGGTTGCGTCTGCGAATCGCGGCGAGGGCCGACGCGACCACAATCACAATGCCGAGCTGGCCGACTTCGACGCCGAGGTTAAACGAGAACAGCGACCATCCCAGCGCCGACCGCGGAAGCCCGAACTCTTTCAATACGGCGGCGAACCCGAAACCGTGTACCAGGCCGAAGACCCCCGCAACCAGCGCGCGGATGTCGCGTGGCGCGGCAGCGCGACGGACGAGCAAGTTGTCGGCGCCCACAAACACGATGCTCAGCGCGATCGCCGGCTCGATGATCCGCGCGGGCGGGGAGAACACGTCGAGTGCGGCGAGCGACAGTGTGATGCTGTGGCCGATCGTGAACGCCGTCACGATCGCCACGAGCTTTTTGAGCGAGCCGCCGAGCAGCAGCAGACCGACGAGAAAGAGCACATGGTCCGGGCCAATCAGAATATGTTCGATTCCGGCCGCGACGAACGTGCGAACCACCGCCCAGGTGCCCTGAACCGATCCGGCGTAGTAATCCAGGCGCTGTCGATCGACGCTGATGATCGCCTGATGGCGGAGCGTGTCCTGCTCGTAGACGTTCACAAAGGTCTGATGAACAGGGTCGTAGGGAAAGAGGAGCGCCTCTACCCGAAGCACGGCAGGCGGCGGAGCCGCGATGCGGAGCGTCAGCCGAACGCTCTGCCGCTCGGCCAGCGTCTCGAGGGCCATCCACTGAATCGCCTGCCGCTCGCCGTCACCACTGATCGCGAGGCGTGAGTCGATCAATCGCGTGAGCATGTCGCGGTAGCCCGCGGCAAACGCGGCATCGTGCAATCGGTTGGGATCCGCGATGCCTAAATCGTGTGCGACGTCGAAGTCATGAAGGACGAGCGTTCCATCAATCGCATCAGCACCAATCTCGAGATCGAGATAACTGAATGGCGCGGCGTGCGCGAGCACGCGAGGCGTCTGCGCCAACACAAGCGCAGCGATGACGGATATGAGCAATCCACGTGTAATCATCAGTCCGTTGTTCCCGCCTACGCGCGCTGGCCGCCGCGTAGTATCAAGCACCGAAAGCGCAAGGCCGATCATGGCTCGTCGATTGTGAACGGCTTCCGCGTGAAAAGATCGCGAACGCGGAGCCAACGCTGAGGCTCGTCTGTCTCGCCCGCAAGCCACTGTGAGACCGCCGCCTTGCCGAGCGGATATGCCACGGCGGCGACGCGATGCCGTTCCGCAAAGGCCAGAAACCGCTCGGGTGCGGCGATCAGCGCCTCGG
>JBKPDL010000171.1:0-10069 GCA_046727855.1 Acidobacteriota bacterium
GAATTCAGCGTCAATCCCGGTGGCAACGTCGCCCCAGCGCTCCAGGTATACGGCGTGGTTCCACCGTAGGCCTGCAGTGTCGTGGTTGGGTACGGCCGGCCCGCCAACCCGTTGGGCAAGGCGGTGGTGAGAATCACGGCCGCTGAGACCTCCACTGGCGGCTCAGTGACGCCGTTGTAGACGTCCTGGGTGTCGACCGCCTGCGGTTGCACACCAAGCACGACTTCTGTCGGGTCCAGCTGCGCCAGCTGCTGCCGGGTGCCAACGCTTTGCAGCACGACGAAGGCTGTCTCGCCCGGTGCAAGCGAATAGTGAGCGGCGCTGGTGTTTTCCCAGTCGCTGTTCGTGAAATTGTCGACCGACACATCCAGGCTCGAGATGTTCGCCAACACCTGCGTGTGGCCGATCAGATTGTGCTCGCAGCTCGTGATCGCCGGCGACGTATAAAGCTTGTAGACGACCATCTGGAACTCGAGCAACGCCGTCGGGTCGAGCACCGCCACTTTGGTGTTGTACGCGGCCGTGGTGTTGCCCTCGTTGCGTACCTGCCACCGGAATTGCTTGATCTCTTTGGTGGCGTAATCACCGCCGTCGAGGGCGCCATTCTCCCATTCCGGGTTTTCCCACTCAGGATTCTGCCATTCAGGGTTTTGCCATTCCGGGTTCTGCCACTCAGGGTTTTGCCACTCGGGGTTTTGCCATTCGGGATTCTGCCACTCGGGGTTTTCCCACTCCGGGTTTTCCCATTCCGGGTTTTCCCATTCGGGACTCGGCCATCCGGTGTTGTTGAGACCCGGCGTCAGCACGGTGTTCGTGACCGTCGGCGACGAGCTCAGAGAGACGTCGTAGACCTCGAAGTTCTGAATGTCGAATTCGGGATCAGTGGGAGGCACCGATTCCGGTCGCAACAGCGAGTCGGGCGCGCGCGGATCGGGATTGAGCCAGACGCGCATCTTCTCGCTACTGTTGTTCGCCTCCGACACGTCCACCGCCACCGCGGCCCGCGGATTGGGCGCTTCGACAAAGACGCTGCGCGCCAGCATCGAGTGCGCCGGTACAGCGATGCCGATCTGGGTGAGCGGCGCGAACTGATCGAATGACGCGCGACCGCCGAGAGGCTGGTTCGCAATCGTCATCTGGAACGACATGGGCTGCTCGGTGATGTTGCGGGCGAAAACCGCAAAGGCGCGCTGCATCAGGATCTGCGTTCCGTCCTCCAACGTCGTGTAACCGAGCGGCTTGTTGTTCCACGCCGCGGCGGCAAACCATCCACGCGGCAGAATCGCGGCGCCGTAGAGATCCTGGTTCTTCGAACCCGTGTAGGTTTCGTTGGCTCCCGGCACACACGCAGGTACCGTTTGCGTCGGATCGGCAAAGCTCGCTGAACCAAGACCAGGCAGATTTGGACGCGTGTACGGTCGGGACTGTGAATAGTCTTCGTTGGGAAACAGCTTGACGTTGCGATGGTCCGTCCAGGCGGCAAAGGCAGGCGTCAGTCCAAGGTGTCCGGCGTTCCGCAGCCACAGGCCCGGCGACTGAACCGGATCCACGGGTACAAAATCCGGCGCGACGACATCGAGATAGTCGCTGATGAACGGCACGGTCATCTTCCTGAACATCCGCACGTTCACCGGGTTGTGTTGCAACTGCACTTTCTGGGTCGAGCCTTCGGGGACACCGACGATGTACTGAGAGACCGGATACGGCGCAAACGCCAGCGTCGCAAGCGGCGCCTGTGCCCCGCGAATGTCCGCGGTGTGGCGCTTCACGCCCGGGACATTGGCGGCCGCGGCATCGACGAGTGTCTTTTCCTCAACGGCGGGTCCGAATAATCCCGAGGCGTCATTGCGGAAATCGATCCAAATCACTTGCAGCTTGTCACCGGCGACCGTGGCCGCCGGCATGATCTGGTGCGCGAGATTGGGCTGATTGTCCACGAACACAGGCGCGGACCACTGCAGGCCGTCTGCGGAACTCGAGTAGACGATGCGCGCGACGCCAGAGGCGCAGGAGCCGCCAATTTGTCCCACGCGCTGTGCCCAGAACATGAACACTCTTCCACCGCCCGATGCCAACGTCGAGAATCCAGTCGTGCGGAATGTGTACGGAGTCGTGCCCTGATCGAACGGGCAGTACTCGTATGGCGGCGAAACATTCGACTTCGTCCCGCTGCTGGTTCGCTCCACGAATGCTTCGGACGTCGAGGTGGCGTCGGCGCTGGCTGGGCCCTCGGCCACGGGGAACGAGTGCGAAAACGACGATCCACCGTTGCTGGACTGCGTAACCATCAGCGCGTCCGGAGCATTCTTTGTGGCACCTCGCCGCCATGCGACGACCACGTTGTTGCCCGAGAGGACGGCTACTTGGGGACCCTGATTTTTGCGGTTGCCCTCGCTCAGCTTGACGGCATGTGAGAACGTCGCGCCGCAATCCATCGAGCGGCTGAAGTAGATGTGCGTGTAATCGTTTCCGGCGCCACCGACAAACGTCGACCACACCATGTAAATCGGCGTCTTCGGTACGGTTTGCTGGATCGTCGTTCCATCACCGACGGGGACATCGAGCGTACAGGTTTGCCCGCTGATCGGCTCACCGAGCGTCATCCACGGCTTGTCGTTGAATTGCGCGACATTGCCGGCATCCACCAGGGCCGTGCGTACGTGCTTGAACGGCTGCGTGTCGCCTTCGCGCGCGAGCAAATCCATCCACGTCGAGACGAAAACGACGCCCTTGCCCTTCTCGCCACGCTCGAACGCAATGCCGCTAAGGAAGCCAACACCGCCCGCCGCCATGCGGACAACCGGGTCTGCGACGGCAGGAAACACCTTGATCGGCGACTCCATGTGGTCGTCGAGTGCGAAGCCGGGGTGCATGTGGCTCTCCCAGGTGAGCCCGCCGTCCTGCGATTGAAAGACACCCGCCCACGCATCGCCGACGACTTTGAGCTCATCGATGCCGGCGAGATCCACGTAACGGTAGTCGTTCGCGCCGCACATGATGTGCTGCGAGTCGCGCGCCGACACGCCGCAACTGCCTTCGTTCTGCTGCGCGCGAAACGGGTCGCCCACCAGTTCAAACGGATTGATGGTCACCATCGTCGGGCCACCAACGAGGTTCACATTCCGTCCGGCAACCGGCCCGTTTTGTGCCGAAAGCTGAATTGACACGCCGGCCGCACCCACAGCGACCGCCAGCGCAACGACGCCCCGACGAAGTCCCGGCATAGGGAGGTCCTTTCGCACAGAGACCCTTATTGCGAGATACGGCCCGCTCCTGTCCTAACGTCGTAGGAGGGACGGTTCGATTCCAGGATTTACACTTCTGAAAATGTGATCGAGGTTGACAAAAGGCTTGCGCTGCCGCGTCAAGATACTATGGTTTCGGCCATGCTCAAGCGTTATCTTTCGCTAACAATTTCGTTACTGTCTGGTATTGTCATTTCCGCTCAGACGGTCAACAACCAGACAGTCATCACCCCCACAAGTCCGTTGGCTGGATTGGTCGACCGGTATTCCGCGGATCGCAACTCCCTTTTGCGGCGTTACGGGGTCGACTACTCGCCCGAGCGCTACGCGCGACTGACCCGTTTCTACAAGGAATGGCACCAGGACCTGGCCAACGTGCCGTTTGAGTCGCTCAGCGTCGAGGGTCGCATCGATTATGTTTTGCTGCGCTCGCGGCTCGAGTACGAACTTCGCCTGCTCGGCCGGGAGCAGCAGTGGGTCGACGAGACGGTAGCGCTACTGCCGTTTGCGAAAGCCATCACCGATGTGCTCGAGGCGCGCGCGCGGCTCGAGACGATGCAGCCCGAGAAGGCCGCGGCGACACTCGATCAGATCAACAACGCCATCGAGGCGTCGATCAAACAGATCGACTCGGTGAAAGCGGCGGAGGCCGTCGGCGACGTGGAACGCGGCAGGAAGATCAATGCCTATCGCGCAGCCGAGATTCTCGCGAGCTACAAGACCAGCCTGCAGGACTGGTCGCGCTATTACTCCGGGTACGACCCGATGTTCACGTGGTGGACGGCCAATCCCTATGCGAAGGTAGACAAGACGCTGGCCGCGTACACCAAGGCGCTGCGTGAACGCGTGGTCGGCTACAAGGAAGGCGACGACGAGCCGATCGTCGGCAATCCGATCGGCCGATCGGGGCTGGTGGAAGACCTGCAGTCCGAGTTCATTCCGTATACTCCCGAGGAGCTGTTGAAAATCGCGGAGCGCGAATTTGCCTGGTGCGATCGCGAGATGCTCAAGGCGTCGCGCGACATGGGCTTTGGCGACAATTGGAAAGCGGCGCTGGAGAAAGTCAAGACGCTGCACGTCGAGCCCGGCAGACAGACCGACCTGGTGCGCGATCTCGCCCGCGAGGCTGAGGATTACGTGGAGAAGCGCGACCTGATCACGATTCCGCCGCTTGCGAAAGAGGACTGGCGGATGATCATGATGTCGCCGGAGCGCCAGAAGGTTTCGCCCTTTTTCCTCGGCGGCGAGCAGATCATCGTGTCCTATCCCACTGACACGATGGATCACGAGGACAAGATGATGAGCATGCGCGGGAACAACATCCACTTCTCGCGCTCGACGGTGTTCCACGAGCTCAATCCCGGGCATCACCTGCAGCAGTTCATGACGGCACGCTACAACTCGCACCGGCGCGCGTTCGGCACGCCGTTCTGGACCGAAGGCTGGTCGCTCTACTGGGAAATGCTGCTGTGGGACGACGGCTTTGCCAAGACGCCCGAAAATCGCGTCGGAATGCTCTTCTGGCGTATGCATCGCCAGGCGCGGATCATCTTCTCGCTGCGTTTCCATCTGGGTGAATGGTCACCGCAGCAGTGCATCGACTTCCTCGTCGATCGCGTCGGACACGAACGCGCCAATGCGGAAGCGGAAGTGCGTCGCTCGTTCAATGGCACATATCCTCCGCTCTATCAGCTCGCCTACATGATCGGTGGGCTGCAGTTTCGCGCCCTGCATGCGGAGCTGGTCGAAACAGGCAAGATGACCAACCGCGAATTCCACGACACAATCATGCAGACTGGCAGCATGCCGGTGGAAATGGTACGCGCGTCGTTGCTGAAGCAGATACTGCCGGCAGGATTCAAGACGACATGGCGCTTCGTCAATTAGGTCAGTGGGCTGGGTCTGGCAGGTGGGGCAGTGAAGCTCCGCCTCAAACCGCCAAGAACACTACAGGCTCCGCTTCACTGCCATAAGTGTTGTTTTGCCCCGCCTCCGGCGGGGCCTAGACATCTTCCAAGGCACTTGAAAACTTGCTTCAATATTCACGCCCTCAGCCTTAGGAGATGTCTAGTGGCGAGAGAGATCCGAATGGGTCGGACTCGTTACCTCCGCATCTGCCCGCCCGACCTGGCCGAACTCCAGCTACTTCGCGAAACGCACCCGCACTCCGCCATGCACCAGCCGCGGCGATCCGATCGTCGTCGGCAGCGTTCCGACAATGTATTCCTCGTCGAACAGATTCTGCACCCCGAAGAACACTTCGACGTTGCGAACGAGGGCGCGCGATACGGTGAACTCCACGGTTGCGTACCCCGGCAATCCCGGTGCCGTTTCGCCGGGCACGACTCGTGTGTTCGTATCGTCGTCAAACTGACGGCCGATGAACTGCACGCCGAACGCGGCGGTGACCCAGTCCGGATTCGCGTAGGAGACCTGGAACGAGCCTCGATGCTCCGGCACCTGCGGCAAAAACTTGCCGACGAGATCCGGATTCGCTGCGAACTCCGTCACCTTGGCCTGGTTGAAGAGATATCCCGCATTCACACGCCAATCTGACGCGAAGCGGTACTCGACGTCGTTCTGCAGGCCCCAGACGCGCGTGCGACCGAGATTCTGCCGCTGCAGCGTGTTCACGAGATCGGTACGCGTCACGTTCGACACGGGGTTTTCGACGCGGTTGTCGTACCAGGTTGAACGCAGCGTAAGGTTGCGGATCGGCTCGACACGCAACCCCAATTCGCCGCCGACGAGCCGCTCGGGGCCGAGTTGATCGTTGGCAAGCGTGAGAATCGCACCGACGCGGAATTGCCGATAGAGCTCGTTGAGGGTGGGCGCGCGGAAGCCCCAGCTGATGTTGCCCCACGCCGTGACGCGGTCGCTGATGTGATACAGCGCGGCGAATCGCGGACTTGCAACAGTGTCTTCGGTATCCGGGATCGTCGGGCGATTCCCAGGCCCAGGTGTACCGGAAGGCACGTTGGTTTCGAGGTTGTGCGCGTCGTAATTGCGCCAACTGTCCACTCGCGCGCTGACTGTGAGCACAAGCTGACTGGTCGGCGTGAAGACATCCTGGAGAAACGCGGAAATGCTGCGCTGAGTACCTCCAGAAACGCGGTGCAGCGTCACCGTTTGTCCGCGCACCGGGTCCAGCGCGTCTTCCTCGCTATCGCCATCGACCCAACGGAAGTCCCCGCCGGCACTGAAGTAGTGGCGCAGGCCGAACGCGCGCGACCACTGCGCCATGCCGCCCACGCTCGTGGTGGGCACGCGCTGGTTGAGCGTCATCCGCCCGATGCTGCGGGGCGGGTTCGCAGCCGGCACCGCGAGGAAGTTGCTGCGGAAGGTTTCGAAATCGGTAAACACGCGCGCCTGCAAATCACTTTGATCCGGCAACTGCGCGCGCACGCCGCCACTCGCCGACGTCCACCGCGTGTCGTTGGCTTCCGGAGTACCGTCGATCGTGCTCGCCTTTCCGTTGTCGCGTTCTTCCCTGAAGTATCCGGCGCGGAAAAACACATTCAGGCGATTGGTGGGCGTGTAATCGACCTTTCCGCTCACGTTGCGGAAGTTGACCGCCGCCTGCGTGTCGACACCAGGACCGGGATTCACAGGCGATGGCCGGCGCTCGTCTTCCCTGACGATCGGAAAGCCTTCGGTATCGAAAAGGCTTCCTTCGACGGACGCGCCAAGCCGGCCCCAGACATCGCTGGCAAAGAAGTCCATCTTCGGACTATCGCGATTGCCGTACTGCGCGCTGAATTCGGCGGTCCGCCGCGCCGGCCGATTGCCGACGATGTTGATGACGCCGCCCATCGCGTAGTTACCGTACAGACTCGAGCTCGATCCGTCCACGACCTCGATGCGATCGACGGCGGTCATCGGCACCCGTGTCCAGTAGACCCAGCCGCCGAACGGATCGTTGAACGGCGTGCCGTCGACGAGAACAAGCGTGCGGCTTACGCCGCTCGGGCCGATGCCGCGCAGCGAGACGCCCTGCGCCGTCGGATGCGACGACAGGCTGCTCGTCCGTCGGAACAGGCTGAACGTTGGAACTCGCCGCAGCACGTCGTCGGCGACGACTGCCGCCGAGTTCGCGATCTCTGCGCTGTCGAGAATATTGATGCTCGCGGGGATATTGCCGAGCAGCTCTTCGTTGCGCGCCGGTGTCACCGTCACGGTCTCGAGCAGCGCGGCGGGCGCGACCACGATCTCGATGTCCACGAGATCGGAGAGCGGCTGCCGTTTCTCAGCGAATCCGCCCGCACGCACGATCAAAGTCGCCCCTGCAGCCGCGGGTTTCGAGAGTCTGAACCGGCCATCGGGGCTGGTGACAGTTTGTTCTTCCGTCCCTGAATCGGATCGGAGAATCACCGTGGCTCCGGCCACGGCGCCACCGCTCTGATCCACGACAACGCCGCTCACACCGCTTTGCTGCGCCGCGAGCATCAAGGTCATCACAAGGGCATGTATTGCGCTCATGTCGTTGTTTGGCTGGACAAGATCGGTAGGACTTTACACCAAGAGATGGGCTGGACGAGCAGATCGTGCTGGCATGCTCCGTGCTGCGTCGACGACGGCTCTCCCAGCGCCACGACGCGTACTGATACAGGAGGAGTTCTGATGAATGTAGACGTCTTCAAAGGTCAGTGGAAACAACTGAAAGGCGACATCAAAATGCGATGGGGCCGTCTGACAGACGACGATCTCGACACCATTGATGGTGCCATGGATAAGCTCGAAGGACGACTCCAGGAGCGGTACGGCTGGGGCAAAGAACAAGCGATGCGCGAAATCGAAACCTGGGGACGCGAGCGCGGAGTCTGGAGCTAGGGCCAGGTTGGACTGTCGGGGGCAGGTAGGCAGGAGGGAATTACACAGATTCACAAACAATCTGCGGAATTCCCCACCAATTCCACCTGCCCACCAGCCCCTTCGCTGCCCCAGCCGGCCCAGCCTTGTCTTACGATGGTTCTAGATGGCTATCCCCACGGCGCCGCCACCAAGCACGCCACCACAACCTGATCTGCCCGAGGCTCCAAAGAAGATTGAGGGTCCGCCTCCACCGCCGGTCGTCACGCCATCAGTCGCCGATCGCGTCCTCCTCGAAGGGCCGCACTCCCGCACTCGCGAATTCGTCATTCTGATTCGTGCGGTCCGCGATTTTATTCGCGGCTTTCGCGGACTGCATTTCGTCGGCCCCTGCGTGACCGTGTTTGGTTCGGCCCGCTTTCCCGAGGGTCACCAGTATTACGAACTCGGCCGCGAAGTCGGCGCGGCGATCGCCGGTCTAGGCTTTACGGTGATGACCGGAGGCGGGCCCGGGGTGATGGAGGCGGCCAATCGCGGCGCGCGCGAGGCCGGCGGACGCTCGGTCGGCTGCAACTTGAAGCTGCCGCACGAGCAGTATCCGAATCCCTATCTCGATCGCTACGTCACGTGTCATTACTTCTTCGTCCGCAAAGTACTGCTGTTCAAATACTCGTACGCATTCGTGGTGCTGCCGGGCGGACTGGGCACGCTCGACGAGCTCGCCGAGGCACTGACGCTGATTCAAACGGGCAAGATCCTTCAGTTCCCTGTCGTTCTCATGGGCAGCACCTACTGGAAACCGTTTTTGGACCTGCTGCGCGAGATGGTGGGGGTGGGTACGGTTGCGCCCACGGATCTCGATCTGTTCCTGGTGACCGACACGGTGTCAGAAGCGATGGCGCATATCGAGCACCACGCGATTCGACGCTTCGGGTTGAAGCGGCGCCCGTATCCGGCGCCGCACAAATGGTTGGGAGAAGAACCGTTCGCCTCGTCGAAGTAGCGCCAACCTTTAGGTTCGCGAACAAGGTATGCGGGCGGACCTAAAGGTCCGCCCCTACATGTTTCGTGATATTCCCTACATGTTGCGTGATACGCCTGCATGTTTCGCGACACCCACGGGACAGCTCACTCCAGTCCCGCCATGGCCGCAGTACCCGTCCGGATTCTTCTCCAGATACTGCTGGTGATAATCCTCGGCAAAGTAGAACGTGGGCGCCGGCGCAATTTCGGTTGTGATCGCGCCGTATCCCGCGTTGTTCAACTCACGCTGATACATCTGGCGTGATGCTTCCGCCGCCTTGCGTTGCTCGTCGTCGTAGTAATAGATCGCCGAACGATACTGCGTGCCGACGTCGCCGCCCTGCCGCATCCCCTGGGTCGGATCGTGGCCTTCCCAAAAGACACGCAACAGATCGTCGTAGCTGATTTTTGCCGGATCGAAGAACACGCGCACGACTTCGGCGTGGCCGGTGCCGCCGGTGCACACCTCTTCGTACGTCGGGTTCGGCGTAAACCCGCCGGCGTAGCCGACGGAGGTGCTCACGACGCCGGGTGTCTGCCAGAACATCCGCTCAGCGCCCCAGAAGCATCCGAGGGCGAACATCGCCTGGCGAAGATGGCTGTCCTGCGGTTCGATCGGCGCACCGTTGGCTACGTGGATCGCGGATACGCGCAATGGTTGCGCGCGGCCCTTGAGGGCTTGCTCACGAGTTGGAAGCTTCAGCCTGAATAGATTGGAAAACATGGCACTCATTTGACGTTATAACAGCTCGCCGGTTTCACCAATGCCAACCGATTCCCGCAATACCGCCCAGCGACTGAATGTCGGGATTGCGCGCGCGGCCTTCCCGTCCGTTGTTGGATAGATGCAGCCAGCGCATGCCGGCCGCGAGATGCGCGCGTTTGAACGGAACCTCAACGCCTCCACCCGCCATCAACACGTAGTTGCGCGCGGTTCCGTTCGGTGGCACCGGTTCGGTCGCCCAGGCGAGGCCCGCTCCCAGCTCCGCAAA
>JBKPDL010000172.1:0-9803 GCA_046727855.1 Acidobacteriota bacterium
TGATAAAAGCGCCTCGCCACCGGCGTTCCGTACTGCTGGTCGTACACCCACTTCTGTCCGATCGCGTGGCCGAGGCCGAGCATGACCCCGCCGCAGATCTGACCGCCGAGGCTGCGCGGATGAATGACGGTACCAACGTCGGCCACCGCGACGAAGTCGAGCACCTTGTAGGCGCCGGTTTCGACGTCAATTTCGACTTCGGCAAACCCGGCGACGTACGATTTCGACGACCCGTCGCGTCCATAGTTGTCGCGCGCGACGCCCATCAGTCCTTGTCCGGCAAGCGCGCTCGCCGACGTCTTTGTGAACGGATTGATGTCGTCCGGCAGCTCGTGGCCGTCGTACTTGCCGCCCAGCTCGATCGCGCGCTTAGCGGCGTCGGCGAGGGTCATTCCGCGCCCGCCGCCTTTGCGGAACACACGCTCGTCTGCCACTTCGTAATCGTCGGGGCGCCCGCCCAGCGTTTGCGCGGCGATCTCCTGCAGCTTCGTGCGCGCGTCCATGCCCGCTGCATGCGCCGCTCTCGTCATCGCGTGCGTGGTCTGGCTGCCGCCTTGGCTGCACGTGGACGGCAACGCCTTGGCGGTGTTGCCCCACGTGACATCGCATTTCTCCCAGGGGACGCCCACGAGCTCCGCCGAGATGCGATGACAATCGAACACCGACTCGGTGCCGAGATTGCCGATGCCCGACTGAATCGCGAGGCGGCCGTCGGGCTTGACGACGATCAAACCATCGAACCCCATCGAACCGGCCGAGTACGCGCTTACGGCACATCCAACGCCGCGCACCTTCGAGCCGTTACGCTGACCGCTTCGCGCCTTCCGCTCTTCCCAGCGAAACAGCTCCGCGCCTCTGTCGAGCGCCTGCTTGACAAACGCGCTGGTTACATAGTTCTGCTGGCCCTGCGCGTTGAGCGCGCCGAACTTCGCCTTGCCTTCGGGAGCGTTGATCCGGTGAATGGCGACTTCGTCGATGCCCAGCTTGCGCGCCGCCTTCGCGAGAATCGGCGCCATCAAGGCATTGCCCTGCATGCCGCCGGGCGCACGTTGCGCGCCTCGCGGCGGCGTGTTGGTGAGAACCGACACGCTGCGCCAGCGCATCGCCGTCGGCTGATACGAAAGCGAGATGTGATCGCCGGCCGAACGTGCGTCGCCGACGACGTCGTACGGACCGTTGTCGACGATGGCGAGGCCGTCGATCGCGAGGATGCGGCCATCCTTGCGGAAGCCGACTTTGAGCCGCGAGTGCAGCGCCGGACGCGCGCGGCCGATCCATTGCTCGTCGTCCCGCGTGATGCGCATCATCACGGGCGCGCCGGCCTTCTTCGAGAGCAGCGCCGGGATGACGGTAAACACGTATCCGGATCCCTTGCTGCCGAATCCGCCACCGGTGTACTCGCTGATGATCACCACGTCTTTCGGTTCAATGCCGACCCAGCGCGCCACCGCGTTGATCGTCCGCATGGTGCTCTGCGTCGAGCAGTGCATGTACAGCTTGCCGTTTTGCCAGTAGGCCATCGCGCTCCGCGTTTCGAGCGGCTGATGACTGGTATTGGCGCCAACGTAGGTTTCGTCAAGAACCAGATCTGCCTGCGCGAGGGCAGCGTCGACGTCGCCGGCTTTCCACTCGTCCGGGGCCTTACCCATCGGAAGCTGGCCGGCGCTCGCGGCGGCAAAGTCTTCGGCCGTCCATTTCCATTCCTCTACTTTCGGCCGCGCAGGCGCCGGCGGCTGGCCCGGCGTCGGCGGCACAGGTTGCGGCCTGACCCACACGTTGCCCTGGGTGCGGGCGTTGGGACCGCCAGGCCGCAGCGATTCGATCGGATCGACGACAAACGGCAGCGGCTCGTAATCGATCTCGATACGCTCGATCGCGTCGGCCGCGGTCAACTCGTCAACCGCCGCAACCGCGAGAATCGGCTCGCCGACATACAGCGGCTCCATGGTCAAGCCGCGTTCGCTCAACGAGCTCGCGATGATGCCTTCACCAAGGTTCGCGCCTTCGACGACCGCCGGGAGATCGTCGACGGTGAGGATGGCTTTGACACCCGGCATCGCCTCCGCCGCGCTCGTGTCGATGCGCAGCACGCGCGCGTGCGGACGCGGGCTCAGGAGCAGCTTGGCAAACAGCATCCCGTCGGCGCGGAAGTCCTCGGCGTACTTCGCGCGGCCGGTGACTTTCGCAACCAGGTCGGGCGTCGTGTAATTCTGGCCGACTAGCTTGTTTGCCACGACTGTCCTCCTCGCATCAGTTCGGCGCCGCGCATCAACGCGGTGAGAATCTTGTCGTAGTCCTGACAGCGGCAAAGATTGCCCGAGATGCCATGCGCGAGTTGTTCGCGGGTCGGATTGGAGTTGGTCTTGAGGAAGCCGACTGCTGCCATCACAAATCCCGGCATGCAGAACGCGCACTGGAATCCCTGCTGTTCAACGACACCTTGCTGCACAGGATGGAGCGTGCCGTCGCGAGCAGCCAGACCTTCGATGCTGACGATCTGTTTCTTGCGCACGGTATGCGTGAGAACAGAGCATGAGTATCGCGGCACGCCGTCAACCAGCACGGTGCACGCACCGCACTCCGAGCGATCGCAACCGATTTTTGTGCCGGTGAGTCCTAACTTGTAGCGCAACGTCATCGCCAGCGTTTCCTGAGGCATGACGTCCACTCGCCGGTCCTGACCATTGACGTTCAGCGTGATGAGCCGTTCAACGCCGCCGATGATGCTGCCCGCGTTCTGACCACTGAGCGGTGTGGCCCGCATCAAGTAGCCGACAGACGAGGCGGCGGCGCCGGCCGCAATCACGCCTTTGATGAAGTTCCGTCTCGAGACGCCGAGGCGCGACGTGTCGGTCATGTTGGTCTCCGGTCCTTCGATGAAGGGGATCCTGCAAATTTTAGGTAAGTCCGGACGCGCATTCCAGTGCTAACTGCGTACGGCTTAAACCCCTGAGCTCACGCGAGAGGAGGGCCAATGGCGCAAGCCGCGTGAAAGCCGCCTGTTTCCGCCCGTTTACTCGGATCAGCTCGATGCCACCATTCGCAACGCAGGTGAATTGAGGGGTTAGACCAGACGATGCAACGGATGCGTTCCCTGCCCGAGCAGCGTCAAACCGATTTGACGCAGCTGACCGCCGTCGAAATCGACGAAAAACACATGCTGCCAACGGCCGAGATTGAGGGCACCTGCCGTGACCGACAAGTACTCGGACGTGCGCAGCAGCGCGGCACGGCAGTGCGCGTGGCCGTTGACGCGTTCGCGCGGCCCCGCCACGTGAGCACGCCGGCTGAAGTCATCGTGTGCGTAGGTCACAGTGACCGGTGCGACCCGCTCGAACATCGCTTCGAGGTCCGCCAGCAGCAACGCTTCGTTCTCGTTGATCATCAGTCCGGCTGTTGTGTGGCGGCTCTGCACGATGAGCGCGCCTTCGATCAGGCCTGAATCGGTCACAACGTCGGCCAGCCGCGGCGTGAGGTCGACAAACTCGACGGGCTTGCAGGTTTCGAACGTAATCACCACCTGACGGACGATGCTCCACACGTCAGTGGCTTCGGTATATGCGCCTGGCATTGGTGTGCTCCCTGTTCCAGACGCAAAGCATGCGACGCGCCGCACTGGCGAGTCGTGAGCGAAAGGTGAGCATTCGTTCACAGGCTGCTGATTTCCGGTAATCACTTACGCCCGCGACCTGGCCGATCGTCGTGTGAAGCCCCATGCGAGCGAGCAGCCGAAGGTGCCACCCTCGAAGGCGCTCAACAGCACGCGGCTGATCGGACCGAAATCGGGCTCGCCGATAAGGTGACCGAGCGGAGCGAGGACGAGCTGCGCGTTGCGGGATGCCCGTGCAACGTCGTGAACCAGGCCGCCGATCAAAGGGCGGCCCGCCAACGCCAGGGCAACAGCGCCCGCGGCGCAACAAATGCCGACCACGATGACCGTGGTCAGGCGCCGCCGTCCCCGCGGCCCTGCAATTCCTCCACCCGGCGGCTGCGAGGTCGTCAAGGCGTAACCGACTCCCGCGGCCGCTCCGATCACGAGACCGTCAATCGCGCTGCTCGCGTGAAACAGATGAAAGCCAAACAGGCTGTCGAGCAATGCGCGGAAGATGACGTCCGCCACGCCAGCCGTTGCGGAGCCGAAGAGCGCACCAAACATCACGAGTGCAACGCCGCGGTGCGCGCGAGACAACACTTCCGCGGCGGCGAGACCGGCGGCAATGCCGCCCGCCCCCACACTGCCGGCGAGGGCGCCAATAGCCGCGAGGGCGAGTGCCGCTTGCGGCCTGGCAGCAGACGCCGGCGACATGGTAAGCGCGATGCCGCCACAAATGCCGGCGAGGGCGCCGCCAAGAGCGCCCGACGCAGCGGCGCTCGCCCAGCGCCGCGCAATCGTCTGCTTGACTGCGGCGATTCGGAGCCGCACCACAGCGGCAATTGCTGGAACCGCTTCGGCATCCCGCAGCAACGGCACCGCGCCGGCGTCCGGCACACTCCATCGCGCGTCACGCATCATCGCAACGGCCGCCGCATGGTGGGGATGCGAGGTAATGCGCGCCATCGCTTCTCTGGTGCCAATCATGTGCAAGCGCTCGGCAATGTCGCGCGCCTCGTCTTGCGAGGCATTGTCAGCTGCCGAAACCGCGATAAGACGATCGACCAACGAGTCGATCTCGGCGCTTTGGTGCGACACAGCTGGCGATTGCACAGCCGTAACGTGGCCGTCGTCTGTCTCCTCGATAACGTCGGGCCACACAAACTGATAGCCGTGCCGCGACACGGTGCGAATAAAGCGCGGCTCGCGTGAGTCGTCGCCGAGCGTGCGCCGCAACGTGCGCACCGCTTGCGAGAGCGCGCCGTCAGACACCACGACATCCCTCCACACGTGATCGAAGATGGTCTGCTTCGACACCGCCTCGTGACGCCGGCTGACGAGGAGCAGAAGGAGGTCGAAGTAGCGCGGAATGAGCGGGATCGCCGCGCCACTGCGCGAGAGGACACGCTGGCGCGGTGAAAGGACGAATTCGGCGAAACGGAAACGCACGGGAACGGCCACAGCGAGTGTGGACGCCATGTTAGCCCGGCGATGCCGATCGGCGACGTCTACGTTCGCCTTACTCGATACGCAACGCGTCGATTGGATTCAGCCGCGCGGCTCGTCGAGCCGGCAGCCAACATGCGAGCAACGCGACTGCGAGCAGGGCGACCGTCGTGAGGGCAAACACGCTGGGATCGCGTGGACTCACGGTGTAGAGCAGCGATTCGATCAGCCGCCCACCCGCAAATGCAGCAGCCAGGCCAACCGCAATGCCAACTGCGGCGACCACACCTCCTTGACGAACGAGTTGAGCGCTGACGCTCGCCGGCTCCGCGCCGAGCGCAAGACGCACGCCGATTTCGTTCGTACGCTGGCTTACGATGTAGGAGGTGACGCCGTAGATGCCAACGACACCGAGCGTGAGTGCAATGACGGATGCAATCGCGAGCAGCACCATGGTGAACGCCATCTGCGCCGACGCGCGATTCAGCGAATTCTCCAGCGTATCCACCTGAGCGATGGCGAGGTTCGGATTGAGTGCGCCGATCGCGCGTCGCGCGGATGGAAAGAGGTCGAGCGGCGGCGTCGCGGTGTGGACCACATAGCTCACGACCGAGGCTTCGGGGCCAATCGCCGACGCGCGCGGGATCTCGGGCCCGTTTGCCAATGACAGCGGCATAAACAGCTGCGGAACTGGCGCTTCGGTAAGCGTGCGAATCGGTGTGTTCGCGACCACGCCGACGATAGTCAACCAGGTGAGATCCGCCGGAGCGCCAGGTTTTGGCGGCGGCCGGTTGGATGCGACACGGCGGCCGATCGGATCCTCATCAGGGAAAAAGCGCTGCACGAACGTCTCGTTGACGACCACGACCCGCTCACGCCGATCGACGTCACCGCGATCGATGCCGCGACCACGCATGATGCGGATGTCTATGGTGTCGAAATAGCCCCCCGTGACTGCACGAAAGAGTGCGATGGCAGGCGCAAGCTGCGACGGTCGGTAGGCTCGCCCCTCGACGCGAACCGTATTGCCACTGCAGCCACCCGACAGCGGCAGACAGGTCGTGCCAGCGACCTCCGTTACTCCGGGCAAGCCGGCGAGCGCATCGATGATGGTGTGATGCCCGGCAACCACCTGGTCGAGCGTCGGGTACTCGCGAACCGGCAGTCCGATACTGAACGTCAATGTCGAATCGGCATTGAATCCCGGATCGACGGCGCGCAACTTCTGAAAGCTTCGCAGCATCAGTCCCGACGCGACGAGGAGGACCATTGCGAGCGCGATCCGCGCCGCCATGAGCAGGTGCCGCGCACGATGACGCCGCCGGCTGGAGGTGTTGCCGCGCCCGGATTCATGCAGCGACGCAGGCAGCGAGTCGCCGCGCCAAAGTGGAATGGCTCCGAATGTAAGCGCGGTGACACCGCTCAGCACGAGCGTAAACATCAACGCAACCGCATCGAGGCGAATCTCGCTCAGCCGAGGGAGGTTCGCTGGCCCAAACCACACGACGAGGCGTAACGCTCCCCATGCGAGCGCGAGGCCAAACGCACCGCCGATCGCGGACAACAACAAGCTCTCAGAAAGAAAGTAGCTCGCCATCCGCGATCGTCCCGCGCCGAGCGCGCGGCGGACGGCAACCTCACGCTGCCTTGCTTCCGATCGCACCAGGAACAGGTTGGCCACGTTCGCGCACGCCACTCCAAATCTCCAACTCGCGAAGTCTCCAAATTCGGATCTCAGAAGTCAGAACACTATGCGTGCCCCTATCTGACCAACTCTTGCGCCCACGTAACTGTCGCGCACGCCGAAATTCGACGCGCGATCGTCGGTTGACAAAAACGCCTGTGATGCGTCGCTATTGAACAAGTTGAAGATGTCGCCGCTCAACTCGACACGCGTCCCATGCGGCAGATCGAACGTTTTCTGGATTCGCAGGTTGACCAGGTGCGCGTTGTCCGACGCCAGCATGTCGATGTCGCGTCGTCGCGCCCGTGAATACATCGGGTTGAAGAAGGGATCCGACACCGCGCGTCCGTTCGAGAGCACGATGCGTGGCGCCGTCGCGTTGAGCGCGAAGTCGCCCGTGGTGATATCGAAGCGGCGGCCCTGGCTGTACGAGTAGAACACCGAGAACATCGTGTCGAATGGCAAGCGCACGAAGGACGACACGCGTCCATGGTGGCGTGGATTGGTCCAATCGGTCTGGTCGTCCGCGGGGCTGAAGCCGAGATACTGCAACGTGTCGGAGGTCGGGTTCCAGCGCGTGCGATAGCGCGAGGAGATCATGTACCAGTAGCTCGAGTTGATACCCCACCGGCCGGCGAAGTTTTTGGTGTAGAGAAACTGAATCGACCGGTTCTGCTGCCACGTGTAGTTCGGATTGTAGGTGTTGCGCACCGTATCGAAATCCGGGAACGGTCGGCCTAGGAACGCGCCCGTGACCGGATCGCGGAACACGTTCTGATCGTCGCCGCTCTGGTAGTCCCAATTGCGCCGCCACAGGAACGTGACCCCCAGGGAGCTGGTGCCGGGAAGCGAGTGTTCCCACCCGCCGCTGAACTCGTTGACGTAGGTGCGGCCGTTGTGAATGCTGCCGTCCTTCTCGTCTCCGTACGCGACGCCGAGCGCAAACTGGCCAGGCAGCGTTTCATTGAGCGTGGGCGCGATCGTCCGCGGATTCGCGCGCAACACGTCCGTCGTCAACACGTACGGCGCGTGCGACGTGCCGTCGCCGCCGCCAAGATCGAGCCACTCGTAGCTGCGATTCGCGGTGGCGCGAAACACGCCAAGCTTTCCCGCCTCCCACGCAATGCCGACGTTGGGCATGCTGACCGTTTGATGGAACTCGCGGTCCGCTGTGTTGGTGGGGAAATTCGCCGGCAGACGCGGACCGAGAACGGCTTCTCGATCCTTGGTGTAGATGCTGTTGGTTTCAACCCGCAATCCGGCTTTGATGGAGAGCGTCGGCGTCGGCTTCCAGCGATCCTGAAAATAGAACGCGTAGTGACGCTCGTAGGCCTCGTTCTCGATCGTGGCGCCGGTGCCCGCGAAATTACGGAGCGTGCGCCGCTCGAACAGAACATCCGCGTTGCCGGTGGTGCCAGGCGGGCGAAAGTAATACTCGACGGGTTGCACGTCGCTGCTCGTGACGTTGCGAATGAACGGATAGAGATCGGCGCCGCCGCGGAACTCGTGCGAGCCCAGACGATTCACGTAAAACGTCATCGAGGGCGCAAGATACAACATCGATCGATCGGCCTTGTCGATCGCGCCAAAGCTTCCCTCTTGTGCAATCGTCGTCAAGTTGCCCGCGATGTTACCCGCCGAGTTGGTTTGAATGATTTTCGTCGGCCCGAGCGCATCGCCGTCGTTCGGCTCCGCGTTCGACGGTTTGCTGATCATCCAGCTGGTGACGAACTGGAACACACGCGTGTTGCTCATCACCCAGTTGTAGTTCGCGCCTACCAACGGACCACCGGTAATGCGCGTCCCAAACGCCGACGGGCTCGAGATCTGCATCGTCGCGTTGCTGATGCCCGAGGACAGGTTGGCAAAGTTGCGGCCCGGCTCCACGGTGCCGCGAATCACGGCGTTTTTTGCGGTGGTGAGGTCGTACTGGAAAGTCGAGGACAAACGGTGATTAGGATTGAGCTGTCCCGTGAGCTTGACGAAGTACAAGTTACCGCGCCGCTCGCGCGGGACCGGCGCGTTGTTGACCGTCTGATCCTGCTGGATCCGCCGGTACGAGCCGAAGAACCAGATGCGATCGCGCAGAACGGGACCGCCAAGCGTCATGTCCGGCTGAATGTCGCGCCGGTTGTTCGGCGCAATGCCTTCGACGTTGCTGTCGTTGAAGCGCTTGGGAATGGCGAAGAAGGCGAACGAGCCATGCAGATCGTTGCCGCCGCTCTTGGTGACGACGTTCATGAACTGCCCCACCATGCTGGCGCCGTCGGATGCCTCGGCGCCAAGCGCTTTGATCTCGACGTCCTGGATGGCTTCGTAGTTGAGGTTGACGGCGAAGATGTCGCCACCAAAGGGGTCGGTCACGTCCATGCCGTCAACGCTCGTCCGCCGTTCCGATCCGCTGGCCTCCTGCGTGTCGGGACGGATATACACACCCGGCACCATCAGCCAGACATCCTGAAAGCGTCGATTCGTCGTCACGGGCACCGAGGTCAACGCGGTGTTGTTGATGTTCACCGACAGGCCCGCGCGTTCGGTGTCGACGAGAGGACTTTCCGCCTGCACGGTAATGGTTTCCGTTAGCGAACCAATCGCAAGCGTGATATCGACTTGCGTCACGGCCCCCAGGCGCACGGTCTCATGCCGCACGACGCTTTGAAATCCGGATAGTTCCGCGCGAATTTCGTACGTGGCCGGCGGCAAGTTGGCGACGCGAAAGATGCCTGCGTTGTCGGTGACACCAGTAAACATCCCCAGCGCTTCTGGACTTTTCAGCGTTACGGTCACGCCAGGCAACACGCCGCCGTTGGAGTCGACAATGCGGCCTGTGACGGTGCCCGTCGTGGTGCGCTGTCCTAGAGCCAACGAGGGGGTGAGGAGGAGTACGGCTGCAAAGACCGCGCGGCGCAACGTCATTGACCACCTCCAGGGAACTAGCCAAGGCCCTGCCCTTGATATCCGGCTAACTCCGCGGCCCTTGGCTAGTTCTTGTTGTTGGCTTGGCGCGCTCCGCGCGCCGTAGACCGTTATGCGGGTCCACAACGCGTACAAAATTCACGTCTGTGGCCGCATAACGGTCTA
>JBKPDL010000173.1:0-11305 GCA_046727855.1 Acidobacteriota bacterium
CCAAACGGCTCGCCGAGCAGCACGAATATCCGTTGCTTGTCACGATGGAGCCAGAGCCGGAGGAGCAACGCGCATGAGCCGGACACCTGTTCCCTTTGCGCCCGAGACGCTCGAAAGCATCCGGCGCGCGTTTCGGCTGGCTGCCGATCGTCGCCATGACCTCGTCGGCCTCGAACATCTGCTCTACGCGCTGATCGAAGATCCGCAGGCGCGTAATCTGCTCAACACCTGCGGCGTCGATTTCGCGCAGCTCGGCCGCGACCTCGACGACGTGTTGAACCGTGCGTTCACGCCGGTGCCGGGCAAGAAAGCCGTGAAGCCGGAATCGACGATCGGCTTCGACCGTGTCGTCGAGCGCGCTGTCGTGCACGCCGCATCCTCGAGCGCGCAGCAGGTCGACAGCGGTTCGCTCCTCGTGTTCCTGCTGCAGGAAGACGACAGCCAGGCGTCGTATTTCCTCCGCAAACAAGGCGTTGACCGCCTCACGCTGCTGCGCGTCATTTCGCACGGGACCCAGGAGCCGCGCCCGGCGCGCAAGCAGGAGCCCGGCGAGGAAGGTTCACCCGCCGATCCGTTGGAAGCATTTGCGACCAATCTCGTTGCGCGCGCCGCCAAAGGCGAGATCGATCCGTTGATCGGACGCGAGGCGGAGCTCGAACGCATGGTGCAGGTGCTTTGCCGGCGCCGCAAGAACAACCCGTTGCTGGTCGGCGAGCCGGGCGTCGGCAAAACCGCCTTGGCCGAGGGCTTGGCGCTGAAGATTCATCGCGCCGAAGTCCCCGAGGTGCTGCGCGGATCGAAGGTGTTCGCACTCGATCTCGGCGCGCTGATCGCCGGCACGCGCTACCGCGGTGATTTCGAAGAGCGCGTCAAGCAGGTGCTTCAGCGTCTGGAAAAAGAAGAGAACGCGATTCTCTTCATCGACGAGATCCACACGCTCATCGGCGCCGGGTCGGCGTCGGGCGGGACGATGGACGCGGGCAATCTGCTGAAGCCGGCGCTGGCTTCAGGTACGCTGCGCTGCATCGGCTCCACGACGTTCGCCGACGTCAAAGTGTCGTTCGACAAAGATCGCGCCCTCTCGCGGCGCTTTCAGAAGATCGAGGTGCTGGAGCCGAGCGAATCGGAAACCGTCGCGATCGTGCAGGGGCTCAAAGATCATTACGCGAAGCATCACGGCGTGACGTACTCCGATGACGGAATTCTCGCGGCCGTGCGGCTCTCCGTTCGGCATCTGCGCGACCTGCACCTGCCGGACAAAGCCATTGACGTGATCGACGAAGCCGGCGCCGCGCAAAAACTCCGTCCCCCCGAGCAGCGCGTCGCGGTGATCGGCGTCTCCGAAATCGAGCACATCGTCGCGAAGATGGCGCGCGTCCCGGTGCAGGCCGTTTCCAACGACGACAAGCGGGCGTTGCAGAACCTCGAGCACGAGCTCAAACTCGTGATCTACGGCCAGGAGTCGGCGATCGAAGAAGTCGCATCGGCGATCAAGCTCACGCGATCCGGTCTCCGTTCGGCCGACAAGACGATCGGCAGTTTCCTGTTCACCGGGCCAACCGGTGTCGGCAAAACGGAACTCGCGCGCCAGCTCGCGCGCGTGCTGAAGGTGGAGTTCCTGCGCTTCGACATGTCGGAATACATGGAGAAGCACACCGTGTCGCGCCTGATCGGCGCGCCGCCGGGCTACGTGGGCTACGAAGAGGGCGGATTGCTCATCGACGCCGTCCGCAAATCACCACATGCGGTGCTGCTGCTCGATGAAATCGAGAAGGCGCATCCGGATTTGTTTGCAATTCTGCTGCAGGTGATGGATCACGCGACGCTCACAGATACCCACGGGCGCAAGGCGGATTTCCGTCACGTGATTTTGATCATGACGACCAACGCCGGCGCACGCGATCTGTCCGGGCGCAAGCTCGGCTTCAGTGACCCAGGGACAGGCGGCAAGTCCACTGGCATTATCGAAAAGGTTTTCGCACCCGAATTCCGTAACCGTCTCGATGCGATTGTTCATTTCAAACCGCTCGGCAACCTCGAGATCGCGCGGGTCGTGGACAAGCACGTCGACGAGCTGCGGGCATTGATCCTGGATCGCGGTTTGACCATCGAGCTCGAGCCCGAGGCCAGGGCGTGGCTGGCCGAGCACGGATTCGACCGCGCGTTCGGCGCGCGTCCCATGGCCCGTCTGATCGAGCGCACCATCAAGAAGCCGCTGTCGGAGCTGCTCCTGTTCGGCGATCTCACGGCGGGCGCGTCGATTTCCGTGGTGCGAACCGCAACCGGAATCGAGCTGCAGCCCCGCCCGCGCGACTCCGTCGATTCCGCGAGGCCGGCCGTGGACGGGGTTCAGGACTCGGCGCCAGAAGCCAAGGACGCGGGAGAGGCGTGATGGAGATTGTGCGCGAGCGATTCTTCGACGACTCGAAGTTCTATCACGCTACGCTGGCCCTCCGCAGCCGCACCACCGAAATGCATAGCGTGCTGACCGCGCTAACAGCGGACGAGCGCGACGCCGTAGGCGCCGCGCTCGCGAGAGCTCTGGATGAAATCGGCGCGCTCGTGAACCCGCGGCTCGAGATCGAGCGCGAGCGCCTCTCACACCCGCAGCCGATCACCGGTTAGGCCGAGGCGCGGAGCGCTAACGCATCGGCGGCTGCGCCGGCGCTTCCACTTCCGTATTCGCCGCTGCGTCTGCATACACCACCGTAGATGTCGCGGCGGTGAGCTTGGCGCCTTGCTCGAGCAGCATGCGCATGAGACGTTGATGCCGGCGGTCTGCAGCCACGAGCAACGGCGTCCAACCGTCGTCGCTCGTCGTCTCGATATCGGCATCGTCCTCGAGGAGATCGTGAACGATCTCCTCGCTGCCCGCGTCGGCGGCCGCGAGCAGTGCGGTCCAGCCTTCTGGGTTTCGCTGATTCGGATCCGCCCCGCCTGCGAGCAGCTCGCGGACGACATCGGCCTGGTTGGTTCGAGCCGCGAGCATCAACGGTGTCCATCCCTCGGCATTCGTGTTGGCGGGATCGGCGCGGTTGGCAAGCAGTGGCGCCACGACCTCCACACTCTTCGCCTCTACGCCCGCGATCAGCGCGTTCCATCCATTCGCGGCGGTCGCGTTCGGGTCCACGCCGTAATCAAGCAGTAGGTTTACGGTCCCGACCTGGCGCGCACGGGCCGCAGCCATCAGCGGTGTGCAGCCCTCCCGTGTCGCCGTGCCCGGATCCACGCCCGCCTGGACCAGTGCACGAACTGACGGCACGCTGCCGCTTTGGGCCGCGGCATGCACGGCGGTCCAGCCATCCGGTTTGGCGAGCGTCGGGTTGGCGCCGCGACTGAGGAGCGTCGAGACAATCGCGTCGTGCCCGGCGCTCGCGGCCGCGATTAATGCCGTTGCGCCATCCTTGTTCCGGCTGTCGATTGCAGTGCCGTTCGAGAGCAGTGATTCGACCTTGCGCGCGTCGCCGCTAGCCGCGGCGGCGATCAATTGGTCGGTCGGATGCTGCACGAACGAAGTGTACGTCCGGGCGGCCGGGCTGGCGGCGCAGCCCGGCAACACCAATCCGCACGTGATAAAGAGCGCCGCGACGAGAGTCTTCCAACGACCGAACATGAATTAAGTGCCCTCTCACGGACGAGTCAAGAAACGGCTCACCCGGATATACGCGGGGAGGGTGCAATGAGGAGGCCAGCAGCGCCACTGCCGAAAGGGCTAGCGCAGCGGCAAACCGACCTCGAGACCGAACCCTCCGTGGACGCGAATGGCCCGGACCGCTGGGAAGACGCTCTGAATAATGGGTAGTCCGTAGCCAGACTCAGGCAGGCTCTGGGTGTCGGCGGGATCGATTTGGGAGCTTGGCGGTTGGGATGACGAACCCCTTCCCTCCATCGCTGATGCGGAGAATGAGCCTCACCGCGGTCATCGGCGGCCTCGCGCACATGGTCCTGAACGGCCCGACCGTTCCGTACGTGTTCAACACGGTGTGGGCCGCGTACCCACGCCGCAACGATGTCAGTACTGTTCGTGTATTTGAACCGGCCGGTCACGATCGCCGAACGCGAGCCGCTGTTTGCGATTGCCGCTTTGCCGACGGCGGTTACGCTGACGCAGGACGAATCCGGACCTGGACGTTCGCAAGGTAGGCGTCGAGCTCGCTGACCAGGCGCTCCATCGCGGCCGCGTCGTGCTGATGCGCCGCGCGCTCGATGTCGCCGCCGATCCGGCTGATGGCGGCAAAGCCGTAGCTTCTGCCGGTTCCCTTGAGCTTGTGGCCAATCGACTGGATGCGCGCGAAGTTTGCCTCCTCGAGCAACGATCTCATCATCGCAACCTCTTCGCGTCGATTGTCGAGAAACGCGGGCACGAGCGGCGCGGTGTCCTCATCGTCGATCACGACGACGTCGGGTTCTTCCTCCGGTGGTGTGATGGCATTGCCGATCGCCGATAGAGCCACCACCGGCGTCGGCCGCGCGCCGCGCGCGAGATCGGCGGCGCGAATGGAATGCGCGGCCGTGGCGCCATCCAGGCCGGGCAAGTCCACATCCATCAATACGAGATCGTACGGTTGACTGCAGGCTTGCGCGACTGCACGCTCGCCGTCGGCGACAACGTCGAGTGTCGCATTGGTGCCTTTGAGATACGCCTGCACGAGAACGGCAATGTCGGGCGCGTCATCCACGAGCAGGATGCGCGGCGACGAACCGGCGGTGAGCCGTCGAATGACGCCGAGCAGCGTTTCCCGATCGAACGGTTTGTCGACTCGCGCGGCGGCGATCGAGCACAGATCGGCGAGCTGCGCGGGCCCGTCGATGTTTTCGTGCTCCTGATAGGCGTCGAGATGCTGTGCGATGTTCAGCAGACGTTCGGTGGCGTTGCGACACGCCTGCACGCACGTGCGCTGCCGATCGGTGAGATCGCCGTCGAGCAGGACGGTAATCATCCCGAGCAGGACGTTCAGCGGATTCAACAGGTCGTGCCGAAGCTGCCGCAAACCCGCTGCGCCGATGCTCCCGTGCTCCGTTATCGACATGAACCGCTTATGCCAGCCTCCTGCGCTTGACCACCACTACCGTCAAGCTGCGCGTGGAACAACGTGACGAACGATCCTGAACGCGCGAGATCGCTGTCGAGCGAGCGCGCCGTGTGTTGCATGGCGGCGGCAGGACCGTGTGAACGAGTGTTTCGCCAGCAAGCGCACCGCCGGCGAGTACACTCGCAGCGTCTTCAATCTGCGACCGGCGCACAACTTCGACCATTCGACGCGGAAATAGCAAGATGAGCGCCACATCAGCGGGCTTTCGCCAGCGTAGTTCTGGGATCACGACATCGCGCGAGCGTCTGATGAGCTAACGTCTGTGCCCAGATCTGGAAGGGAAGCACGCAATGCAGACAGCACAGTTCCGCGAGCGGTAATTCCGCCCACGGCAGGCGTGGGCATCGCGGTTGCAGAGCGGACGCCACAGACAACGTCGCAATGCCGGTTCTCAGTGCCAGCAGTGATCTCTCGCATGCCGCCGATCGCGTCGGCACCGCCTGCACCGGACGCTCAGCGTCATTCAAGATGCGACGCACGCCTCTCGAGCCGACCGAGCTCGTAGTCAGGATTTCGAACGGACGAGGAATCGAGCCGGTTTGAAGGGCCACGGGGGGACCCGTGACCTCTTCAAGCTAGCGGGGTTGGCTGCGCGGTTAACGCGATCAGCTTCTATGTTGCAGCTTCAGCCTCGCGCTGAGCGCTGAGAGCCGAAAGCCGTGCGGATTCACTCCCAACCCAGGTCAATCCAGCGCTCAGCTCGCGACGTACATATCGTCGATGGCTTCGCGAGCCTGCTTTTCCCGGATCCGGTTCTGCACCTGCCTGAACGTGCGATAGGCAGTGATCACCGCGAGTGCTGCCGGCACGCCCTGCTTCACAGGACGCGGCACCTGATCGACAGCCGTGGCGACGCGCTGGCTCGCGCTTCGGACCGTTTCCTCGACACGATGCCCGGCGTCGGCGACGCGCTGCCCCGTCGAGCGAAGCGAATCTTCCACGCGCTGGACGCCATCGCGAACCGAGCCGGCCACCGCGTTGACCTTGCTCGTCACATCGCGAACGTCGCCGACGACCAGATTCACCTTGGCCTGCGCATCTTCGACGAAGCCTTCCAACTTCTCCTGCGCCGTTGCCACGGTCGCGGTCATCCTGCGCACAGCGATCAGCAGACCGACGAGTACGCCGACCTGTACGAGCGTCTGCACGGCGATCGAGATCGCCAGCATTGCAGCCCATGTCTCGCTCATAGCATTACCCTCCCAGCGGTTCTTCGAAACCGCGATCGATTCCGGAGATCTCTGAAACCGACGCCGTGAGCGGGTGCGCAGACGACTGCGATCGCGACGCCCAGTTACGGCTCGTGCGGAACGCCCGGCGTCCCTGTTCGAACACCGACGTTGCGCGCTGCAGCGCGTCCTCAGCGATGGAACGCCCGTTGTCAATCAGATGCGAGAGCCGTTCGCTCCCGTCGCTCGCGTAGCGACGCAGCGACGAGCGCAGCTCGGTGCCGCGCATCGGCGCGTACATCAACGCCAGCGCCGCGCCGATGCACGCACCGGCACACGCGCCGGCCGCGAACGACGACCAGGACGTGAGCGACTCGGTCGAGGAAGTGGACCAGGACGGCATGTCCGAGGGCGAAGAAGACGACGAGCCCATCGAGCTCGCAGGAAGCGACGGGTTGTAAACGGGATCGATTGGCATAAGGATCGTCCTTTCGTGATCAAGAATCGGCGGGCCTCCGCCTACACCTTCGCGGGTATTTTGAGCACCTGGCCCGGTTTGATGAGATCGGGATCGGTCAACTGATCGCGGTTGGCCTCGAAGATTTGCATGTAGGCGTTAGCGTTTCCGAGGTGCTCTTTCGCGATCTTGCTGAGCGTGTCGCCCGCTTTCACCGTGTAGGTGCTCACGTCCACGGCGGTCGTCGCCGCAGCACCCGGGGCCACCTTGATGTCCCCGACGATGTCGTTCCTCCAGTCAGGCACGGTCTTGATTGCGTCCCATATGCGGTTCGCCTCGTCTTGGCTGTTCACGATTCCCTGAAAGTAGAGCTTTCCATCGCGTTCGTCGGCCGAGCCTTGCATACGGAATCCTTTTGCCACCTGAATGGCGTGCGCATACTTATCGCGGAGCGTCATTGGCTACCTCCGGCATATCCAAAGCAAAGTAGGTTCCTGAACGGCTGGCTGCGTGTAAATCGCGATCGATTTACACGGAAGACGGACCGAGCAGTTCGTGCCACGTGTCGTAGTCGAGCCGGACGACGATACCGGGAGGGCGGGCCTTGAGGCGAGTTGCCAGTTGATCAAGGCGGTCCAGCCCGGCCGGTTCCCCGCGCCAGCGCAAGTACTCGAAGTGGCGGAACGCTTTGCGGCTGGCGCTATACACGCCGCAATTCACACATTCGACGAAATACTCGCGTCTGTCCTCACGATGCCCGAGGTAGGCATCGCGTGCGTCACAGATGGGGCAACGCCCGGTCGGAATTGGCAGCGCATTCTCGACCATTCGTCGACATGAAGACATTGCAAGCCTGGTGCCTCCTGATTCATCGCGTTGCTTTCGATGACGGGGCGCCACGCGGCGAAATGGCGGCGTTCGAGATTTACCGTGCGCGCGTGCACGTTCTGGCTCACGCTTTGCTATGGCTCAACAAGACCGATGGTAATCAAACCTTCCAGCGGAAAAAGCGGTGGGAAATCAAACACAACCGTTGCCTCGAAGGGCAATGGGCATACAGGGGACGCGGCATCGAGCCGGGATTTCAAACGTCTCGAGCGCCTCGTGGAGGAGTTGGATCGCCGGGTCAGCCAGAACCGCCGCGACCTCGACCTGCAGTTTCAGCGCCTCGCCGACCTGCAGGCCGTGATCGACCGGATGCAGATGGCGGCCACACGCGCGCGCGCGCAGATCGAGGACAGCGAGTAGAGCAGGGGCTGCGTATGAGAATTCGAATCCTGCAACCGCGCACAGCCAGAATCGACGGCATCGACCTTTCGATGTTCCACCCGGGTCATGTTTACGAGGTGGATTCGTCGGTGGCGACCTACTTGATCGTGAGCGGCGTCGCAGAGCCGAGCGCGCAGGACGCGCCCGCGCTCGTCGTTCGTTCGGACGAAGTCATGGTGCCGGTGTGCGTCGGCACCATCGCGCCAGTGGCTGATGTCGCCGACGACTGGGAGGAAGAGCGACCGCCAGAACCGGCGGCGTAATCGGGTTCCGGCGCTCGAGCTTGGAAGGTTTAAGTTCCAGGGTTTGAGGTCTCTCGTTTGGAGTTCGAAGTTCTGAAGTTCGCTCCAAACTGGCTGAACTCCGGAAATGAAGCACTTCCGGAACCATAATCTCGGAACGCCGGACCGTACGAGTTAGGAACCTTTGTTTTGGTGCGCCCGGAGGGACTTGAACCCCCGGCCCTCTGGTTCGAAGCCAGATGCTCTATCCAGCTGAGCTACGGGCGCGCGTCCTCATCTTACTCGCTTCTCGCCATTTCTCCATCACGGCTAGGAGGCTGGTGACGATGCCCGTGATGGTGCGCCTTCACCTTTCTCTCCATCAGCACGCTGCGCTGCCCGTCTGGCAACACACCGTAACCGACGGCTGACCACTGCTGCGCGCCCGCTTCGCGCAACCGGGTTTCGAGCTCGCCCGCGTCGGCGGCTTCGATCAACTTGAACTGGTAACGCTTCGAAGACATACCGCCATTGTGAAGTTCAAAGTTCAAAGTTCAAAGTTCAAAGTTCAAAGTAAGTTTTAACGTCAAAGTAAGTTTTCGAGTTCAAAGGGACTCGAGGCGTTCAAGGAGATTTGCGTAGCGAATCTCGACGTTGAACTTTGCACGTTGAACTGTTGGTTGGCGTTGCGTTTGCACCGGCGGGCCGCACAGGAGTCGCCAATGGCTCAGGTCGTGCGCGTCATCGATGACGTAATCTTGCTCGACGGTGTGCCGTATTCGGCGCAAGTGTGCGGGCGGCCCAACGGACACCTCTGGGAAGGCTGGATCGAATTCATTGCCGCCGATGGATCGGACGTACGGCGCACCCCGCGCGAGACCACGCAGCCGGATCGCGACGCGCTCATGTACTGGGCGCAAGGACTGTCGATGACGTATCTCGAAGGAGCGATGGCGCGTACGCTCACGCGCCTGAAGGTCACGGTACGCGAGGTGCCGAAGCCGTATTTCGACGCTCCCGCGCCCTCACCCGTCGTCGTCGGCGCGCACGGCGAACCGCCGACGGAAGTCGACCGCGCCGTGCTCGATCCGTTTTTCTGTCGGCGCGAAAGGCGAACACCTGTTGCGCGCCGAACTCGGAGCCCTGCGCGACTGGCACTTGCGCAATATCATCCGAGCTTACGACCTCGCCGATCCGTCGCTCGATCTCGAGCGACTCTCCGCACCGGAACTCATCGAACTGATCGTTGCGGCCGTGCAACCTGTGTGAGTGGCAGCAACGGAGGTTCCTCACGTAGGTTCCTCACGTAGGTTCCTTACATGGGTTCCTTACGGAGGTTCACGAAGGTTCGTCACGTACGTTCGCGTACGAACGTTCTCATAGGTTCGACACGTAGTTTCGTTCCTCGAACGCACGTGAGGAACCACTGTACGGAACGTCCCTGACGAACCCATGTGAACCGCCGTGAGGAACCCTGTACCCTTTTGAGCGCGATTTGGTGGCTTTACGGCGGCCTGCGCGAAACCAAGCAGCAGCCGCGTCACGACGAGAGCAGAGCGCCGGAGCGCCGGAGGCGCGGAGGCGCCCACAGAGACGCTGGCGATGCGTCCGGCTCGGAGTGAGGGGCACGGTTACGATGTGGCGACGAGTTGGCGCGTCACCGCGAACGCCTGAGGAACCCGGCGCGTTCAGCGCCAGACGTGGACGTGCGTCGCGGTGACGCTCCTGTGCCCGAAGACCAATGGGAAGTCTGCGCCGCGAGCGCCAGTACAGGGAGTGTGTGGGGCAGGGGCGCCAGCGCGTAGAAAGGTGGAGTGTGTGGAGGAGCGATACACGATCTTCGGAGGGATTGATTGGGCAGACACCTCGCATCAGGTCTGCGTGACGAATTCGACGGGTGACCGCGTCGCGGAACGGACCGTGGAGCATACGGGGGTAGCCGTCAGCGAAATGGCCGATTGGTTAGTGGGCTTATCTGGTGGTGATCCCGCTGCGGTGGCGGTCGCCATTGAGACACCGCGCGGCGCAATTGTCGAGACATTGCTTGAGCGCGGCTGTCACGTCTTTGCCATCAATCCGAAGCAGCTCGATCGCTTCCGTGACCGCTTCTCGCCGGCCGGCGCCAAAGACGATCGCCGTGATGCCCAGGTCTTGAGCAGCGCCGTGCGCACTGATCGCGCGGCGTTGCGCCGGCTGTCCGTCGACGAGCCGCTGACACTGCAACTGCGTGAATACGCGCGACAAGATATCGAACTGGGTGAAGATTTGCAGCGGCTCGCGAATCGTCTCCGCGATCACCTGGTGCGCACGTGGCCGGAGCTCCTGCAATTGTCACCGGCGGCCAATGAACGGTGGTTTTGGGCGCTCTTGCAGCTCGTGCCCACGGCCGACCACGCGCGCCACGTGCGCCCCGCACAGGTGCGCCAGCTGCTGCGCACGCATCGCATCCGCCGAGTGGCCGCGGACGAGGTCCTGGCGATTCTGCGGGCGCCGAGTGTGCGGCTGGCGCCAGGGGTGCGTGACGGCGTGCGCGTGCGGATTCTCGATCTCGTTGAACAGCTACCAGTGCTTGACCGGCAACGTCGCGCGGCCGAAGCGCGCCTCGAGGCGACGCTGGCCGCCATCACCACGGCTGCCGAGGGGCAGTCAGTCCGCGAGCATCAGGACATCACGATCCTCCAATCGCTGCCAGCTCTTGGGACACGGATCGCGGCGACGATGCTCGCGGAAGCAGCGCGACCGCTGCGCCAGCGAGATTACCATGGCCTCCGCGTCTTGAGCGGGATCGCGCCAGTGACCAAGCGCAGCGGCAAAAGCCACGTCGTGACCATGCGCTACGCCTGCAACGGCCACTTGCAACGGGCCGTGTACTTGTGGGCGCGCGGCTGCCTGCACCGCGACGCGCACAGTCATGCGCATTATGCGCGGCTCCGCGCCGCTGGTCACTCGCACCATCGTGCCTTACGCGGAGTCGCCGACCGCCTGCTGGCCGTGCTCATCGCGATGCTCGAACAGGGCACCCTCTACGACAACTCGCGGCGCGGCCAACGTGCTGTCGTCTCAGTGAGCGCTTGACAGACGGATGGGAAGTCCACG
>JBKPDL010000174.1:0-39165 GCA_046727855.1 Acidobacteriota bacterium
ACGCAGATGGAACGGAGATTTGAACGCAGATGAACGCAGATGGAACGCAGATGGAACGGAGATTTGAACGCAGATGAACGCAGATGGAACGCAGAGTGGGACGCAGATTGGGACGCAGATTGGGACGCAGATGAAACGCAGGTGGACGCGGTTGACGTGGAAGGAGTAGAGTCGCCTATGGCCAAACCAGCAGGGGCGATCGCCCTTGTCTTTGCAGGCGTCTCGTTCGCAGCGGCGCAGACACCGCCGGCATCGACCACCGAATGGAATTCGCGTGCGGCGGCGGCCTATCTCGACGGCCGCATGGACTGGTGGCTGAAGTGGCCAAACGCCATCCGCGATCAGGGCACCACCTGCGTGTCGTGCCACACCGTCGCGCCGTATGCGCTCGCGCGTCCGGCCTTGCGCATCACGCTCGGCGAGCGCGACGTTCCCGAGCCCGAACGCACGATGCGCGCGCACGCCGCCAAACGCGTGGAACTGTGGAAGGAGCTTCCACCGCTCTACCCGGATCAGCGATATGGTCTACCGAAGAGCAGCGAGTCGCGTGGCACCGAAGCGGTCATGAGCGCCCTCGTACTTGCCCTGCGCGACCGCGAAACTGGCGTGATGGCCGACGACACGCGCGCGGCCTTCGCAAATCTTTGGGCGCTGCAGTTCACCGCCGGATCACTGAAGGGCGCCTGGGCCTGGCTCCACTTCCATCTCGAGCCGTGGGAGTCGGATGACGGTCCCTACTACGGCGCTTCGCTGGCCGCGGTGGCTGTCGCGGCGGTGCCCGGCTATGCGTCGGACCCGCAGGTCCAAACGCAGATGCAGATGCTGCGTAACTACTTGCAGCAGGGCGTCGACAAAACCTCGCTCTTCAATCGTGCCAACGTGCTCTGGGCTGCGTCGTTGCTGCCCGATCTCCTCACCACTGCACAACGCGACGCCGTCGTCGAGGCGCTGATCACCAAACAGCAGGAGGATGGCGGATGGTCGATGGCATCGTTGGGCGGTTACAAGCGGAGCGATAACAGCGTCCTCGATACGGCGAGCGACGGCTACGCGACGGGTGCGGTCACGCTCGCGCTCCGCCGCGCGGCTAACTCCGCGGTACAGGCTCCCGTCGAACGCGGGCTCGCCTGGCTCCGCGGGCACCAGGATGCGGCGACCGGCATGTGGCGCGCCTCGTCACTCAACAAGCAGCGCGATCCGGCGAGCGACGTCGGCAAGTTCATGAGCGATGCGGCGACGGCGTACGCCGCGCTTGCGCTAGCGGATGGTCCGCGCGTTGGCCCCACCCGCAACCGGTAGCTCGATGAACGTCGCATTGCCGGGCGCGTGATAGACACGCTGCGTCGCTTTCACGTAATCGCTCGTCTTGGCGAAGAAGATGTTCGGCACGAACGTCTGCGGATTGCGATCGTAGAGCGGGAACCACGTCGACTGAATCTGCACCATGATGCGGTGCCCGGGCAAAATTGTGTGGTTGACGGTCGGCAGCGTGAACTTATAGGTCAGCGGCTTACCCGCCTCGATCGCTTTGGGGGTCTCGAAGCTCTCGCGATAGCGCCCGCGGAAGATGTCCATCGCGATGGCGAGCTGATAGCCACCCAATTCCGGCTGGCTCGGAACTTCGTCGGGATACACGTCGATCAGCTTCACCACCCAATCACTATCGGTGCCGCTCGTTGACGCCACGAGGTTGACGAGCGGTGCGCCACCAACGCGAACAGCGTCGGTCAGCGGAGGCGTCGTGTAGGTCAGCACATCTGGACGTCCATCCACGCTTCGCTGATCGGTGACCAGCCAGCGCCGCCACAAATCGCCGTCGGCGAAACGGACCGGCCGAGGCACGTAGGGCACTGGCTTCGCCGGATCTGAGACGTACTCATCGAACGTGCTCGTTCCGTTGGTGCCGGCTTGCGGCGCGGTGAAGGACAGTCCGAAGTTCGGCGTGAGATACAGCGGCTTCGAAGCGGCGGCGCATCCGCTCGGGCACGCCAGCGGCCATGTCTTCAAGCGATCCCAGTGATTCTCGCCGCTGTTGTAGATGAACACCGGCGGCGTCTCAGCCGTGCGCGCGCCGTCCTTCAAGTACTGATCGAAGAATGGCTTGAGCACGTCGCGGCGAAACTGCAGCGCGGTGTCGCCGTCCCAGCGCAGCGGGCCCAAGGAGAAGCCGTCGTAATTCACCTGGCTGTGCCGCCACGGGCCCATCACCAGGAAGTTCATCTCATTGCGCGTGTCTTTTGGTTCAACCGCGAGATAGCTGTGAATCGCGCCCCACATGTCTTCCTGATCCCACAGCCCCTGAATCCACATGGTCGGGACCTTGAGTGGCTGCGCCGCCATCACCTTGTCGAGCGCCTGTTGCTGCCAGAACGCGTCGTACGCGGGATGATCCACGGTCTTGCGCCACCATGGCAGTTGCTCGAGGCCCGCGGCGCGCGCGAAATCGCCGGCCGATCCGGCGCGCCGAAAGTTCTCGTAGTCGTCGTAGCTCTGACGAACGATCTCGCTGCCGTCGCCGCGTTCCGTAGTTTGCCCGGTGAAGTAATCGAGGTTGACCTGGCGAAACGCGCCATAGTGAAACCAATCGTCGCCCATCCAGCCATCGACCATCGGGCTCATCGGCGCCGCCACTTTCAGCGCCGGGTGAGGATTGACGAGCGCCATCACCACCGTGAAGCCCTCGTACGAGCTGCCAAGCATCCCAACCCTGCCGTTCGATTCGGGCACGTGTTTCACCAGCCACTCGATGGTGTCGTAAGCATCGGTCGAGTGGTCCACGTTGGTCGGGTTGAGCGGCCCCTTGAGCGGGCGTGTCATCACGTACTCGCCCTCGGATCCGTACTTGCCGCGCACGTCCTGAAAGACGCGGATGTAGCCGTCAGCGACGAACACTTCATCACCCTGCGGCAGCGTCGCGAGCATCCGCGGCGACTGGTTGCGCGCCGCGCGGCCGGCAGCGTTGTACGGCGTCCGCGTCAGGATGATCGGCGCGTTCTTGGCGCCGTTCGGCACCACGATCACCGTGTAGAGTTTTACCCCGTCACGCATGGGAATCATTTCCACGCGCTTGACGTAGTCATAGCCTGCCTTTGGCGCCGCGAATTTTGCGGGGATGTCGGGCGTAATCGCCGGTGTCTGCCCGACAAGGCGGCCGGCGACAAGTAGCAGAGCTATCGCGACGAGGGCCGAGCGCTTCATCGCGTCATTCTGGCATACCAATTGGCGATTGACCGCGGCCCCGGACCCGGGTTAAATCACCGCGTCACCTTGATTTCGTCGTCGGCCGCACTTGCTGGACCCGGTTACGAGTTCAAAAAGGAGCTAGTCATGAGGAGAAGCCGGCGCGCCGCATGGTCAGGGGTCCTGACCCTTGCGGCCTTTCTGTTGGTCCCCGCGCTCGCCCACGCCCAGAGCGCCATCGCTGGAACCGTCAAAGACACGTCCGGCGCCGTCCTGCCGGGTGTGACGGTCGAGGCGGCAAGCCCGGTCCTGATCGAGAAGGTTCGCACCGTCACGACCAACGAGCAGGGTCAGTTCACGATCGTCGATTTGCGTCCGGGCACCTACACCGTGAAGTTCACGCTTCCTGGGTTCAATACCTACGTCCGCGACGGCCTCGAGCTCCCGACTGATTTCACCGCGACAATCAACGCGGAGATGCGCGTCGGGGTGCTGGAGGAAACGGTCACGGTGACCGGTGAATCGCCCATCGTCGACGTGTCGAGCACATCGCGTGTGCAGGTGCTCACGCGCGAAGTGCTGGATGCTGTGCCAACCGGCCGCACGATCCAAGGTCTCGCGCAGCTCGTGGTCGGCGTCAGCCTCAACGTTCCAGACGTTGGCGGCTCGCGTGCGATGCAGCAGACGTACATGGCGACGCGCGGTCTCACCTCCGCCAACAACATCGTGCAGGTCGACGGCCTGATGGTGAACGGCCTCGACGGCGATGGCGCGGTGCAGCAGTACTTCAACAACGCGATGATGCAGGAGATGACCTATCAAACGAGCGGCGCTGGTGCGGATCTCTCCCCAGGCGGTGTTCGGATGAACATCGTGCCGCGCGACGGCGGCAACCAGTTCAGCGGCTCGTTCTTCGCCGGGTGGACCGACGGCGCGTGGCAGAGCGACAATCTGAGCGCCGACCTGCAGGCGCGCGGCTTGCGCGCAGCCGACAGAATCGACCGCATCTACGACTTCAACTTCGGCCTGGGCGGTCCCATCCGGCGCAACAAGTTGTGGTTCTACGGCTCGGCGCGTGCCTGGTCGGTGAACGCCCCGATTGCCGACACGTTCTATGTGCCCAGCGGCGCCACGCAGGCCGACTGCCAGGCGGGCCGCGTGAGCTGCGAGCAAGGCATCGACGACCAGAAGATCAAGAGCGCGCTGTTGCGGCTCACGTGGCAAGTCAGCGAGCGCAACAAGTTCTCGGTTTATTACGACGAGATCGACAAGTTCCGCGGCCATGGCATGAACGCAGGCGACGATCCGGACACGGCGTCGCAGATCTGGACGTCGCCGATTTACAACAGCGGCGCCGCAAAATGGACCAGCACGATGAGCAACAAGCTGATGATCGATGGCGGTTTCTCGTTCAACTACGAGGAATACGTCATCACCAATCAGCCAGGCGTGAACAAAGACGTGTTTACTCCCGAATGGTTCGCGGGCGCGAGCCGTCGAGACGCCGACCTCACCACCTTGCGCAGTGGCCTCGCCAATTGGGGCGGTCGTTATCCGGATCGCTACAACATGCAGGGCGCGGTGACCTATGTCACTGGTTCGCACAACATCAAGACCGGTGTGCAGTGGAACTGGGGCCCGTACGAGAACACGCGCGAGACCAACGCCGATCTGCAACAGGTCTACCGCAGCGGCCGGCCCGATTCCGTCACGCTGTACAACACTCCCATCCGGTCGCTCGAAAAGCTCAACGCCGACGTTGGCGTCTACGCGCAGGACAGCTGGGTATTGAACCGGCTGACGCTCAACGGCGGCTTGCGGTGGGAATATCTCAACTCGGAAGTGTCCGAGCAGTCGTCGGCAGCCGGTCGCTGGGTACCGGAGCGCCATTTCGCCAAAATCCCGATGCCGATCTGGAAGGATTGGGCGCCGCGATTCGGCGCCGTCTACGACCTCTTCGGCAATGCCAAGACAGCGCTCAAAGTCGGCTTCAACCGCTACAACGAGTCGCGCACGACGCAGTTCGCGTCGCGCTACAACCCAAACGGTCTGACTCCCGCCGCGGCTGGCACCATTCCGTGGACCGATCTGAACGGCGATGACATTGCGCAGGGACAGATGGGCTGCGTGTATCTCACGCCGGGCTGCGAGATGAACTTCGCACGGCTGCCCAGCAACTTCGGCAGGCTGTCGTTAAACCGCGTCGATCCCGATTTCAAGCGCACCTACAACCTCGAGACGACTGCTGGTGTGCAGCACGAGCTCTTCCCGCGCGTCTCCGTGGCCGCCACATGGTATCGCCGCACGTTCCATCGTCTGCGTCTCACCGATAACGTCCTGCGGACCATGAATGATTACACGCCAATCGGTGTCTTCAATCCGATGACTGGGCAGCCAATGACGGTTTACTCCGTGACACCGGCAGCGGCCGCGCGCGTTGACAACTTCGACACCAACGCCGGCTCGGATCGCAAACAGATCTATAACGGCTTCGACTTCACGGTAAACGCGCGACTGCCTCGCGGCGCCATGATCTTCGGCGGCTTCGTCACAGAGCGCACGCTGCGTGTGACCTGCGACGAGCCCGACGATCCGAACACGCTGCTGTTCTGCGATGACCGCGACAACGGCATCCCGTATCGTCCGCAGTTGAAGCTGTCGGGCACGTATCCCGGTCCCTGGGGCATTCAGGTGAGCGCGTCGTTGCAGAGTATTGCCGGACGTCCGAGCGGGGGCTTCTCCACGACCGGATTCTTTGTCAACAAGATCAGCGGACCGGGATATGGCGACGTCGGAAGCCCAGTCGGGACGATGTGGCTTCTGAGTTCGACGACGCGTTATCCCACCAACTGTCCGTCGCCATGTCCCGCCGGTGCGCTGGTGTTTCAGCCCGGCCAACTCACGGAAGCCAACATTAGCGTCCCACTTGTCGCGCCGGGCACCGAGTTCCTGCCGCGGTTGACGCAGCTGGATCTCAGCTTGGGCAAGTGGTTCAACGTCGGTCGCACGCGCCTTCAGGGCCAGATGGACATCTTCAACGTGTTCAACGCGGACACGGAGGGTGGCTATCGATCGACCAACTTCGCAACTGCGTCGTATCTGCAGCCCTCGAGCAACCTCCAGGGGCGTATGTTCCGCTTCGCGATGCAGATGAAATTTTAATGGCCAGCAAAACCGGGAGAACTGCGTATGCATCATCGTACTTTTGCCACGTTGTGGGTTCTGACTGCAGCCGTTTTCCTTGCCGCGATTGCTGAGGCCCAGACGGGCGACGGCAGTGTGCGAGGTTACGTCAAGGACGATCAAGGCGGTGTGCTGCCTGGCGTAACCGTGACGGCGCGGAGCACTGCGCTGCTGACGCCGGTTTCGGCGGTGACGGACAACGCCGGCTACTATCGGCTACTCAATCTTCCTCCCGGCACCTACACCCTCACTGCCGAACTGGCGGGGTTCTCGACCTACAAGCGCGAGGGCATCGTCATGCGCGCCGGCATCACCTTCAGCGTCGACATCCAGATGCAGATTGGCAACCTGGCCGAGACGATCACGGTGACCGCAGAATCGCCGATGATCGAGACCGGGCGGCCGACGAGCGTGCTCAACATCGACGGCGAGCTCGTTCGTGCGGCGCCGGTGACGTCGCGTCGGCTGTTCAGCGACGCGCTCGATCTTGCGCCCGGTGTGGGATCACGCAACGTGGACGACGGCGTGGGCCGGCGCGCGTATTACTTCCGCGGATCGCACATCTACGCGCATGCCTTCCAGCTCGAAGGTGCACCGGCCTCCGCGTATATCGATTCGGCCGCGCACTCGATGGGCATGGGCGGCGACACGGTGCAGGACGTGGAGATCAAGCTCGGCGGCGCGGATGCCTCGACGCCGGCCAGTACGGGCGTGGTAATGAACATCGTCACGCCGCGTGGGCAGAACGAGCTGAAAGGCTCGGTGAATTATTCGTATCAGCCGCTCGATTGGAACAGCGACAACACCAAGGGCGGCGCCGCTCCCGGCGGCCTGCCGACGTTCCAGAAGGTCAATCAGTGGGATATGTCGGTCGGCGGCCGGATCATTCGGGACAAGGTCTGGTTCTACGGAACGTATCGCTATGCTGATTTGATCAACGGCATCAGCCGCACGCCCCAGGATCTTGCCTACCTGACGGCGTTCCGGCCGGACTTCCAGCCGTTCGACAACTACTCGAAAAGCAAGCAGCCGTACATCAAGCTCACGTCGCAGCTGAACGCGCGGCACGAGCTGTCCGGGTTCTGGCAGTACGACCGCAATCGTTTCAGCAGCAATCGCGAGGACGACACGCACGATATCAATCCACGCGGGGCGGGTGGGTCGCTATATCAAACCAAGCTGAACTCGGTGTGGAGCGATCGCGTGCAAACGCAGTTCTCGGCGTCGTACAACAACAAGGGTGGGGCGGAGGAAGACACCTACGAAGGATTCCAGGGATTTGGGCCGTCGGTTGAGGTGCACCAGACCACGCGGATCTCAGGCGGAGTTCCCACCGGCTCGGGGACGCTCGTCACGATGAACAACGTCGAGACGCAGTCGATTCAGCCCTCGTCCATGCTGGTGTTCCGCGGCGACCTGACGTATTACCACGTGGGTCTGGGAGGACAGCACGAGTTCAAGACTGGCATCTGGGCGGCGCCACGCCTGCACCGGGATGTGTTCAGCCACGCACTGAACGACGGTTTCACGCTCGAGCGCGTCAAACAGCGCGATCCAAACGATTTGAACTCAGGGACGATACCCTTCCAGCGCCGCTACCAGTCGCCGCTCGACGTGCAGACGACCGCCGCGCGCGATCGCGACATCGCCATCTACATCCAGGACAACTGGAAACCGCATCCGCGGCTCACCATCAACGCCGGCCTCCGCGCCGACTTCGTGCGCCGGTTCGATGACGTCTTCGATATCGAGCGGATGAACAGCACCAATATCGGACCGCGCGTCGGTGGCGCATATCTCATCACCGAGGACGCGCGAAACGTGGTGCGCGCATTTTTCGGGCGCGTTCACGAACAAGTGAACGGACGCGACCCGATTACGACCTTTGGACCGACGAACAATCGAACCGTGCGCAACATCTACGACAACAACGGCGACGGCATCTTCGAAATCGAACAGATTACGCCAGCCGCGACCGGTGCCATCAACGCGCTGGCGTTCGATCCCGACTTGCATCAGCCGTTCGTCGACGAGTATGCCTTCGGCTTTGCCCGGCAGTTCAAAGGCCAAATCAGCCTCGATCTCTCCTTCAACCGCCGCTACTTCAAGGACGGGTACGCCGAGGTCGACATCAACGGCTTCTACCCGGACGGCCCCTTCAAGCCGTTCGGCGGTTTCGGCCGCGTCGATCCCAACCAGGGGCTGATCATGCAGCAGACCAACGCGACCTGGAGCACGGTGGTCGTCACGAACCTCGAAGCGATTCTGGCGAAGAACCTGTCGCATAACTTCCAGGTGGTTGGCACCTTCACGCGCCAGTGGCAACACCTCGATGGCACGTGGAATCCGACCGATCCCGCAGGCTTCATCCAGCCGGATGCCTTTCCGAACAACCGCGATCTCTCGCGTCACCTGTTTGGAAACGGCGACGACAGCAGCCTGGATGGGGGCGGCGCGGAATCGGGTGTCGCATACCGGCCGTACTCGGTGCGGCTCGCGGGTCAGTACTTCGCGCCGTGGGATCTCAGGGTTGCGGCCAGCTACGTGATTCAGGCAGGTGGCTATCTCGGTCCTGTGGTGGTGCAAAACGCGTCGGGCGATCCGCTCTTTGGACCGGCCAGGTTTACACTGCCGAACGGCACGACGCAAGCGAATCCGCTCGCCACGTCGTGGCGGTTCGCGTATGGAACGCGCGGAGACGGTCAGATTCGCAACGAAACCACGCGCTATCTGCAGCTCAATCTCGGGCGTTCGTTCAGGTTCGGCCGCCAGAGCATCGAGACGGGGTTGGGCATCTTCAACGTGTTCAACACGGGCGCCCACACGCAGTGGGCCACAGGCGCGAACCGATTGAACAACGACCTGTACTTGACGCGGTTTAATCGTCATCCGCCGAGGGCGTTTCAGGTCACGCTTGGTTACAAGTTCTGAGCGAGCTAAGAACTAGCCAAGGGCCCTGCCCTTGATATCCGGCTAACTCCGCGGCCCTTGGCTAGTTCTTGTTGTTGGCTTGGCGCGCTCCGCGCGCCGTAGACCGTTATGCGGGTCCACAACGCGTACAAAATTCACGTCTGTTGCCGCATAACGGTCTAAGAACGAAGAACGGGGGAGGCGGCCATGGCGTCGATTCGGTTATTGGTGCGTCGTACTGCTCCACTTGCCGCGGTGGCGGCCTTCCTTGCACTGAGCGCCAGCGGCAGCGCGCAGCAAGCCTCGCGCGTGGCGCCGGACACTTACGCGAGGCTCAACTGGCGCTATATCGGTCCCGAAGGCAATCGCATCAGCGCCGTGGCCGGCGTGCCCGGCGATCCGCTCGTCTACTACGCGGGATCCGCATCCGGCGGCATCGCCAAGTCAAGCGACGGCGGCATGACCTGGGAGCAGATCTTCGATGGTCAGCCGGTCCATTCTATCGGCGACATCGCCGTTGCTCCTTCCGATCCCAGCACAGTGTGGGCGGGCACCGGCGAGTCGTGCATCCGCAGCCACATCTCCGTCGGCGAGGGCATCTTCAAATCGACCGATGCGGGCCGCAACTGGACGCGCACGGGCCTCGAGAAGACGGGCCGCATCGGCCGCGTCGTCGTGCATCCGCAGAATCCCGATGTTGTGTTCGCGTGCGCGCTGGGGCACGCCTACGGTCCTCAACCGGAGCGCGGAGTATTTCGCACCACAGACGGAGGCAAGACCTGGGATCGCGTGCTCTTCGTCGACGAGAAGACCGGCTGTTCCGAGCTCGCCATGGATCCGCGCAACCCGCGCAAGCTGTTTGCCGGCATGTGGCAGATCGACATCAAGACGTGGGCGCGCGAAAGCGGCGGACCGGGCAGCGGGCTCTTCATGTCCACTGACGGCGGGACGACGTGGACCCGCCTGCGCGACCGCGGGCTCCCGGCGCGCGAGGTGGGCAAGGTCAAGGTGGCGATCGCGCCCTCCAACCCCGATCGCGTATACGCGCTCATCGAGACGGGCGATGGGATTCCGTGGAATGGCAAAGAAACCGATCGCGGCCAGGTGTGGCGATCCGACGATGGCGGCGTCAATTGGCGGGTGACGAGCTCCGACCGCAACGCGATGGGGCGCGCGCATTACTACGGTCACATCTTCGTCGCTCCGGACAACGAGAACGAATCGTATTACCTGACGGCCGGATACAGCGTGTCGCTCGACGGCGGTGAGAATCTCGTGCAGCAGCCAAACACACGCTCACCTGGCGGCGATCACCACGACATGTGGATCGATCCGACCAACGCCAATCGCATGATCGTCGGCCACGATCAGGGCTTTTCCATTTCGCTCACTCGCGGACGCACGTGGTATCGCAACCGGCTGGCTAACGCGCAGATGTATCACGTCACCGTCGACAACCAGATTCCGTACTACGTCTACGGCAACAAGCAGGATGGGCCGTCGTATCGCGGACCCAGCAACAGCCGCGTTGGCGCCGGCATTCCGCGCAGCATGTGGCACACCGTAGCGGGCGGGGAGAGCGGCTGGGCCACGCCCGATCCGGTCGATCCGAATCTGGTGTGGTCGAGCGCCTCCGGGTCAGGCAGCGTCGGCGGCATCGTCGCCATCTACGAGGAAAACCGTCGGCAGGCGCGCAACGTCGAGGTGTGGCCGGAGCAGTTGAACGGGCCGCCCGCCGATCTGAAATACCGCTTTAACTGGACCATGCCGCTCACCATGTCGCCGCACGATCGCAACGTGGTGTATGTCGGCAGCCAGCATGTTCATCGCACGAGCAATCGCGGCCAGAGTTGGGAAGTGATCAGTCCCGATCTGTCGCTCAACGACAAGTCGAAGCAGCAGTTTTCCGGTGGACTCACGGGCGACAACATCGGCGTGGAGTACGCGGGAGTGGTGATGGCTATCGCCGAGTCGCGATTAGAGCGTGGCCTGATCTGGGCTGGCACCAACGACGGTCAGGTGCAGCTCACGCGCGACAACGGCAAGACGTGGGTCAACGTGACGAAGAACATTCCCAACCTTCCGCCGCTCGGCACCGTCGGCAACATCGAGCCGTCTCGTTATGCGGCGGGCACTGCCTACCTCACGGTCGACTTGCATCAGGTCAACAACCGCGATCCGTTCGTCTACCGCACCACCGACCATGGCCAGACGTGGCGGGCAATCACGAACGGCATTCCAAAAAGTATGTTGAGCTACGCGCATTTCATCAAGGAAGACCCGGTGCGTCGTGGCCTTCTCTACGTCGGCACCGAGAACGCGATCTATGTGTCGTTGGATGATGGTGATAACTGGCAGCCGCTCCAGAACAACCTTCCTGCTGCGCCCGTATACGGCATTGCAGTGCAGGAGCACTTCAATGACCTCGTGATTGCGACATACGGACGCGGCTTCTGGATTCTAGACGACATCACGCCGCTGCAGCAGCTCACGCCGCAAGTGCTCAACGCCGATGCACACCTGTTTGCGCCGCGTCCGGCGTATCGGCTCCGGGACATCACACAGGACGCTTCGGCGTCGAACGACCCGACGGCGGGCCAGAACCCGCCGTACGGTGCTTCGATCAACTACTTCCTCAAGGCTGCGCCATCCGGCGACGTCACGGTGACGATTCTCAACGCGCAGAATCAGGCGGTGCGCACGATCAACGCTCCCAAAAATCCGGGACTGAATCGCGTGTCCTGGGATCTGCGGGATGAGCCGACAAAGGAAGTGCGGCTGCGCACGAGCCCGCAATATGCCCCGGAGGTTCGCGTCGGGCCCGACGGCACGCGACCCGCGCAAGGCGGCCGCCTCTCGATCTTGATGCCGCCGGGCGAATACACGGTTCGCTTGGATGTCGCAGGCAAGCAGCTGACGCAGAAGCTCGAACTACGCAAGGACCCGAACTCAGGAGGTAGCGAAGCCGAGATCAAGGAGCAGATGAAAACGCTCACCGAGGTCCGGCGCAGCGTAGATACCGCCGCCGACGTCATCAACCAGATCGAGCTGGTGCGGGGCCAGATTGCGGCGATGCGTCAGGTGCTGCAGGATTCGGAAATCATGCAGCCGGCAGAGGAGCTCGATCGCAAGCTGATGGCGATCGAGTCGAATCTGATCGATCTACGGCTCACCGGCCGCGGCCAGGACGGCGTGCGCTTTGGTTCGCAACTGCTCAGCAAGCTGACCTATCTCGCGGGCGGTCTGGCGAGCACCGACTTCCGTCCCACGAACCAGCAGCTGGAGGTGCAGAAGGTTCTGGAGGAGCGGCTGCGGAAGCATCAAGGAGAGTTCGAGGGCGTGGTCGGCAAAGAACTGCGGATGCTCAACGAACTGATGCGCGGGCGCGGAGTGCAGAATATCGTGCTGCCGCGGCGTCCCACGAATTGATTACGCGGATGAAGAGCGGATTACGCGGAAAAAGCATCCGCGGATTGTAGGTATCAAACGGAATCAGCCGCAGGTCCTGCGGATGCACGATGTGCACGCAGGCGAGCACCTCGAAGAACAGGTGCGGATGCAGCTGCCACGGTCCGAGTGGAATCCAAACCGCATGGGTCAGGCCGTCACCTTCGTCGTCCGCCGGAGCGCAAGCTCGCGAACGGCGCGCAAGTCGGTCTTTCCTGTCCCTAACGTCGGAATCGCGTCCAGCTGATGCAGATCTTCGCGTTTCGGCAGCCACAAACGAGGCAGGTCGGTCGCGCACAGCCGATCCCATAACGCGGCGGGCGTGATGTCGCGGTCCGTGTAGAACGCCACGAGACGCTCGCCCTTGGATTCGTCCGGCACTGAAGTGACAACGGTTGTGCAATCGTCGTCGATGAGAGCCTGAATCTGCTCCTCGATCTTCATGTGCGGCACCATTTCGCCGGCAATCTTGCTGAAGCGCGCCAGGCGATCGGTGATCTTCACGAAGCCGGCGTCGTCCACGACGGCGATGTCGCCCGTGACGTACCATCCATCTCGTAAGGCTTCGCTCGTTTTCTCCGGTTCCCCAAGATAGCCGAGCATGCGGTTCGGTCCTTTGACGAGGAGAAGGCCTTCGCGTCCGAACAGAGGGCCCTCGCCGGTGCTGGGATCGACAACTTTCACTGCCACACCCGGAAGCGGATGTCCGACCGTGCCCACAGACGTCCCGCGCTGACGCTCATGGCCGTCCTCAACGTCCGGAACGTTGGCGGCGACCACAGGTGACATTTCGGTGCAGCCGTAGCCTTCGAGCAGGTCGAGCTCAAACTTGGCTTTGAATCCGGCTGCCACCGGCTCGCGCAGTTTCTCGGCGCCGACAATCGCATAGCGCAGATGTTTGAATTGTTCCGGCTCGCATTTGCGGATGTACGACGCACAGAAGGTCGGCGTGCTGATGATCATCGTGGCGCGATATCGCTCCGCAAGCTCGCCAATAGTCTTGGCATCCATCGGGTTCGCGTGAAAGACCACTCCAAACCCGGATACCGCTGGCAGCCAGACGGTGCCGGTGAAACCAAACGAATGAAAGAACGGCAACACGCCGATGAGAACGTCGGCCGACGAGAGATCGTAGACCTGACGGATCGAGTCCACGTTCGACAGGATGTTGCGGTGCGTGAGCATCACACCCTTTGGCGTACCGGTGCTGCCGCTGGAGAAGATCACGGTTGCGACCTTGTCGGCGCTCGAGGCTTCTACATACAGGCGGTTGAGAATCCACGACGGTAGCAGGAACGCTGACAGCGCAACACGCAGCTTTTCACCGCGCGGAATGTCCTTGATGACGTCTTCGAGGAACACCATGCCCTCGAACGGCTCGATGCCGGCTTTGGTGAGAAACAGACGCGAGGTCAGAACCGTCTTGATACCACAGCGTTCGATCGCATGTTCCATCGACTCGCGGCCGGCCGTGAAGTTCAAGTTGACCGGAACACGACCCGCGAGCGACAGGCCGATATTGGCCAGCGCACCGCCCACGGACGCCGGCAGAAGCAAGGCGACCATAGACTGATCGGGCAGGCGGCGCCGCGCCCATCGCGAGAGGAGCAGTGTGGAAATCAGCACGCGGCCGAAGGTGAGTGGCTTTTTGGCCATCGCGTCGGCCATTGCAAACGACCACCACTCGTGCTTCGCCGTGCGAACAAACTGGCGTCCGAGTGATTCGTCGGGGCGGCGGCGGGTGAGCGCCAACTCGCAGGCAAGCTCCTGCACTGCGAGCCTCGCCTCGGCTGCGGTGGTTGTCGATGGCAGCGGTTTGCCGAATGCGACGCTGACCGGGTACGGCACGCGCACCGGCCACTTCCAGAAGAAGTGACCGCCCTTGAAGCTGAAGATGCTGCCCCAAACACGGTCGAGATAAACCGGAATAATCGGAACGTCGAGGCCCTCAACGATGCGCTCGAAGCCGCGCTTGAACGGCAGCATGTTGCCCGTCCGGCTGATCGATCCTTCCGCGAAGATGCAGACGACGTGGCCTGCCTCGAGCTCCCGCCGCGCCACATCGAGCGCCACTTGCGCATCGCGTCCGCCGGAGACCGGAATCGCCTTCATGAGCCGCATCAGCCATCTGAGCGCCCAGTGTTCGTAAATCGGGCGATAGACCAGAAAACGGATGAACCGTTGGACGCACGCGCCCACGAGCGCTCCGTCGACGTGCGAAATGTGATTGCAGACGAGCAGTGCCGGCCCGCGAAACGGAACGTTCTCCTGTCCGACGATGCGAATGCGATAGAGGGTATGCGTGAGCAGCCACAGGCTGAAGCGCACCATGAATTCCGGCACGATGCTCAGCAGGTACACGCTCGCGATGAGCGTCGTGATGCCGAACACCAGGAGAATGCGGTCAGGTGACCACTCGAGCACGTTGGTGCACAGCCACAGCGCGCCGGACGCGAGCATGATGCCGACCATGTTCAGGAAGTTGTTGGTCGCCATCAGTCGACCCTTTTCCTGACCGGCGCTGCGCTGTTGCAGCAGCGCGTTGAGCGGCACCGCGAACAATCCGCCGAAAAAGCCCGCGAGCATCAAGCAGGTCGCGGCCGCGGCAAAGGATCGATCGACCTGGGCGAGAAAAATGCCGAAGAGAGCCATGCCGATTGCGCCGATCGGCGCCAACCCGAGTTCCACCTTGTCGCCAGAGAGCCGCCCGGCTGCCATGCTGCCTGCACCGATGCCGATCGCAGCAAAAGCCGACAACAGCGCCACCCACGACTCGCCAACGCCCAGCACCTGCTTGCCGAACAGAATCACCACGAGTTGAAGCAGCGCGCCGGCAAACCAGAAATAGGAGATGCCGATCACGGTCAGCCACAACACGCGGTCGCGGCGGAGCGACGCGAGTCCCGTCCAAATCTCACCCCAGGGATTCCGATCGATCCGCCGCCCGGGCGCAGCAGCTGGCACATACGGAATGCGAAAACTGAGCGCGGTGCCAATGACCGCGATCGCCACGACCATCACGCCTATGAGCCACAGCCGATCGGTCCATACGTCGAACAGGTAGCCTCCGATTGCGGTGCCGAGCACGATGGCGACGAACGTGCTCATCTCGAGAAGTCCGTTGGCGCGCGAGAGATCTCGATCAGGAAGAATCTCGGGAAGAATGCCGTATTTTGCCGGGCTGAAGAACGTTGCTTGCAGCGCAATCAGAAAGAGCACTGCATACGTGATCTGCAGATGCCCGAGCGCGAACGCGACGAGCCCGAGACCGGCGGCAACGATCTCGAGCGATTTGCTGACCACCAGCACCGTCCGCTTGCTGTAGACATCCGCGAGTTGTCCGGCGTAACCGGAAAAAAGCAGAAACGGCAGCAGAAATACCGCGCTGACGATCGAGAGCTCGCCGCCGGCACGATCGGCGGTCACCGCGTGCACGGCGAGCATCGAGACGACAATCTTGAACAGGTTGTCGTTGAACGCGCCCAGGAATTGCGTCCACAAAAACGGCTGAATGCCCGGCCGGTTCAGCGTGTCACGGTAACTGTGCGTTGCCATGTGGACACCTTAAAAGGCCTGCCGTTCAAAGTCCTGAGCGGCGTATCAGGAACGTTGAGAAAGCCTGACGCTGCTATTGGGCGCGCTGGGCGAGCAGCGCCAGGGCACCCTGAAACTCTTTCGTTCCAGCAAGTTGCGCGAACAACGGGTCCACCGGGATTGTCCATCCCGCAAAGCCAGCCGGCGCGGCCCGAAGCATTGCGGAGAGCGCTTGTGCCGCCTCGCGCGGCCGGCCCTCCGCCGCATGCCACTGCGCCCGCACGATGGCCGCTTCCACAGGGCGATGTGACGACAGTATGTGGGCGATCGCAAACACTTTTTCGTGCAATGTCCGATCGAAAGACGTCAACGCGATGAGCGAGGGCGCGTGATTCGGGTAGACGGCGAGCGCGCTGTGAAACGTTGCCGCGGCTTCCTCGCCGCGACCCAGGCGCAGGTAACACGCGGCTTTCGCGTGCAAGGCGTTCATCTCGTATTCCCGGCCGTAAAGGCGATGCGGTTGTGCCAGTTGCCGTTCACGATCCAATTCGCGGACAGCTTCCTCGGGATCGTCTTGAGCGAGCCGTACGAGACCGAGAAGCCAGTGCAGTCCGAGCGCGGGGTAACGCTCGCCGCGATCGATCTGGCGATCCTGCACTGCGGCGCCCTGGCGAAGGACCGTTTCAGCTTCCGCGAGGTGCCCGCGCGCCACGTGCACCATGGCGCGCTGAAAGTGGGCGAAGGCGAAATCCGGATAGAGCGCGAGTGTGTTGGCCGCGGCACGCAGACGTTCTTCGCCCCACGATGCATGTCCGAGGCGGAAAAAATGGCGCCAGTTGCCGGGCTCGAGCGTCACCGCTCGGCGCGCCGATCGAATGGCTTCGGCTGTGTCCCACGCGCTTACGAGGATCAACGCGAGCGTCGCGTGTGCTTCGGCGAGCGTGTCGTCGAGTGTCACCGCTCGTCGCGCGTTGCTGATGGCGTGCTCCAGGAGGGCACGCTCCGGTTCGTTTTCCGCGCGCGTGACTTCGTAGGCGGCAAGCTCGGCGCTCGCGAGTCCCGTGTAGGCGAGCGCGTAGCGCTTGTCGGCTGCAATAGCGCGCTCGAAGTTTGCGATCGAGCGCGGGATTTCGCGGACGTCGAGGGTCTCGAGCTGCAACCATCCTTCGGTGAACGCACGATACGCCTCGAGACTCGGCGTCTCGCGCGGCGTGACACGCTCTCGCGGTGAAGTCGCGTAACCGAGCTCCTGCGACAGTTGTACGACCACTGTGTCCTGCAGCTCGAAGATGCTCTCGAGCGGGCCGTCGACTTTGGCATCAGCGAGCGCTTCGCCTTTGTCGACGTCGACGATGCGCGCCGTGATGCGAATCTGATCGCCGTGAGTTTGAAAGCTGCCGACCACCACGAGCGGAGCGCGCAGCGCGGCCGCCACTTCGTGCGGCGTGCCGTTGGTGCGCCGGACGGCTTCCATCACGCGCCAGCGATCGACGACGCGGAAGCTGCCCAGCGCCAGCAGGTCGGCGGTCACGGTCTCCGCAATCCCTGCGGATAGCCACGCCGCCTCGGGATCGCCGCTGACGTTGGCGAAGTCGAGGACGGCGAGGGCCGGTTCCGAGCGACCTCCGTCCCCCCTAGCGACCTCCGTCCCCGCCGCGAAAAAGGGGACAGACCCCTTTTCCACCCGCAACGAGGGCAAAAGGGGTCTGACCCCTTTTTCACGGCGGAGGTCGCTCGCAGGGAGCGGCTCGACCGGCGCGACAAAGCGATAGCCTCGCCGCGCGACGGTTTTGATGAACTGCGGCTTCCCGGCACTATCCCCCAGCGCCTGCCGCAGCTCTGAAACCGCCTGCGTGAGCGCGTTCTCGGTTACGTTCGCGTTCGGCCAGAGGGCGTCGAGCAGCTGCTCTTTGGTAACTAAAGTGCCAGCCGTGTCGAGCAGATAAAGAAGAAGATCAAGGAGCTTGGGGGTCAGATCGACGGCCGTGTCGCCGCGCAACACGCGATAGCCGGTCCGATCGACCAAAAACGGCCCGAAACGATAATTATCCCCAGCGCTCACGTGTGTTGATGGTGCCGACGGCCCGAGAAATGCTCGAGTAGTGCCAGTTTCGGGCCCAAATTGGATGGCCCCAATGCCACGCTTTCAACTCGAGTGAAACTGAGGGGTAGACGCCGGCACGCCCGCGGATTGTACGCTGTGTTAGCGTGATCGTCGGATGTTGAGCCTCGCCACCTCTGTTACCTCGCCTCGCCGCCTGGTCGTCGAGCGCTCCTGCATGACCATCGAAGGGCACGAGCTCGCCGACGTTCAGTTGAGCGGGTGGGTGTACGGCCCGGAAATCGGGACCGCGCCCGCTGTCGTCATCGTCGGCGGCATCACCGCGTCGCCTTTCCCATTTGGCGATCCCACCGAGCCGAAGGAACGTGAAGCCTGGTGGCCGGCGCTCTGCGCGCCCGACCTCATCGATCCAACTCGCTACACGGTCCTTTGTCCAAGCTGGCCCGGCAACGGCTCCACGTGGCGTGGATTCGAAGACGACATCGAGCCGCCCGCGATTTCGGTTGCAGGGCTCGCCGATCTCGTCGCGGCGTGGCTCGAAGGAATCGCCTGCCACCAGCCGCTGACGTTCATTGGCGCAAGCCTCGGCGGCATGGTAGCCGTCGCGTTCTCCGTTCGCCATGCAGAGCGTTGCGCCAAGTCGATTGTCATTTCCGGTGGTCTGCGCCCAGACGGGTGGGGCACCGCAACGCGCCACTTGCAGCGTGAACTCGTGCGTGACGGTCTGCGCACCGGTGACGTTGCCACAGGCATGAGCCGTGCGCGCCAGATGGGTATGTTGACGTATCGCGGACGCGACGAGCTCGACACGCGCTTCGGCAAGCTCGTTCCTGGATTGAAGCGTCCGCCGGTGGCCGAGTATCTCGACTACCACGGGCAGCGGTTCGCGGAACGCTTCCCGGTCCGTACCTTCCTGCTGCTCAGCGAGTCGATCGATCGCGCGGCGATTGGAGACGACGCGCAAAGCACACGGGCCGCGCTTGCAAACGTCACCGCCGAAACCATTGTCGTCGGCGTCCCCGGCGACATGCTGTTTCCCTGGGCGTTGCAGGTGGAGTTGCACCGCGAACTGCAGGCAGTCGGCGCCCAGTCGTCGCTCTGGAAACTCGAATCGTTGTTCGGCCACGACGCGTTTCTCGCGGATCAGGATCGCCTCGCCGACGTGCTGCGCGAGGCCGGCGCGTTTGGCGGCGAACTCAAACCGGTTCCGCGGGCGCGGTTCGAGGGCATCGGCGTGCAGCCGGTGCGCGAGCTGCGCATCGGACTCGTCGGCTGCGGCGTTGTCGGCAAGGGACTGCTCGAGATGATCGAGCGGCAGCGTTCCGCGGTGTCCGATCGCTACGGCGTTCGCTTCAGCGTGTCCAGAATCGCGGTCCGTGATGTTGCCAAGGATCGCGGCGCGCGTGCAGCCGGAATACCGGTCACCGATCGACCGCTCGAAGTCGTCAGCGATCCCGAAGTGGACGTTGTCGTCGAAGTCGCCGGCGGAAACGCCGTTGAACCGATTCTCAAGGCGGCGCTTGCGGCCGGCAAACCCGTGGTCACGGCCAACAGAGTCCTGCTCGCCGCGAAGCTTCCCGAGCTCGCGGGGCTGGCGCAGCGAACGGAAACACCGCTCTACTGCGAAGCGGCGGCGGCCGCCGCGTTGCCGATCCTGCGTCATCTGAGTCATCGCGCCGACGAGATCGACAGCGTTGCCGGCATCCTCAATTGCACGTGCAATTTCATCCTCACGCGCCTCGAGCAGGCCGATCTCTCGTTGGCCGAAGCATTCGCCGAGGCGCAGATGCTCGGGCTCGTCGAGGGCGACGGCACCGAGGACCTCAATGGCCGCGATGCCGCGGCTAAGCTCTCGATTCTCGCGTATCGAGCGTTCGGCGCCTGGGTGCGGCCCGACAGCTTTCCAGTGCGCGGCATTCGTGAGATCAACTCGGCCGACTGCGACCTTGCCGAGGCGATGGGCTGTCGCGTCCGCCTGATCGCGCGCGCTGCGCGGGTGAACGGTGCACTCGACATGGCGGTGGAGCCGCTGCTCTTACCGTCTTGGCACCTGCTCGCGTCGGTTGAAGAAGAATACAACGCCGTGTATTTGCGATGCGCTTCGTCCGGCGACCTCAGCCTGTTTGGAAAAGGCGCGGGCGCTCTGCCGACCGCGACGGCGGTGCTCGGCGACCTGATCGATCTTGCGCAGGACAACTCAGTTGGCTGGCCGGAACCGCAGTCGCTGCCGCTCGCACGTCCGAATACCGCGACGGTTCCACCGCCGCGGCGGCATTACCTGCGCGTGGTCGCGCAGCCGCATCCGGGTCTCGAGCGGCGCATCGATAGCCTTGTCCGGCGCTTCGGCCTTGCCGTGCAGAACCGCGCGAGCCGCGCCCAAGACGAGCGCGTGTATCTCGGCTTCATGATTTCGTCGAGCTCCGACGAGCAGATTGCGACGGTCGGCGACGCCGTTTCGCGACTGGCGCGTGTTGAGGACTGCTTGTGTCTGGGCATTCTGGAGTAACGGGCATTGCCGCCTGGCTGGATCCGGCGGGTTGCCCGGCCGAGCGCCCGCCGCTCGATGCCATGTCGGACGCCACGCGTCGTCTGCACGACGCGTTGGATGCGCATGCCAGACGCACTGGGTTTTCATATCTGAATCCTGATGAACCGACCGTTCAATTAGATCTGTTCGGGTCCGCGCGCGCCATTGCGTGGCAGGAAGCCAAAGCGGCATTTCTCTTTGCCAACGACGGGTGCTGGTCGGAGCTGCCGCACCTCTACGCGCGTTACGGCACCACCGCCACGTCGGAATTGATTCGGCGCGTTCGCGAACTCGAGCACGCCAGCTGTGCGCTCGTCTGCGACTCCGGCATGCAGGCAACCACGCTCGCGTTCGATGCATTGATGTCGCCCGGCAGTCACGCCGTATTAATGCGGCAGGTCTACAACAAAACCAGGTCGTACCTCGAATGGCTGGCCGCGCGGCTGAACGGGTCGGTCACGATCGTGGACGATGGGGATCACACGGCGTTACGGTCAGCGATTCGTCCGGAAACGCGATTCGTGTTTGCCGAGACGTTCACCAATCCGCTCGTTCGCGCGCAGGATCTGGACACGCTGCCGGCGATCGTTCGCGACGCCCGCGCCAAGGCTCCCGGTCTCAAGCTGGTGCTGGACTCGACGATCGCAACGCCGTGGGCATTCAAGTCGCCGCTGCTGTCGCAGGACGTCGACATCGTGGTCGGCAGCGGCACCAAGGCGTTGGGCGGCCGCGACAGCGACCTGTGGGGTTACATCGCCACGTGTGATTCGCCGTTTGGAAATTCCGTGATGGATCTCGTCGCGATGCGAGGCGGCATTCTCGACTGGCGGCGCGCCACCGCGATTCTCGCCGGCTTCAGCGCCGCGGGAGAGGCGCACGCGCGCCGATCGGCGACCGCCAGCCGGCTTGCGGCGTTTCTCGCGACCCATCCGAAAGTGAGCGAGGTCTTTCACCCATCACTACCGACGCACGTAGACGCCGCCGCGATCGCGAAGCACTACGTTCGCCACGGCTCCATGCTCTCGTTCCGCGTCAAGGGCGCAAACGAGGAGCAGACGCGGCATGTTGCCGACGTGCTCGCCACCTGCGTGATCGTCCGCTATGCGCTGTCGTTCGATGGCCTTGCGACCAAAGTGAATCATCACAAGACGGTCTCGGAGTACTTCACCCCACCCGATCAATTGCGGCGCAACGGATTCGATCGTCTGGTTCGGCTTGCCGTCGGCATCGAGGACGCGGATGATTTGATCGCGGCGCTCAATTGGACGCTTCACCACGCCGAGAAAGTGTCGGCAGCCGATCTCGAGGCGTGGCAGGCCCAACGCGCGGCGGCGCTTGGTGTGTCATGAGCATATGGACGCGCAGCAACTCCGCAGTACGCTCGTCCTTGCCAACGCATTCAAGGAAGGCGATCTCCCGGTCGGGGGCACACGCGACGATGCAATCCGGCTCGATGCACGTCGAGCGCTTCGGGCCACCACGCTCGGCGCTGTCCGCCGCACGCCGCTGATCGAGGACGGCGTCACCCAGGCGCTGGCGCATTCGATCGACCGCAAGATCCAGAGCGCCCTCGATACTCTTACCGTCAACGAGCTCACCCGCCAGATGCTTGGCCCGGACGGTCCGGCGTGGATCGCGCGCCATCGCGACGGCCTGTCGAGCGAATGCATCGCCGCCGCCGTCAAACTGATGACCGACGACGAGCTCTCGCGCGTCGCACGCGTCGTGTTCAACCCGTTGCCCGGCCCGGGCGTAACGGTCGGCGCATCACGGCACTTCGGGTCACGCATTCAGCCGAACAGTCCGGGCGACGCGGAAGAGGAGATTCTGTTTTCGATTCTCGAGGGGCTGACGCACGGCTGCGGCGACGTGATCATCGGCCTCAATCCCGCAAGCGACGAGCTCGAGACGATCGTTCGCCTCGAGGAGCTGTTGCGCAATGTCGTCGCGCGGCTGGAGCTGCCGACGCGGTACTGCGTCCTCTCGGACTTGCCGAAGCAGCACGCAGCACGCGCGCGTGTGCATGTCGATGTCGGATTTCAGAGCCTGGCAGGCACCTCGCGCGCGCTGGCTGGAATGGTCGGCCTCGATGTGGACGGCGTGCTCGATCTCGCACGTGGCTTCGACGGCTTGTACTTCGAGACGGGCCAGGGTTCCGCTGTAACCAACGGTGCAGCCGAGGGCGTGGACATGGTGACGCTCGAATCGCGCACCTACGGCGTGGCGCGCTACATCGCGCAGCGCACGCGCAAATGGATGATCGTCAACGACGTGGCCGGCTTCATCGGGCCGGAGGTGTTCAGAACGCCCGAACAGCTCGAACGCGCGTGCCTGGAAGACAGTGTGATGGCCAAGCTGCACGGCCTCACCATGGGCCTCGACGTTTGCGCGACGTTTCACATGGGCATTGCGCCGGCGACGCTGCGGCGCTCGACGGAGCGCGTTGTCGAGCGCGCGGCGCCCGCGTATTTGATGGCGGTCGCGGGGAATGCCGATCCGATGCTCGGATACTTGACCACGTCGTTTCGCGAGCATCCGCATCTTCGCCGCAGGACCGGCCGCCAGCTCACCTCCGCCATGCAGGCGCGAAGCAGCGATCTGCAGGGCGCGTCGGTGGCGGCGCTTTACGCGAGGTATGCCAAGGCCGGCGAGGACGAAGGGCGGCGCAAGCTCAAAGAATTACGCGCCGCCGGGTTCGATCTGGGGTACGCGCCGGATGAAACGTCGCTCGCGGAGGCGCGTGTGGACCGTATCTTCGACCACGCGCGTATTGCGCTCTATGCCTCGCTCGACGACAACGTGATTCGCGACGCGGCTCCTTTCCACCAGCGCGTCCAGACGGCTGCCGCCGATCGTGACGATTACCTGGCCCACCCACCACGCGGTGAACGCATTCGCGATGTCGACGTGGCGATTCTGCCACGGTTGCGCGCGGCCGGCCGCCGGCCGCAGGTTCAAGTGGTGGTCTCTGACGGGTTGAACGCGAATGCGATCAACGAACAACTGCGCGCCCTCTTGCCGCCGCTGCGCGGCGCGTTTCATCAGGCCGGCCTGCACGTCAACGACACCGATGTGGTGATCACCAACGGCCGCGTGCGCGCCGGATATCACGCCGGGCAGCTTCTCGATCCCGACGTGATCGTGCACTTCATCGGCGAGCGCCCGGGCACAGGCCTCAACACCGCGTCTGCGTACCTCACCTACGGCCGCGACCTAACGGGCCGTTCGCGCTGGGCTCCCGAGCTCGACCATTCCTGCACCACGGCGGTGTGTGGGATTCACCGCCGCGGCAAGACGCCGGATGCCGCCGTTGCCGAGATCGTCAGGACGGTTCGCCGCATGCTCGAGACGCGCCGCTCCGGCGTGTCGCTGGAGCAGCTTGACACGCCACGCGCGTAGTGTTAGTTTCCTCGCATTGGTGTTAGAAAAATAACAGTGGGACCGGCGTTCGCCGGTAGGACCCAGCGGCTGGGACCGCGGACCTAACGGTCCGCGCTACAGGCGATCTTGGGGTGGGACCGCGGACCTAACGGTTCGCGCTACGGGCGATCTTGTTGAACCGCGTAGCGCGGAGCTTTAGCTCCGCGATCCTACGGGCGCGGCGCGGCGGTCCCACCCGAGCGAGGCGAGGGTCCTACCGCGCAGCGGTCCTAATCACTATGCAAGACCTTTCACGTCGCGAGCGCCACATCATGGACATCCTCTTCCGTCTCGGCCGGGCGACGGCGGAAGAGGTGATGAAAGAAATGCCCGGCGCGCCGAGCTACTCGACGGTGCGCACGCAATTGCGCGTGCTCGAAGAAAAGGGGCACGTTCGCCACGACGAGCAGGGGCGCCGCTACGTTTACGTGCCATCGTTGCCGCGTTCAACCGCGCGCAAGTCGGCCCTCCGCCACGTGGTCGACACCTTTTTCGACGGCTCCGTCGAGAAGGTCGTGGCCGCATTGCTCGGCGGCGACGCGGCGCGCATGTCCGAAGAGGAGCTCGAACGGATTGCCGAGCTCGTTCGCAAAGCGCGGAAAGGCGGATCGCGATGAGCGTGTTCATTGAAGCCGCACTGAAAGTTTCGCTTGTGCTCGCCGCCGCGCTCCTGGCGATGCCGCTGCTTCGGAGACAGTCCGCGGCGCTGCGGCACTTTGTGCTCTCGCTGGCGCTCGCGAGCTGCGCCCTCGTTCCGTTCGCCGATGCGGCACTGCCTTCATGGCGCATTCCAGTGCCCGTTGCGCCGCGCATCTTGCCGGACGCCGGGGTCGCAAACACGCGCGCCGCGCCCGCAGCGCTCCCAGTCGCTTGGAAGGCCGAAGCGGCCACGACACCGCAACCGTGGAGAGTTGACGCAGCCGCTGTGGCGGTAAAGATCTGGATCGGTGGCCTCATCTCCGCGCTCGCGGTGCTGGGTGTAGGCTTCCTCCGGCTTCGTCGTCTTGCTGGCCGTGCCACGCGTGTCGACCAGGGCCCGTGGTTCGAGGAGGCCGAGCGCGTCAGTCGTGAGCTCAATCTCCATCGGCCTGTTTTGCTGCAGACCTCCGAACCGCACCTGCTCGTCGTTTGGGGCGTTGTGCAACCGCGCGTGCTGGTGCCGGCGTCGGCACGCGAGTGGCCCCTGGACCGCATTCGCGTCGTCCTGCATCACGAGCTCGCGCACATTCAACGCGGCGATTGGGCGGTGCAATGCGCCGGCGAACTGCTTCGCGCCGTTCACTGGTTCAATCCGCTGATGTGGAAGGTCTGCTCGCGAATGCGCCAGGAGTGCGAGCAGGCGTGTGACGACGAGGTGATTCGGCGCGGGGTGGATGCGCCGGAGTATGCCGCGCATCTTGTGGACATTGCGCGCGATCTTCGTCAGCGCCGCGCGTGGTTGCCGGCGCCCGCGATCGCGCAGTCATCAGGTTTCGAACGGAGGATACAAGCCATGCTCGACGTCCATCTGAATCGTCATCCTCTTTCTCGGCTCGCACGCGTCGCCGCGTTCGCGGGCTGCCTCGGCGTCAGCATTCCAATCGCCGGAGTTGCGGCGCAGGCAGCGCTCGTGACGTTTGGCGGCTCGGTGCTCGATCCGTTGAACGCCGTGTTGCCCGATACGGCGGTCACGCTGACGAACCTCGACACGCAGGCGCAGTTCCAGGTGCGAAGCGACCGCCAGGGCCGCTATGAGATCCCCGGCGTGCCGCCGGGACGGTATGTCCTGGAGACGGCGCTGCCCGGTTTTGCGCCGCTCAAGTTCGAGCTCTCCGTGGGTGGCTCGAATGTCGAGCGGGACTTGCGGCTTGCACTCGGGGAGCTGCAGGAAACGGTGACCGTGTCGCCCAACGACTCAGGCGAGCCGGCGGCGCCGGTGAGCGCCGAGCGGAAAGCACGATTGGAAGAACTCCTTCGCAAGCGTGCGGCACAGACGTGCCCCGGAAATCAAACGACCAGCGGGCCCGCCATCGGCGGCAACATTCGCGTGCCGATAAAGACCCGCAGCGTTGCGCCGCTTTATCCAGCTCACCTCGCGAGCAGCGCCGGAGGAGGGAACGTCAGGATGGCCGCGATCATCGGAACCAACGGCGCCATCCGTGAGATCAACGTCCTGTCGGCATCTCACCCGGACTTTGCCGACGCGGCAGTCGAAGCTGTTCGTCAATGGGAATTCGATGCCACGCTGCTCAACTGTGTACCGATGGAAGTGAAGATGATGGTGACCGTCAACTTCGTGCAGAAGGGGCAATAACGCGAATAATAGGTCGGTGCCGTCCGATCGTCGCGTCGACCTGCTCGTCTTCGGACCTCATCCGGATGATCTCGAACTTGGCGCCGGCGGCTGCATCGCAAAGCACGCGGCTTTCGGTCATCGCGTTGGCCTGTGCGATCTGACGCGCGGCGAACTCGGTACCAACGGCACTCCGGCCGAGCGCGTTGCCGAGGCCGAATCTGCCCGCCAGGTCCTGGGAGCCGCGTGGCGCGAAAACCTGGGACTGCCCGACGGAGGTATCGGCGACGATCCGTCGCACGTTCGTGCCGTCGTCGAGCTGATTCGACACGCACGCCCGAAGGCGATCGCCATTCCCTTCGAACACGATCGCCATCCCGACCATGGCGCAGCGAGCCGCCTCCTCGCACGCGGCGCGTTTTCGAGCGGCCTTTCACGGTACGCGGCGGACGGCGAGAAGTGGCGCGCAGACTGGGTGGTGTCCTACTTCATCAACGATTCCGTGCCGCCGTCGTTTGCCGTCGACGTCTCGGAGCACTACGACAAGAAGCGCGCGGCGATTGCCTGCTACCGTTCGCAATTTCAACCGACCGGCGCAGGCGCGACTGCGACGCGACTAACGTCTCCACAATTCGAGCAGCTCATCGAAAGCCGTGACGCGCAATTCGGCGCGCTGATCGGTGTTGCCTTCGCGGAAGGATTCCTGACGGCCGAGCTGATGGCACGCCCCTCGTTGCTCAAATGAACATCGGCATCGTGTGCTATGCATCGGTCGGCGGCAGCGGTGTTGTCGCATCCGAGTTGGCGCGTTGTCTGGCGACGCGTGGACACAACCCGCACGTCATCAGCAGCGATACGCCGTTCCGGCTGCGCGGTCCGCAGGAAGGCATTCGCTTTCATCGCGTCGAGACGCCCGGCTATCCGGTCTTTCGCGAGCCGCAGTACCTGCTGGCACTGGCCAACCGACTCGTGCAAGTGGCGCGTGATCACGAGCTCGACATCATCCACGCGCATTACGCCATCCCTCACGCCGCCGCGGCGTACCTGGCGAGGCAGATTCTGGCCGGCAGCGGCGCGCCGAGTGTGCCGCGAACGATCACCACACTGCACGGCACGGACGTCACCATTCTTGGCGCCGATCCGTCGTATCGCGAAACCGTTGCCTTCTGCATCGATCAATCCGACGCCGTCACAGCCGTCTCGGCCAGCCTGCGGGACGATACCAAACGCGACATGCCCGTGAAAAGCGACATTACGGTGGTGCCCAACTTTCTCGATTGCCACTTTCATCGCCGCGCACCTGATCTCGAGCTCAGGGCGAGATTCTGCCCGGCGGGCGAACGGCTCATCGTGCACGTCTCGAACCTTCGGCCGGTCAAACAAATCGACGCCGTCGTGCGCGTCTTCGCCAGCGTTCGCGCGCACGTGACGGCACGTCTCGCTATCGTGGGTGAGGGTCCCGAGTTAAGCAAGGCCATCGAACTCGTCCGCGAGCTCCACCTTTCGCCGTACGTCGAGTTCGTCGGCGAAACTCAGGACGTGGTTGGCCTGCTGTCCGTGTCGGACTTGTTTCTGCTGCCGTCGCTGCAGGAAAGCTTCGGGCTTTCAGCACTCGAAGCGATGGCGTGCGGAGTGCCGGTTGTGGCTTCGCGCGTTGGCGGCCTTCCCGAGGTGGTGGTCGACGGCGTCACGGGCAGGTTGCATCCGCCCCATGATTTGGATGCGATGGCGGCAAGCGCGGTGAGAATTCTGCTGGACGCCGATCTTCACCGCCGGATGGCAGAAGCAGGCGTCCGCATCGCGAACGAACGATTCAGCGCCGATCGCGTGGTGCCGATGTATGAGGCGGTTTACGAGGGGAGGGAAGCAAGCATGCCGATGAGCAGGTAAGGCAGGGAGGATTATGCGGATTGGTGATCGAATCCGCATAATTCCCTGCCCACTTGCCTGCGTGTCCGCCGCGCGGACCTAGAAGTTCAGACTGAACCCGACCCGGATAATCCGCGGCGAGACGATCTCGCTCGGCGAGAGATACGTGGACCCGACGCCGACGACGTGGCTCACAACAGTATCTGCGTTTGTGATGTTGAAGAAGTCAGCGTACGGCCGGATGCTGCGTGAGCCGAACCGGAACGTGCGATCGAACCGCAAGTCCAACATCACGACACTGGGATACCGTTCGTCGCTGCGGGAGGCGAGCGGGATGGTCTGTGTCGCGCGCCCCAGCGCGACGCCTTGCGTCGTCGCGAACGCGCGCGTGATCTGGTAAGTCGACTGGAACGGGTAGCCCCCGTTGGCAACAAGCGATCCGGCTACCGTAATGGCGTACGGCAGCTCGTAGCTGCCCGAGAGACGGAATGCGATCTCCGAATCGTTGCCGATGATGCCGTCCGGGTACACCGTGAAGTTGGGGTCATTGAGATCGTTCGTTCCTGACTGTCCACCGCCGGTGGTGGCGTTGATGCCGCCCTCGTTCTTGCCGAAGGTCAGGCCGGCAACCATCTGCCAGTTCCGGAAGAATCGCTTGCTCGCCGTGAACTCGACGCCGTGGTAGTTCGTGTCGAGGAATGGCTCGTTGTCCCGAATCGTGCTGTTCAGGGCGTTGATGGCCGCTGGAATGTTGTAAGCGGTCACCGTCATCGGCGTCGGATTAGTGACGGTGCCGCCGGGGCCGTTCGGGATTGTGAGCGTAAATGGCGTGTACGCGCTCGTCGGCTGCAGGATGTTGCGCTGACCGATTTGATCGCGGTTCGTGCGGTGGTAGTACATTGCGCCCACACGAATCTGCCCTGGCAGCTGTGTTTCGACGCCCGCTGTCACCTCGTCCGAATATGGCCACGCCACGTCCTCCGCATATCGGAAACCGACGCCGCCACTGAACGAACTGCAGTCGGCCACGTTGATTTCGGACGGCTGGAAGCGGCCATCGTTGTTCGGGTCGGTCCATGGACAGGTCCGCGATCCGTTCGCCAGCGGGTTGACATCAAACACGCGATTGATGCCCACCTGCAGCGCGTAACGGCTGTAGCTGGCTTTCAGCGCCGTGCGACCGCTGCCGGTCAGATCGTACGACGCGCCGGCACGCCACACGCCCTTGCTGTGGTTGAGTGCTTCTTGTTCTGAAATGCTGGTCGGCCCGATGAACGTGCCGCCGGGATTCGACTGATCCGGCAATTTGCCGACGTACTTGTCCCAACGCGCGCCCAGGTTGAGCGTGAGGCGATTGACGGACCAGGAGTCCTGGAAGAAGAAGCCGGTCACGTAGGCAATGTTCTTCGGGTTGGTGGGTGTGTTGAACTGCCGCACCTGAGAAGGGTTGCCGTTCGTGTACTCGACGTAATGATCGCCGCGGACCGAGTACTGCGATTCGTAGTAAAGGCGTCCCCACTGCAGGCCCCCTTTGAACAGGTGCTCGCCGCCCCAGCCCGACTTCGCATACGACAACACGTTGTCGAACTGGTGCCGCGAGTTCGGCTGATGCTCCTCACGTGTCGCCGCAAAGTACGCCTCGGAGCGGGGCGTGTCTACCTTGCGAATCGCATCCGGCGGTGTGTCCGGTTGGTAGAGATAGTTCGTCTGCCCGTCCATGACGCTGAAGTTCGACTCGAACACCAGGCGGTTGAACACCCCGGTGTACTTTGCTTGAGTCGTTTGCGCGGGATTGGTCTGCACCAGCGCGGCGATGTCCGGCATCGTGTTTGGCGGTGTATCGCGGCGATGACCGCGGATCTTGTCGTTCCAGAGATAGGACACGCCGATCTTCTGGTTGGTCGTAATCTGCGCAACGGCCTTGCCGGAGTAGTTCTTGAGGTCGTTGTCGTCGAGCGCCTGCGAACCGTCGAGGTTCCTCGCGTTCACTAGCTTGTTCACCACCCACTTGCGAACGGTGCCGTTCACCCAGAGGCGGTTGCGCAAGATCGCGCCGCCGCCGGAGAGATTGAAGTCGTAGGTCTTGAGCGTCGGGTTTCCGAGGAACGTCTGCCCGACCGCCGCGGCGGCCTGCGCCGCGTCGACGTGGTTCTCGGACTGCAGATCGTCGTTCGAGAAGTTGTAGCGAAGGTTTCCCCGCCACGTGTTGCCACCCTCTTTGGTGACCATGTTGATCGCGACGCCGCCCGCGAGCGTTTCTGCCGGGATGGCGGACGTCATGTAGTTGACCTCCTCGAACATCCCCTGGTCGTAATAGAGCATCGTCGCGCCGCCGCCTCCGCCCGGCCAGTTCACCGTGGCGCCATCGATGTTGTAGCTGACGTCGTTGGTGTTCGACCCGTGCGCGGAGAGGCTGCTCTGCTGCATCGACTGCGTGCCGCCAACGTCGTAGGTGGCGACCTGCACGCCCGGAATCAGCTTGGCGAGCGACCACGGATCGCGCCCGCTGGGCACGCCCTCGAGAATCTCCTGCGTCATGACGGTCTGCTGCAGGTTTGACCTGGTGTCAACTGTCGGCGACTCGCCGACAACCGTAATCGTTTCGCTCACCGACCCCACTTCGAGCTTGGCGTTTACCGTTGCGACAAATGCTGCGTTGACGCGAATGTCGGCGCGTTCGATCACTTTGAATCCCGCGAGCTCGAATTTGACGCGGTAGTCGCCTGGCGGCAGCCGGTCGAAGCGATAGGCGCCACTGTCGTCGGTAACCATCGTCTGAGTGCCGCCGATGAGCCGTTCACCGGAGACCGACACGGTCACGCCAGGCAGTACCGAATTGCTGCTGTCGGTCACGGCACCGACGATCGAACCGGTTTGCACCTGGGCGTCAACGGTGCTGGCGGCCAGTAGCAGAATAGAGGACAAAATCATGCGCCGAAGGGTGGTCATAGTCGTTCCTCACCTTTTGGTCAGTCAAAACAGCGGTCCGCCGGACAATACGCGGCCGGCGCCGCCCCGGTCAAGTCACATATACGGATATGCTTGCACTCGATCCGGAAGGCGGTGATTGGCTCGCTCACCATTGGCGTCTTGCTCGTCATGGGCGCTCTTCGAGCCGCCGATCTGTGGTCGTTCCGCGTCGCGCGCGAAGCATTGAAGGAACCGGGTGACACCCTCGTGGTGGGCACGCCCTTCCGCGCTGTCGTCGAACCGTTCAGTTCACGCCGCCGCGCGGTCATGTCAACGTGGCGGTCGCGAAGCTCGAGAACGAAGTCGCCATCACGGTGACCGACACCGGCGCCGGCATCGCGCCGATTTCCTTCCGCATGTCTTTGAGCACTTCCGTCAGGCCGACACCAGCCCGGCGCGGCGTCATGGCGGGCTGGGATTGGGACTCGCGATCGTGCGCAGCCTCACAGAATTACACGGCGGGTCAGTGAGTGCGGAAAGCGACGGCGCGAATCAGGGCGCCACGTTTACAGTGAAGCTCCCAGCTCCGATTCGTCGCCGCGCGTAACCGGCGCGCAGCAACGCGCCGTCAGCCACGTGGGTTCCTCACGTAGGTTCCTCACGTGGGTTCCTTGCGTGGGTTCACGGGAGTTCTGCGTGCGTTCGTTCACGGAGCTCACGTGGGTTCCCCACGAACGTTCGTGGCGAACCCGTTCAACCACCGTGAAATAACCGCCGTGACCAACCCCGCGAACGTACGTGAGAAACCTTCGTGAGGAACCCTCGTGAACTTACGTGCGGAACCCACGTAAGGAACCTCCGTGCGGAACGCCCGCGGTACGCAGTTCAGAACTCGTATCGCAGTCTGAACTGCATCAGCGCGTTGCGGATGCCCACTTCGCCTGGGGTTAATAGATCTCAGGCAGGGGCGAAGTCAAGCTCTGGCTGTAGCAACGCGCAGCTCAGAGGACGAGCGCGCGCAGCAGATCCCGGGCATCGTGATGATCGATGACGTGGTACTTGGCGCCGGTCGCCCCCTGGCCGACGGCAATCGTGATGGCGGAGTCGGGCAAAGCCTCGAACAACTCGCCGTCCGTAATGTCATCGCCGATGGCCACGACCGCCGTGTCCGCCACACGTTCGGCCCATACATGGCGTGCGACCAGCGCCTTGCTGATGCCACGCGGCCGCACCTCGATCACCTTGTTCCCGTCGAGACGCTCGAGCGGCGTTCCCCCGAGTGCTCCGTCGAGCGTCGCTCGCAACGCTAACGCGGCCTCTTCGCCACTTTGCAAGTCGGCCTGCCGGTAGTGCCACGCCAGCGAGGCAGACTTTTCTTCCACGAACGAGCCGGTGGTTGTGGCGGCGGCGCGGTCGAACAGCGGGCGGATCGCCCTGAGCGCCTCGGTCGGAATGTCTCCCGCCGCGACCCATGCGAGTCCGGGGGCGAGCCGGTGCCAGAAGCCGTGCTCGGCCCACAGAGACGCAGGAAGCTTGCTGAACCAAGCATCCAGGATGACGCGCGGCCTGCCGCTCACGATGTGCAGGACGAGCTCCGCGCGTTTGCTGACCGTTGCGAGAAGGTTCAGCAGTTCGACATCGGGTACAGCAAGGTCGGGCGTCGGTGCAATGGGAACGAGCGTGCCGTCGTAATCGAGCAGCAGCGTGAGAGGTCCGCTGCGGTACCCGTCGCCGATGACACTAGACGATGACACTAGACAATAATGCCTTTGCGCACCGCGTAGAGCACGATTTCGGCGGTGTTGTGCAGGTTCAACTTCTGCATCAGATTGGCGCGATGCGTTTCCACCGTCGACAGGCCGAGATTGAGAAGCGACGCCACCTCTTTATTCGATCGCCCTTCGGCCAGCAGTTGCAGCACTTCTTTCTCGCGGTCGGTGAGCAGGTGATATGAATCGCTCAACCCTCGCGTCTGCAACTGCCGTACGTAGTCCTCGACCAGCACGCCTGCCACCGCCGGGCTGAAGAACGGCTTGCCGGAGGCGACGGTGCGTACAGCAGGAAGCAGATCTTCATCAGTGGCATCTTTCAGCAGGTACGCGCGCGCGCCCGCGGACAGCGCGCGAATAATGTACGACTCGTCGGCATGCATGCTCAGGATGATGACCTGCGGCGGCCGCTTCAGTTTTTGCGCGCGCGCGGCGACGTCGATGCCGTTCAACTTCGGCATGCCGACGTCGAGAATAACGACATCCGGTTCCTGATCTTCGGTCAGGCGAAGCGCTTCCAGCCCGTCCGCGGCTTCCGCGACAACGGACAGACCCGGTTCGGTTTCGAGCAGGCTGCGCAGTCCTCGGCGGACGATGGCGTGATCGTCAGCCAGCAGCACTCGCAAGGGCGTCCTCCGTGATCGTGAGTGGCAGGCGGACCGTGAGCGTCGAGCCCTTGCCGGCGGCGCTTTCCATGAGCACGCTCCCGTGCAGCTCGTGCACGCGCTCCTCGATGCCGCGCAGCCCCAGGCCCTCGTGTCGTATGGCCGGATCGAGGCCGACACCGTTATCGGTGACGGACAAATCGATCACCTGCGGCTGCGCATCCACTTTGATGCTGACACGGGTGGCGCGCGCGTGTCGAATGCAATTGGTCAATGCCTCCTGCACGACGCGGTACACACATGTGCGGTGCTGATCGCTCAAGCTGTCGAGATCGCCGCTCACATTGAGGTCCACCGGCACGCCGTAGCGCCGGGAATAATCGCGCGCCTGCCACTCGAGCGCGGGCTGCAGACCGATGTCATCCAGCATGCTGGGCCGCAGGCCGAGCGCGAGATCGCGTACCAAATGCACCATTTCGTCCACGAGCTTGCGGGACTCGGCCACTGCCGGCGCGATGCGGGAGTCGCCGGAAGTGCTCACCCGATCGATGCGGCCAAGCTCCATCCGCAGCGCGGTGAGCATCTGCCCGAGGTGATCGTGCAGCTCGCGCGAAAGCTTTCGCCGTTCTTCCTCTTGTGTGGCGACGAGCTCTTGCGACAACTGTCGCAGCTGCCGCGCGGCGTCTTGCGCGATGAGCTTTTGTTCCTCGGAGCGCCGCTCGACGACGCGCAAACGGATCACCGCGGTGAGCGCGAGGAAGACGCCGAGCGCGAGGCTGCGCCAGAGCAGGGTGTAGAGCTCACTGCGGAACGCGGCCTGCTGCCTGGTCACCTCGGCGCCTTGTGCCGCAAGGTTGACGTTGTTCAGCTCCTCGATCTCCTGCGCGATCGACAATACCGCCTCCCGGCGCGGAATCACATCCCGCTTGAGAAAACGGGCGCTCAGCAGGATCTTCTCGGCGATGCTCCAGTCTATCAGCGGCTCGAACGTGCGCCAGTATTCGTCGAGCTGCGACTGCAGTGTTGCAATGCGTCCTTTCTGCTCCTCGCCAACCAGCGCGCGAAGCTCGGCGAGCGTCGCCTGGTTGGCGCTGCGAAACTCAGCCAGCTGCTGCTGGTAATCGTCGGCATGCTCGCGCTCGGTGTCGAGCAGATAGTCGCGCACGAAGATCCCCGAGAGATGGACGTCCGAGCGCAGCCGTCGAAGTTTTGCCTCGACTTCGCGATGATGCGAGTTGAGTTGATCGAGGCGCGTGTAGATGTCCTGGGCCTTGCTCGACGCTGTTAACACGGAGTAAACGACGAGCACGAGCAGGCTCGTCAGTCCCACCGCTGCAATAGGCCAGGTCTTGAACCTCACCCTTTGAACCCACGTCTTGAACCTCACCCTTTGAACATAGTGGTTTCGCCCGCGCGGCTCAATCCCCTCTAGACCCGACGGGATTTCCCCCCTAGGCCCGATACCCAAGCGCGGTTCGATGCGGTTTACTCGAAAGACCGTGAGAGAACAGATGAGCCAGCATCTACCGCAAGTGATTGTGCTCGCCAATCGCGAGCCGTACACCCACGACCGCGACAGCCAGGGCCAGATCAGGGTTCGACACTCGAACTCTGGCGTCGTCAGCGCCGTTGAGCCGTTGCTCGTCGCATGTTCGGGCGTCTGGGTCGGTCACGGGGCCGGCAGCGGTGATCGTGACACGGCCTACGATCGTGACGGTGTCAACGTGCCGCCGGAAGCCCCGTCCTATCGATTGCGGCGCGTGTGGCTGTCGGAAGACGAAGAGCGCGAGTACTACGACGGCTTCTCGAATAGCGCGCTCTGGCCGCTGTGTCATCGCACTTACGTCCAGCCCGTGTTCCGGTCGGACGACTTCAACACCTATTCCTGCGTCAACGAGCGGTTCGCCAACGCGGTGTGCGAGGAAGCGCGCGGCGCTCCACCGGTCATCCTCGTCCAGGACTACCACTTTGCACTGGCGCCGCTGATGATTCGCAAACGTCTTCCGTCGGCGGCGCTTGCGACGTTCTGGCACATTCCGTGGCCGCATTGGCAGACGTTTGCCACCTGCCCCTGGCAGCGCGAGATTCTACAGGGTCTTCTCGGCAGCAGCGTGCTCGGCTTTCAGACGCCGGCGGACTGCTTCAATTTCGTCGAGACCGTCGATCGCGTTCTCGGCGCACAGATCGATGCCGGCGAAGGCGTCATCGAGTATCAGGACCGGCGCGTGCTCGTTCGCGATTACCCAGCCTCGATCGAATGGCCGGGTAACTGGGCCAATGCGGGGCCGATTGCGACCTGCCGCGAACTGGTTCGGCGCGATCTTCGCCTCGACTCCGACGTGGTGCTGATCGTCGGCGTCGACCGGCTGGATTACACCAAGGGCATCGAAGAGAAGCTGCTGATCGTCGAACGGCTGTTGGACATGAGGCCGGAACTGCGCGGTCGCTTCGTGTTCGTCGAGCTCGCGCAACCAAGCCGTCCGCGGCTCTCGGCCTACCGCAAAGCGCGGCTGCGTATTCTGGAAGCAGCCGAACGGATCAACCGCCGGTTCTCCACGCGCGAGTACGGTCCCATCGTACTCGCCGAAGCGCATCATTCACAGGCGACGATCGCAAAGTATTTCCGCGCTGCCGACGTGTGCATGGTCAGCAGCCTGCACGACGGGATGAATCTCGTGAGCAAGGAGTTTGTCGCGGCGCGCGACGACGAGCAGGGCGTGTTGATGCTCAGCGAGTTCGCCGGCGCATCGAACGAGCTGCACGACGCGGTGGTCTTCAATCCGCACGACGTCGACGGCGCGGCGGCGCTGCTGGCCGGCAGCCTGCACATGCCAGCCGCCGAGCAGCGCGAGCGGATGCGGCAGATGCGGTGCGTCGTGCAGACCAACGACGCGCACGCCTGGTCGTCGCGGATCCTCGAAGACGTGCTCGCTACGTGCAAGCACGAAGCCCTAAGCGGCGAAGTCGAGATTCTCAGTGATGCGCGTCCCGTCTTTGCGGAAAGCGGACACGAGCATCCCAATGCGGCGCTTAGCTTCCTCTAGGTCGTAGGTCCCGAGCGTGATGTTCAGGAGGTCGATGTACCACGGAAGCTTGATCGGATCCTCGAGATAGGCGTCCACGATCTCGCGAGCGACGGGCAGCGTCGTGTCCTTGGAGTCGTCGTGGACGTCGCGATTGCTGGCTTGGCGCAGCTTCTCGTATTCCTCCTCCAGAAGCCGCGCGCAGAGATCGGCCGTGAAGGTTTGGCCCGCCTTCACGCCGATCTCGTCGTCGGCAGTGAGCGCCGCGCCCTTGTGCAGCCACTCCCACAGAATACTCAGGCGAATCTCACCGGTTGCCATGTCCTCCATGAGATAGAGGACGTCATCGTTGCCGAAGAAGTCCGCCGGTTTGAGCGCGGCCGCTTGCATGCCCTGGCCAAAGGCGTTGCCGTACTGCAGGCCGACGCTGAGCAGATCGCGCGCGCCGCGAATCGTGCGGGGCGCATCCTCGAGCGCGAGCAGCGCATCGGCGTCGGCCGGCGTGTAGGTGAGCGCTGGGAAGTGGCGCCCGAGCTGGTTCTGCTCGCCGGCCGCTTCCCAGACCGGCCGGACGATGTGCACCATTTTCCAGTGCGCAACCCATTTGCCGCTCGCGCCTTCGCGTTGCTCGCGTTCGGCGCCGGCGCGCGCGCGCTTCATCCCGGCGGTGACGCCCTCGGGTGACCCGACTGGAATGTTCGGTTCCATGCCGCCCTGCCACAACGCAAACTGGCCGTTGCGGTCGGGCGTGTTGACGCCGCGGCGCACGCGGTCCTCATACGCGCGCATGTAGGAATACGTCATCGTGATTGCATCGATGTTGGGATTGACGAAGGCGCGCTCCCACGCCATGGCGTCGGCGACGCTGTTGATGTAATCCCACCGGCCGGTATTGAATCCGACGAAGTGCCTGCCGAGCACCGCGCGGATTTCCATCAATTGAAAGCACGCCTCGACCTGCTCGACCAGCACGTAGGTCTTGATCTCGCCCTCGGGAATTCCGAGATGCCGCTCGAGCGACGTCAGCATGTCGTTCCAGAACGACGCTTCGTCCGCGGTCTGAATCTTTGGCAAATACAGCACCAGCGACGATCCATCTGCGCGCAGCCGGGCGTGGTTGTTCACGATGAACAAGGTGGCATCGGCGATTGACGCAGAAAAGCCGCCGCCGCCGGAGTGGCGGATATGGCGATCGTCGAGGTGCAAGCCACGCGGACGAAAGAGTTTGCTGGTGAATTCGAGCTGCCGCTGCCAGTTGTCGATGATCGGCCGGCCGAAAAAACCCTCCGCCCACGCGTTCATCTCGCGCGCCACTTGCTCGGCGGCGGTGAGAAACAGCGGATCGCGATGAATCGCCAGCTTGAGATTGCGCTGGTTGTCGAGCGACATGGTGTGAACCTGGCCAAGCGCGTCCTCACCGTCGAACATCCAGCCATCAGCGCCCGAGAGGAGTGCATAGGCGACGTTGCGGATGCTCTTTGCTGTTGTCGTGTTGGGTTTGGCCGCGGGGCCCGTACCCTGAATCCACTGGCGCTGCAGATCGTGCGGAATGGCGCTGCCTTCGAATTTCCCCTCGCGCGCGTCCGCGGCAGTCAAGCTCGTGCTGCCGAGCCGCGTGCCGGGATCGAGGAACGTGATCCGTTCGTGATTCCTGGCACGTGCACTCCGGCGCTGAATCCGCGCGCGCATCAGCTCGCGACGCCGGTCGTCGAGCGCCGCCAGCGCGCCGAGCGCCGCCACCGCCTCACGTGTATAAACGTCGTTGTAGGAATTCGCCAGGCCGCTTCGTAGTTCGATCATGGAGTCATGGATCCTTCGACAAGGCTCGTGCCTATGTCAAGCAACCGACCGCAAGCCGTTATTCGCCGCGCTGTAGACGCCGACCTGCCCGCCCTCGGCCGCCTGGGGGCGCTGCTCATGCGTACGCATTACGAATTCGACCCGCAACGCTTCATGTCGCCGGGAGACGATCCGGAAGGCGGTTATGCGTGGTTTCTCGGCACGCAACTGCGCGAGCCGGACGTCGCCGTCTTTGTTGCGGAGCAGGACGGGGATGTGATCGGTTACGTCTATGCGGGCATCGAGCCTCAGTCGTGGAAGGAGCTCCGCGAGGAGGCGGGCTTCGTCCACGACATCGTCGTGGACGAACGCGGGCGGCGCAGCGGTCTGGCGTCACGTCTGATGGAGACCGTGGCGGAGTGGCTGGCGAGCCGCGGCATGCAGCGCATCGTGTTGTCGACGGCTGAAGGAAATGTGGGGGCGCAGCAGCTGTTCGCACGTCTTGGGTTCCGCAGAACGATGGTGGAGATGACGAGGGAGCTGGCGGCGGCGAAGAACCTGTCTCTTATACACATCTGACGCTGCCGACGAGTCCAAGCGTGGGGGGGTGGGGGGGGGGGGGGGGGGGGGGGTGGGGGGGGGGGGGGGGGGGGGGGGGGGGGGGGGGGGGGGGGG
>JBKPDL010000175.1:0-7387 GCA_046727855.1 Acidobacteriota bacterium
AGCAACATCTGTGGCTCGTCCTCGATCACTAGAATGCGCTTCATGTACCTGTCCCTCGGCGCCTGTGGGGATGGGGAAGTGCAACGTAAACGTGCTGCCACGGTCCGGTTCGCTTTCGACGTTGACGAACCCGCCGTGCCCCCGCATGGTGTGATCGACGATGGCGAGGCCGAGGCCACAGCCCTGCGGACCGCCACCGAGACCGCTGTTGACGCGATAGAACTTGCGGAAAATGCGTTTCTGCTCGCGGCGCGAGATGCCGATGCCGTGGTCGGTCACCCCCACGGTGACGTGACCGTTGCTCTGGCCGACGCGCACTTCGATGTCGCGCGACTCACCCGAGTATTTGATTGCATTGGACAGAATATTCTCCAGCGCCTGCTCGGCCGCGTCGCTATCCACCAGCACGCGCGGCAGCCGCGGATCGATCGTGGTCTGCACGTGGAAGTGCCCCTGTGCGAACTGGCTGCCCATCGACGCAAGAACGTGCTGAGTTAAGTCGCCGATATCGCACGGCGCGACGCGGTATGGCCGCAATCCCGCTTCCATTTTCGAGAAATCGAGGATGTTCTCGATCAGCCGCGTGAGCTTGCGTGCTTCGCCGTTGATGACGCGGTAATACTCCTGCGCGCGCTCGGAGGTGCGCACGCGCCCGAGCTCCAGCGTTTCCGCAAACAGTTGAATCAGCGCCAACGGTGTCTTGAGGTCGTGCGACACCGAGGCGACGAAGTTGGACTTCAACTCCGCCACGCGCACTTCGCGCGCTGCCGCGCCCGCGACGAAAAAGACGCCGCCGCCCATCACCAGCGCGAGCACGATCATCAAGGCCATCTGCGGCCGGGTGCTCGCGCTGACAATATCTTGAATTGACTGCGCACCGTAACTCGTGCGCAGCTTGAAGGTCTCGCGTTTTTGCTCGTAGGGCGCGGCGTATTCCAACAGCTCGCGATCGAAGAACACGACCGGGAACGTGCGCTCGTCCACAAAAGTGCCCGAACTGTCACCCGCCAGTGTGTTGTCGTTGTGATCGACAAGTGTGGCACGGAGCGGAGGGAACCCGGTGGGCTGCTGCACGGTGGCCATGCGCTGCTCGATGAGCGCCGGCAGGTGGATCGTCTTGAGACGCTCCATGTCGACGGTGAAGCCGAGGAAACTCGTAAACCGTTCGCGCGACGCGCCGCTGAACCGCAGCTGCACCTGCACGTACTTCTCACGTCCGTCGATCACCGCCGCAAAGGCGACGATAGCCCGCCGTTCGCGCACCAGCTCACGCAGCTTCGGCATCAGCAATGCCGCGCGCGCCGATGATTCACGAAACCGCAGGTCGACCGCACCGGCCGGCTCGTTCAGGCTTGCGCGGTCGAACGTATACCAGCGGTTGGCGCGATCCGGCGACACTTCGGACCAGACCCAGAACTCGTCGATGAAGGGGCTCTCGCGAAGCCCCTCCTCGAACACCGGCTCGATCCATACCAGGTCGAGCGGCTCGGTGCGGAGCGACTGAACACGCAAAATGACTTCGATGTGTGGACGCTTGAGCGCTTCGTCGATCGATTTGGCCAGGACGTCTGCGGTATCTCCGCTCAATTGCCGCAGGACGACAGCCGATGTCTCCTCGATGTCGCTCAGCGAGCGGAACTGAAAATAGAAGAGCACGGCCACCGGAATCGCGACGACGATGGCTAGACCCGCGGCAAAGCGAACAGCGCGATCGTGGAAGAGATGCGTCATCGCGTTTGGGCGCGTCGGCGTCTTGTTCTCGCCAGTTTCAGGCATCATCCCTCCTCATTACGAAACGACTCGGCGATGTATTTATTAGGTCGTCCGCGCCAGCTCCATGCCGAGCCAGTCGCTGACATCCTTCCAACCCGCCAAATCGGGCCGGTGTGTGAGCAGCGCCCACGCAATTGCCTGCGTATCGGCCAGCAACTGGCGCTTGTAGTCACGCGGCAACGACCTGGTGGCCTGCTGAAGATCGTTCAGCGCACCCGGCGCGTCGCCAGTGGCCAGCCGGCACATGGCGAGCCGCGTGGCCTGCACCGGATTTCGCTCCGCATCGCGTCGTTGTCCCTCGGCATACGCCGACAGCGCCGCCTGGTACTGCCCCTGCAAGAACAGCGTATGCCCGAGATTGTAATAGCCAAAGGCGCGCTCCGGCACCAGCTCGATCACCCGGCGAAACGCCGCTTCCGACGCGTCCAGGCGACCCAGCTCGCGGCGAACCACGCCCACGTTGTTCAATGCTTGCGGGTTCCTCGGGTCTTGCGACAGCGCCATTTCAAACGCGGTCAACGCCTCGGCCGGCCGGTCCAGCTCACCAAGTGTCGCGCCAAGGTTCGACCAGGCGGCGGTGAACGACGGCAGGATCGTCGCGGCGCGCTGGAAAGCATCGCTCGCCCGCGCCATGTCGTCGCGACGCAGCCAAAGCTTGCCGCATTCGAAGTGCGCGGCGGCCCACCCGGGTGCGCGCGCAAGCGCTTCCTCGAGACTGTGCGCGGCGGCAGCGAGATCGTTGACCTCCATGCAGGTGCTTGCCGCGGCTAACAACGCCGGCGCGGTGCGCGCGGTGTTCAGCGCCTCCACACACAGCGCGAGCCGCTCGGCGGGATCGTGCGCGCGAATGGCACGGGCGAGAACGTGATATTGGGCGGGTCGGGCAGGTATGGCGGCTGCCGATGGAGTGCGAGGCTCGATGATCACGTTCGGCCGCGCAAACGGCCCACGCCGCTGCAGCACTTCGTGGGCATGGTCGGCAAGAACGTCGAAATCCGCCGACGCGAAAATGCGCACATCGTCACGCTCGCCAATCGCGTGCAGCCATTCCTGAAAGAGATATGACGCGTTTGTCGTCACGAGCCGGGTATTCGCGGTTTGGCGATTGACGAACGCTTCATCAAGGTCCGGCACGCGGATGTCCAGGACGCCTGGCGGCAGAGATGGCACGAGCGGATGCTGAAACGGCCACTCGTGTGCAGGGGCGACGATCATCTCTCTACACAGAATAAATCGTTGCTACAGACAAGCGCAGAAACATAGAGACAACGAAAGACGACGCCGGGCGGCCGGCGCCGTATAATCGCCCTATAACCCCGAGCGGAACCGGGGACCCACGCCTGCGCCGGCGAGGACCGCTCTTTCTGAACGGTGACTCACGATGCAGGATCCAAAGCTCCACACTCCTGACGTCTCCGGACGTCGCAGTTTCCTTGTCCGATTGATTGCAACAATCCATGCCGTGATCGGCGGGACGCTCGCCTTCCTGCTTGGCGGCGCGACGCTCGCGCCGGCATTCGCACGGCGCAGCGATGCGTGGCTCCGTGCGGCATCACTCGACGTGCTGCGCGACGACGAACCGGTGCCGGTAACGCTGCGCGTCGTGCGGCAAGACGGCTTCACGCAGGTGGTCGATCGCACCGTCGTGTATCTCGTGAAGTCGGGTGATCAAGTGCGAGCGATGCACTCGACCTGCACGCACCTCGGATGCCGCACCAGCTACGACCGCGACACGAGGCGCATTCTCTGCCCCTGTCACGGCGGCGTGTACGACGTGCAGGGCAACGTGATTGCGGGCCCTCCTCCAGCCGCGCTGCCGGGTCTTTCTACGCGCGTCGAAAACGACAGCGTGCTGGTGCGGTTATGAAGCGCGAAGGCACCAACCTGTTGCGAAGGGGACGAACGTGGCTGGACGAGCGCACGGGTTACCGGGCGCTGCTTCGTCATCTCATCGAAGAACCGCTGCCCAACGGCACCGGATGGGCTTTCACCACCGGCAGCATTCTCCTGTTTCTTATCGCCGTACAGGTGCTCACCGGCATCGTGTTGTCGATGTACTACGTGCCGGCGCCGGCGCTGGCGTACGACAGCGTTCGCTTCATCACCAGCGAGCTCACGAACGGCTTCATCGTGCGCGGCCTTCACTTCTGGGGCGCGAGCTTTATCGTCGTCGCCGCAGTGGTGCACATGCTGCGCGTGTTCTTCTTCGGCTCCTACAAAGCGCCGCGCGAAGTGACGTGGATCACAGGCGTAGTGCTGCTGTTGTTGATTCTCGCGTTCGCGCTCACTGGATATCTGCTTCCGTGGGATCAGAAGGCGTACTGGGCGACGACCGTCACGATCAATATCGCGCGGGGGACGCCGTTCATCGGCGAATACGTCGCCGACGTGATGCGCGGCGGCACGGCGCTCGGTGCGCTGACGCTCGGCCGCTGGTACTCGGCGCACGTGTTCCTGTTGCCTGCGGCCATGCTGTTGTTCGTCGTGTCGCACATCGCGCTGATGCGGCGACATGGCATCTCGGGACCGCTGCGCGTGCACGAGGGACTCACGCGTCCGTTCTATCCCTGGCATGCGATCAAGGACACGCTCGTGATCGCGGGCGTGTTCGCGCTGCTGCTGACGTTTGCCGTGAAGCTGCCCGCAACCCTCGACGACATCGCCAATCCTGCGGACGCGTCGTATGTGCCGCGGCCGGAGTGGTACTTCCTTGGACTGTTTCAACTGCTCAAGTACTTCCCAGGCCCGCTCGAGCCGGTCGCGACCATGGTCATCCCTGGCTTGATAGTCGGCTTTCTATTGGCGCTGCCATTTGTCGATCGCAGCCGGGAGCGTCATCCGTTCGCGCGCGCGCGTGTGCCGGTTACAGTTGCGATGCTGCTGGTCGGATCCGCGGCCGTCTTGTTGACCGTGCTCGGTTTCGGCGACACCGCGGAGCGGACCGATCCCAACGACTGGGGCCCGCGCGCGATTGCGGGATACGACATCGCCATGAGTGAGCGCAGCGTGTGCGCAACGTGCCACGTGACCGGCGGCCCCGCGGCGGAACTGGCCCACACCCGCATCACGAAAGACGACGAATGGCTCCTGGCTCATATGGCTGATCCCGTTGCAATTGGGCCCGGTGTCCGCAGTGAGGAAGATCCGGCGCCCGAGCCGGCGATGACGCGCTTACAGGCGCAGTCGGTGGTCGCGTATCTGCGCAAGGTCCGCGGCGGCGCGCGGGCGCCGCAAAGCGTCAGCGCGGAAGATCACCTCGCGGCAGGGACGTTCTCGGCGATGTGTATCAGTTGTCACCGAATCGCCGGGGACGGTGGGACGACGGGCCCGGATCTCTCCAAGATCGGTGCGAAGCGCTCGGCGGTATCGATCCGCCAACTCATCGCAGACCCGAAAGGGGAGTTCCCGGATACGGTGATGCCGACGTTCCGGGACCGATTGAACGCGCATCAGATAGACGCGCTCGCCCAGTATCTCGCGCGCCGGAAGTAGAGTGGCTGTCCTGCGCAACCACTTTCCGTCACGAGGTCCTGACAGTTTTTGGCCGCTGGCGGGCAGACGACCGCTTGCCGACAGCGGTCTGCTGCACCTGCCTGTTGATCACCGTTGCAAGATTTTTCGCATCTCGCGTCACGTGCGCGAGCTTGCGACTGAGTTTTTGCAACCGTTTCACCAGCGTGCCAGCGTGCCGTCGAGGCGCGTAGCGGTCACGCGGAACCGCTGAGCAAAACCCGGACCGCCTCAGCTATTGCGACGGAGGTGTTTGATTGCCTCGATGACAGGTGTTACACGTGACCTTTCCAAGTTTCGATTCAGCTTCTGGTGGCGTGTAGTCGGGAAAGAACTGTTTATTGATGAGCTTTACCATCTCAACCATGCGGCGCGACGTGAGCTTGTGCTCGTTTGCTTCGCTCGCAAAGTCCTGCCGGACGTGACAAAACCCGCAATTGACGCCGAGCGCGAGCACCATGTTCTGCATTTCCTGCTCGAATTCCGGCACTGTCAGGCCGGTCAACACCTTTATGCCAGGGCTTTCGGCCATTCCCGGCTTGGGCAGGCCCTGGGCAGACACTGTCGAGCTAAGCGCGAGAAGAACGAGGAAATACTGCATCGCGCGCATCCTACACGAGTGCCGCGGGAAACGGGGAAAGGGGTCTTGACCCCTTTGTCCCTCTCCCTCGCGAGGTTGCAAGCGCGGCCGAAAGGATGCTATATTTCGTGGGTTCTTGTGGGGCTGGGACACCCTATCTAGCCCGCCGCGTCACCGTGACGCCGCCACCTCACTGAGGGGTACGCGTCCGCCGGTGCTGCCAACACACAATGACTAGGGTCAACAGCTGCGGGCGCCAAGCTCCGTTTCGGCGGAGGCTTTCAGGCTCGTAGCGCCGCGTGCGCGAGATTCGCGACTCCTCATGCGCGCGTGTTTCGTTTTGGAGGGCCGGGCTTTGAGCCCCGCCGATAGCGCTCGTGCCGACGATTAGTCAGCTTGTCCGTCAAGGACGCGACCAGGTGAAGTGGAAGACCAAGAGCCCCGCGTTGCAGGACAGCCCGCAGAAGCGCGGCGTCTGTGTGCGCGTCTTCACCCAAACGCCGAAGAAGCCGAACTCCGCGCTGCGCAAGGTTGCGCGCGTGCGTCTCACCAACGGCATCGAGGTGACGACGTATATTCCGGGCGTCGGCCATAACTTGCAAGAACACTCGCTGGTGCTCATTCGCGGTGGCCGTGTGAAGGACCTGCCGGGCGTGCGGTATCACGTGGTGCGCGGCACGTTGGACGCCGTTGGCGTTCAGGGCCGCAAACAGGGCCGCTCGAAGTACGGCGCCAAGCGCCCGAAATCGTAGCGCGGACTTTAGGTCCGCGAATCTGAGAGAGATTTATGCCGCGTAGACGAGAAATTCCGAAGCGTGAACTTCCCAGCGACGCCCTCTACAACAGCGCCCTGGTGACCAAGTTCATCAACACGATCATGAAAGAGGGCAAGCGCTCCACCGCGGAACGCATCCTCTATCAGAGCTTCGACATCATCAAAGAGCGCAGCGGCGACGACCCGCTCAAGGTCTTCAAGAAGGCGCTCGACAACGTGAAGCCCAGCCTCGAAGTGAAATCGCGACGCGTGGGCGGTTCGAACTATCAGGTGCCGATCGAGGTCAATCCGAATCGCCGCCTCTCGCTCAGCATCCGCTGGGTCGTGAGCTACGCGCGTCAGCGCGGCGACGGGAAGACGATGCAGGAGAAGCTGGCCAACGAGTTGCTCGATGCGGCGAATCTTCGCGGCGGCGCCGTGAAGAAGCGCGAAGACACCCACAGGATGGCGGAAGCGAACAAGGCGTTTGCGCATTACCGGTGGTAGGTGGACAGCGCAGAGATCCGTAGCGCGGATCTTCAGGTCCGCGACGATTGAAAGAAAATGGCGAGACAGGCTCCATTAGAAAAAATCCGGAACATCGGCATCATGGCCCACATCGATGCCGGGAAGACGACCACCACCGAGCGGATCCTCTTCTACACCGGGATTACGTACAAAATCGGTGAAGTCCACGAAGGCACCGCCGTCATGGACTGGATGGAGCAGGAACAGGAACGCGGCATCACGATCACTTCGGCCGCGACGAC
>JBKPDL010000176.1:0-9613 GCA_046727855.1 Acidobacteriota bacterium
CCTTGATCTCCCTGATCTCCCAGTTCTCTATATCTCCCCGATCTCCCTAATAAGAATCTCCTTGATCTCCCTGATCTCCCAGTTCTCTACTCTCCCTGATCTCCCCGATCTCCCAGTGAACTACCGCGGCTTCTGCGCGACGACCATGAACCACCGGTCGTCGCCCGGCTCGGTGCGCACGATCTCCAGCCCCGCTTCCTTCAGTTCTTGCGCGACGGTTGGCGGCATCACGCCGTGGCTCTCGTCGCGCGCGCGATCGCCGGGCTTTGCCGCTTCGGGCCGGCCGCGACTGGGCTCGAAATCGATGACCGCGACGCGTCCGCCAGGCTTCAGCGAGCGCGCGATGCTCGCGTTCATCGCGGCCGGATCGGCGAAGTGATGGTAGACGTTGCGCAGGAAGATCGCGTCGCAGCAACCGTCGGGAAAATTCGTTTGGTTGGGATCGCCGGCGACGACCGTGATCTGTGACAAGCGGGCAGGCTCCAGCGCCTGTTGCAGCCGCTCGATGGACCGCTCGCCCAACTCGCTCGACAGTACCTTACCTTCCGGTCCCACCAGGCGCGCGGCGTCGATCGTGAGCTCACCCTGCCCGGCGCCAATCTCTCCCACCGTTTGTCCCTGCTTTAATTCGAGCGACTGAAAGAGCAGCGTCGTCTCGAGCCGTCCGCGCGTCGATTGTGCGCAGAGCGCAATCGAGAGTGCGAGCGAGAGCGTTGTGAACACTGCGGATCGCATCACTCCTTTTACAATCGTGGGATGCACGTGAGCAAGCGGCTGATTCATATCGTTGTCCTTCTTACGCTGAGCGTTGCTGCGCGTGCCGAGCAAGCAGCAAAGCTCGACGGTGCCGAGCTGATGGCGACGGTTCGCACGCTTGCCTCGCCCGAATTCGAAGGCCGGCGCTCAGGTTCGCCGGGCGGCCTCAAGGCGCGCGAGTGGATCGTGCAACGCTTCCAGAGCCTTGGCCTCGCGCCCACGATTACAGACGACGGCAACGTCGTGGCGGTTTGCGAAAGTCGCGAGTCGCCGCACGAAATCATGGTGGTGTCAGCGCACTACGACCATCTCGGCATTCGCGACGGCAGGTTGTATCCCGGCGCGGACGACAACGCTTCCGGCGTTGCGGTCATGCTCGCGATTGCGGGTTACTGTCGCAGGACGCCGTTCACGCACGACACCCTGTTTGTGGCTTTCGATGCGGAAGAAGGCGGGCTTCGAGGGGCCAAAGGCTTCGTCGCGCATCCGCCGGTTCCGATCGATCGCCTTGCGCTCGACGTCAACCTCGATATGGTCAGCCGCAGCGACAAACGCGAGCTGTATGTCGCCGGCCCGTACCATTGGCCAAAGACGAAGCCGCCGCTCGAGGGCGTTGCCAAGCGAGCGCCGATCAAGTTGTTGTTTGGCCACGACAAGCCGAGGGAGATTGCTGGTGGTCAGGACGATTGGACCAGGCAGTCCGATCACGCGGCGTTTCACGAGGCGGGCATTCCGTTCGTCTATTTCGGCGTTGAGGATCACGGCGATTATCACAAGCCAAGTGACACCGCAGACAAGATCGATCCAACATTCCTCCGCGAGGCGGCGGAGACGATTCTCGACGCGGTGATCGCGCTGGATACGGAGCTACCGCTTGGACGCGGATAAGGCTGGACGCAGATTGACGCGGATGGACGGGGATAAACGCAGAGGGTTTCGACGCAGATAAACGCAGATAACGCAGAGGGTTGGACGCAGATAAACGCAGATAACGCAGAGGGTTGGACGCAGATAAACGCAGATAAACGCCGATGGTTGGGACGCAGATAAACGCAGATGGTGTGGACGCAGATATACACACATAAACGCAGATGGTTTAGACGCAGATGGACACGGATGGACCCAGATAAACGCGGATGAAAGAGAAGGCGCTCCCGCCCATCGATCTGCGCGCGCGGCTCGACGAACTCTACGGCGCGTACAACGCAGAACACGTTGTTGCCGATCCCATCTGGATCGTGCGCCGTTTCCAGGCGCGTGACGACCTGGAAATCGTCGCCTTCTGCGCCGCCGCGCTCGCATTCGGGCGCGTGCAGAGCGTGCTCAGTTCGATCGAAGAGCTGCTGAAGGTCATGGGTCCGCGTCCCGCAGAATATGTGCGCGCCTTCGAGCCCGCGCGCGACCGCGCCGCGCTTGCCCACCTGGTGCATCGCTGGACGCGCGGCGTCGACCTGGCGGCGCTCGTCTGGATCCTGCGGCAGATGATCGAAGCGAACGGATCGATCGAGGGTTTCTTTGCCGAGCGCATCGACTCGTCGCACGAGACCATCGAACAGGCGCTCGACTCTTTCTCCGGTCGCGCGTGCAAGCTCGATGTCAAGGCAGTGTATGGCCGCCGCTCCGCCGACCGCGGCGTGAGCTACTTCTTTGCGCGCCCGTCGAAAGGGGGCGCCTGCAAGCGCCTGAACCTGTTTCTTCGCTGGATGGTGCGAACCGACGCGGTTGATCTTGGTCTGTGGAAACGCGTGAAGCCGTCACAGCTCATCGTCCCACTCGATACCCACGTGATTCGCGTCGGACGCTGCCTCCGCCTGACGCGTTACACCAGCCCGGGCTGGCGAATGGCGATGGACATTACCAAATCATTGCGTGCGCTCGATCCCGAAGATCCGGTTAAGTACGACTTCTCCTTGTGTCACATCGGCATGATGAATGCCTGCGGCTTTCGCCGCCCGCAACGCGACACGCAATGTCCAATGCGTGGTGCATGTCACCCGAAGATCGGATATCGTGCTCGCCTCACAACCTAAACAACTGTTGAGTTCCGCGTTACTGGAGGTGTCATGAACTACCCCTTTGCGTCGCGTGCGATTGCTGTTTCCGCGGTTTTCCTGTTCCTGGCTCATCCGTCCGCCGTTTATGCAGCGTACACATCAACAGTCATCGGCTCGACCGCGACGATGACCGGTGATGCCGGAAGCGACACCCTGTCGATTTCGCAGAGCGGCGGTCTTTTTCAGCACAATCGGTCCAGCGGCGAAGGGTTCAATAGCGCCTTCGACTTCAACACAACAGTCGCTGGCGACCAGACGCTGGCCGCCACAACTGGCATCATCAACATCATCGCCGGAGACGGAAACGACGTGATCGTGCTCGCCGACGGGATCAATCTGCGAGGGACGGTCGATGGCGGAGCCGGCGTCGATACGATCGATTACGCAGGGTTCACGACGGCCGTCTCCGTCAACCTTGGCTTGAACGCCAACGGTCTGGCCGCGACACTCGGCGCCGACCAGGAAGTGCCGCCTACCACGCACGCGGGCACCGCTTCGGCTGTCATCACCAACTACAACATCGCCGCCGGAACCTTCGACATCGTCGTGACGGTTTCAGATGTGCCGCCGGCCTCCGTCAACGGTTTTCACATCCATCAAGCGCCTGTCGGCGTGAACGGTCCGATCATCGTTCCCTTCAACACTGCAGCAATTGTTCCTGCGGGTACCGGCTTCACGTTCAACGCGACAGGCCTCGCGCTTCCCGCGGCCAGCGAAGCGGCATTTCTCGGCGGGGGCACCTACGTCAACATCCATACGACGGCGTTTCCCGGAGGGGCGATTCGCGGACAGATCTTTTCACAAGGCAACGTGAACCTTGGCACCGGCAGAGCGACGGGCACCGCCAGCATTGCGGGTATCGAGAACGTTCAAGGTGGGTCTGGGAACGACAGCCTTGTCGGCAATAACGTCGCCAACTTGTTGAACGGCAGCGGCGGCGCAGATTGGATCGTGGGCGCGCCCGGCGCCGACACGATGAGCGGCGGCGCGGGCGACGACGTGCTGGTATGGAGCAACGGCGACGGCACCGACGTCATCGAAGGCGGTAGCGAGAGCGATCTCGTTCAGGTCAACGGTTCCCTCGGGGCTACCGGAGATCAGTTTGTGGTGTCGGTGAATGGCACACGCGTTGACTTCGACCGCGTGAATCTCGTGCCCTTCTCGCTCGATATCGGCACCGTGGAGACCCTGACCGTCAACGGGATAGGGGGAAACGACACGATGACCGTCAACAGCCTTACTGGTGTCGCCCCGCTATCAACACTGAATCTAAATGGCTTCGACGGTGATGACCTTTTCGGCTTTGCGACGAGCTCAAATGCCGGAATTGTCTTCAACGTTCGCGGAGGCGCCGGCGCCGACGTGCTGCAAGGGCCAAACAGTGCAGTGACCTGGAACGTCACGGGTCCAAACCAGGGCAACATCGCTGGTCTGGTGACCGCGTTCAGTTTCATCGAAGTGCTGATAGGAGGGACTGCGGACGACACCTTCAACGTACGAGCGTTTGCAAACGCGGCGCTTCAAGTGATCGGTGGCGGCGGCTCAGACAGGCTCAATTACAACGCAGAGCTTCGAGCGGTAAGCGGAGTCACGGCTCCACCGGCAGGCGCGATCGATTCGCCCGGCGTCGCTACCGTGACGTTCTCGGAATCGGAGTTCGTCAACATCGTCAATGGAGTGCCCACGAATCTGCGCGCGGCGTCCATATCCGGCAATATCGTGACATTGCGGTGGACGGCAACCGGTACGCCCACCACCGATTATCTCCTCGAGGGAGGAATAAACCCGGGTCAGGTCCTGGCCACCGCTCGCACCGGCAACCCCGCGCCGATTTTCACGTTTACGGCGCCTAGGGGCGCGTTCTTCGTGCGCGTGCGCACGGTTTCAGGCGCTCAGATGAGTGACCCCTCGAACGAGATCCGCATCTTCGTCGACGTACCTGTACCGCCGAGCGCGCCGGCGGGATTGACCGGCGTGGTGAATGGCTCGGCAGTGGAGCTCTCGTGGAAGAACACGTTCGCCGGCGGCGAACCGTCGAGGATCCTGCTCAACGTGACAGGTTCATTGTCAGGAACAGTGCCGATCGGCTTGGGTGAAACTGTGCGCTTCCCAGCGGTACCGGGCGGGAACTACACCGTCTCGCTCCGCGCCGCGAATACCTCCGGCACCAGCGGGCCATCCAACGCGATCACGTTGAGCGTGCCCGCTCCCTGTACCGGTCCGCCATCACCGCCTGAAAACTTCCTGGCCTACAAGATTGAAAACAGGATTCATGTCATCTGGGATCCTGCATCGACGGGACCAGCGTCTACGGGATATGTGCTGATCGTGAGCGGACCGTTCTCGATCAACTTCCCCACGACGTTCCGCGCGTTGAGCGGCGTGGTGCCGGCAGGCACGTACAACTTGAGCGTGCTGGCGACCAACACATGCGGCTTCAGCGCCCCGACGCCGGCGCAAACGGTGGTGGTTCCGTAAGCGCTCGTGTGCGAGACTCGTGCAGCTAACGTCTACAAGGCCGAAGGCGTCATTCCGAGACGCCTTCGGCCGCTCTTGGCGCGGTCAAACCGTCAAAGCGGCCGATACATGACATACGCGTCCACGTAGCCGAGGGCCTGATGGTTGAAGGCCTTCGGCAGCGTGCCGACGATCTCGAATCCAAGCTTCTGCCACAGCGCCACACCGGCTGTGTTCGTGCTCACGACAAAGTTGAACTGCATCGCGAGATAACCGGCCTTCCTCCCTTCGTCGAGACAATGCTCACCCATGGCGCGGCCGATGCCGCGGCCCTGCGCGTTGGGATGCACCATGAACGACGCGTTGGCGACGTGTGATCCAAGATCGCGGCGGTTGGGAATCAATTTGTACATGCCGATGAGGATCCCATCGTCATCTTCGACGACCCATGATTTGATGTCCGGACCAAGAAAGTAGTCGCGCGCGACCTCGCGTGGCGTATCGGGCGCGAAGACGTACGTATCGCCGGTACGGACGACGTTGCGGAAGATGTCCCACATGCCCTCGAAGTCGGTCGGCTGTGCGGGTCTGATCAGCATCGGTACGGGGCGGGGATTGGCACGGCGTTGGCTGCACTCGCCGGAGAGGCTGATATGCGACTCATCAAACTTGCTCCCGCCGTGTTTTGTATCGCTACTTTGATTTCCAGTCCGGCTTTCGCGGCCGAGCAGGGCCGAGGACGCGGCCAGGCCAAGCACGCGCAGGCCGATCACCCGCAAAAAGACAAGAATAACAACAAGAACCGGAACGAGGCTGACGATCTCACCCGGTTCGAGGGCCTCGACCAGAATCGCGACGGTGTGATTACACGCGCCGAGTGGCGCGGCAACGATCAATCGTTCCGCGCCCACGACTGGAATCGGGACGGCGTCCTCTCGGGCGACGAAATCCGTTCCGGTGCGCCGCGTCCGGACTGGGTGAACCGCTACGCGTCGTGGGACGCGAACCGTGACCGCGTGCTGTCGTGGGGCGAATGGCGAGGCTCGCGCGACCAGTTCCTGAGGCTCGACGTCAATCGTGACGGTGTCCTCACCCCCGCGGAACTGGGAATCCGGTAAGAAACAAACCGGGGCGTTAACTCAACGTCCACGCCGGATCCCCACTGACGATGCGTTGCGCTGTTTGATACGCCTGCAGCGTTCCATTCAAGAGGCGGGCGACGCCGAAGTGTTCCGCCACTCGTGCCGCGCCCGCTTCGCCCATACGCTCGCGCAGAGGCGTGTCTTTCAGGAGCCGCACAATCGCGCCCGCGAGCGCGCGTGGATCGCCGGGCGCAACCAGAAGTCCCGTCTCGCCGTGCACCACCGCTTCGGGAATTCCCCCGGCACGCGTGCCGACCACGGCGAGCTTCATCGCCATCGCGTCGAGCGCTGTCGATCCAAGTCCTTCCGTGATCGAGCTCATCACGAAGAGATCCGCCGACTTCGCGAGCTGGAGCACATCCTCGCGGAAGCCGGCCAGAAGCGCGTGCTTATCGACATGAAGTTCCTTGATCTGGCGTTCGAGCTGCGGCCGGAGCTCGCCCTCGCCCAGGATGACGAGGTGCGCGTCGGGTACCTCACGCAGGACGTGCGGCATGGCGTCGAGGAGATGCTTCTGCCCTTTGTGCCCGACCAGTGCGCCCACGTTAACCAGCAGGGGAACCCCCTGCGGCAACCAGTACTCGGCGCGAAGGTTCACGGTTGGCAGGCGCTGAATCTTTGCGACGTCGATGCCGTCGTGGACCACGACGATGCGCGAGGTGGGGATGCCGTCGTGCTCCAGCACGCCTTTGATCGCATCGGATGCGGCGATGAAGAGATCGACCTGCCGGTACTTCCAACGTGAGAACGAGTGCGACTGGAGATGGAAATCGACGCGACGCGACGCAACAATGGCCGGACGAGGCGTGGGCGCACTGAACGACAGCGCGAGGCCCGCCATTGCCACCGCGTGCGGATCGTGAGCGTGCACGATCTCTGGTTTGAATTGCCGGATGATGCGCGAGAGCTTCCACGCCGTTGACAGATCCACTTCGTTGCGCGGGGCGAGCGGCACCAGGTCCGGGCCTTCGAGCGCGCGGCGATAGAGCTCGCCCTCGGGGTGCGCCACGAGCACCGCTCTGTGGTTGAGCCCCCGCAGCCCCAGAACCGTTAAGAGAACCTGGTTCTGTCCGCCGCGCCAGGTCCGGGCGGTGTCGATGTGGAGGGCGAACACAGCTCCCAGAGCTTCGCAAATTTCAGGCTGACGTAGTAGGAATTCATGACTGAGACAATCAGGCCCGGCATGCCGTCGCGGAATCCACCGCGCAGCAGGTAATTGCGCACGAAGGCGAGGCGCGGATGGATCAGCACGTCGAACCAGTTCGCGCGCCGGCCATCCTCGAACATCTGGCGCGCGGCCAGCGACGTGTAGCGATCCATCGACTGCAGGTGATGCGCGATGTCGCGATAGGCGTAGTGCTGAAGGTCGTTCCGCAAATCGACGACCGGGCCGTCCGCCTTGACCGACTCGTGCACATAGCGGCCCGTCCACCGCGCGCGGCGGCGGTCGTAGAGGCGAAGCTGGTAGTCCGGATACCAGTCGGTCGATCGAATCCAGCGCCCGAGGTGATAGTTCACGCGCGGCACGCGATAACCCGCAGCCGCAGATGGCCGCTCCGCGACGCGCCGGATCTCGCCAGCGAGGGCGGGGGTGACGCGCTCGTCCGCATCGAGCGAGAAGATCCAGTCGTGCGCCGCCTGTTCCGCGGCGAAGTTCTTCTGCGCCACGTATCCCGGCCATGGCCGGACGATCACCTTGCTCGTATAGCGGCGCGCGATCTCCGTCGTGTTGTCGGTGCTTTCCGAATCGATGACGATGATGTCGTCGGCCCAGGCGACCGACTCGAGGGCCGCAGCGATGTTTGCGGACTCGTTATACGTGATGACGGTGACCGACACGCCCATTACGCGGATTATGCGGGATTACGCGGATTAAGGCATCCGCGGATTACGCGGATGCCGCGGATTGGGGTTGGATCTTGGCGGCGGCAGGGATGCTTCAGAACGGATGGGCGCAAACTGAGACTGCGCTATTGATCCAGTGAGCCGCCCGATGTGGGAACGCCCGGCCGTGCGTCTACGGCCAGGCGCTCGCCACGATGCAAATGAAGCCGTCTACTGCTGCTGCTGCTGCTGCTGCTGCTGCGGCACCTGGGCGCGCCCGGTCTGAGGCGTGCCGGCGGTGGTGGTCACGGCCGACACGCTGCCACCGGCCGTGAGCGGCGTTTCCTGCGCGGTCTGGTAGTCCACAGTCGACTTCAGATAGTCGATGATCGCCTGCAGCTCGTTGTTGCGTGCGTCGCTCAAGTCGCGCTGCGCCTGGAACACCAAAAAGCTGCTGGTCATGCCCGCCTGGAACTTCTTCTCCTCCGCCTTCAAGCGCTCTTCCGCGAGTGCGCGTGCTGCGCGTGTGGCTTCCACGCGCTTACTGTTGGTCTGCACGTTGCGCGCAAGATCGCGGATCTGGGTGGCCACCGAGAGCTTCTGGCTCTCGAGCTGCCGTTCCGACTGCTGATTCTGCAAACGTGCACGCGCGAGGTTGGCTTCCGAATTCGACTGTCCAATCGGATAACTGAACTGGACGTTGAAGTTCCACGTCGGATATTGCCCGCCGAAGGCATCCGCGAGCGCACTTCCAAACGACCGTGCGTTCGTGTCGAGAATCGTCGGCGCTTGACCGGGAATGGCCTGAATGCGACGCCGGGTTCCGGCCAGCCCAAGCGCGCTGTAACTGAGGTTCGCGGTGACGTCGGGAAGCGACTGGTTGCGGAAAAAGCGAATGTTCACATCGTTGGCTTCGATCTGCTTCTGAGAGGTGGAGAGATCGGTGCGCCTGTCGAGCGCGGTGCGCACGGCCGCCTCGACGTCGACGTTCACCGGCACGAACTGGGCCACGTCGGTCGGCTCGATCTTCATGGTCCAGAAGTCGGGCTGCGACGGATTCGAAATCAACGCGCGCAGGCGATCTTCTGCACGCGAGATCGAGGCTTCGGCAAGAATCACGGATTCCTCGCGACGCGCCACCTCGGATTGTGCTTCGATGATGTCGATCGGCGCCATCGTGCCGATCTCGACGCGCGCGCGATTGTCGCGCAGCGACTGTTGCGCCAGCGTAAGCGACTGCTTTTGCACTTCGAGGTTGTTGATCGCGAACACGAGATCCCAGTATGCGTTCCTTACGCTGCGGCCGGTCTGGCCGATCGCTTCGACGAGCTCAACTTCAGAGATCTCGCGGTTCTTTCGGCTGACCAGATACTGCTGCCG
>JBKPDL010000177.1:0-9500 GCA_046727855.1 Acidobacteriota bacterium
GAAGGCTTCGGGTGTCCGATGGAGTACGAGGCGAGCGTCGCTCCCGTGCGCTGAAGCCGCTGGCCAGACTCAGACGCGCGTCCCACTCAAGACGTCTTTACCGATGTGCGCGAGCGGCTGCGCGTTCTCTTGCGATTATGAATGCAGCGGTGCTTGCTACACGCCCGCCGGCACCGCCACTACTTTTGAATATTCGCTTCCGCTGCTCCCTCTTGCAAATGCCGCGCGCGCTCCGCAAACTTCAGCGCCTCGGCGCGCCGCGACCGGGCTACAGCGTTCAGCGCCAACCGCTGGTTCGCCCGCATGAACAGCACGAACAGTGAGGCGTGGCCGCGCTCCAGATAGGGTTCGGAGAATGCCGCCGACTCCAGGTGCCGACGCAAGTCGTCTGCGAACTGCGCAGCTGATTCGTACCGGCGCGCGGGCTCGTCGTCGAGCGCGCGCATGACGAAGTTGCGATGCGCATAATCGACCGCGGAACAGACTTCCAGAAACAGACGCAGGCGGGCTTCGAGCCCTAGCTTGCGTTGCCCCACATACGTCGTGATCCAGGGGCCGTCAATGTATTCCATGACGATGTACGGGAGGCCGTCGTCTTGTGGTGCCGCCATCGATCAGGCGGCTGATGTTCGGGTGCTGCAGGCGGGCGAGCGTCTGCCGCTCGCGACGAAAGCGCGCCAGAATGCTGGTTCCCATCGTTTACGACGAGCTCCGCTGTCTCGCGTGATCGATCGGCGCGCTTCCAGGCCGAACTCGCGGCAGCGCTGAACGGCCCGGCTGGTCCGGCGATTCTGCGGCAGCTGGCGCTCGTCGCGTTCACTTCGGTGGCCGACGATCGGAATGGACGCAACCCGGGCGAACGCGCCTGGCACGAGAAGCTGGTCGCGCTGGAGATGGTGTTCGACCAGCGCATCGGCGTCACGATGCCTGGGGACTACAGTGGTTCGTGTTGGCGAGCGCGACGCAGCCGATGCCGTGCGAGCGCGAGCACGCGATGGCGGCTTCCATCGATTCCCATGCATTGAGCGCGCCCACGCCGCCGCGTCCGTTCCAGCGCTCCAGTCCGCCTGCCGCCGAGACGCGCAGCGCTCGGGCAGTCACGTCGACCACGCCGTTGCGAATCATCGCGACGAGACGAGGAAACAGATTCAGACCGTGTGAGGGAACGCCGTCGCGCGTCGAGTCGGCGATGATCTGCGCGCAATGCCGCGCACGCTCGGGCTCGAGGCCGACGGTCTGCAGCGCGCGGGTAAGCGTGCCAGCGAGCTCTTGGTACTTGACGATCACGCGCCAGTCATCAGCCGTAGACTATCTCACACACGACGCCGGTCTCAGCGAACCAGCCGACCTGAGCGGAAGGTCGGCGTTTACGAATGCGAGGTGGGGATGAAGTCATTTCTTCTGGCACTTTCGTTCGTCGGACTCGGCTTCTCGGCGCTGGGGTCGACACAGGGCGGCGATCCCAATTACGGCAAGCCGAAGCGCCTCAACAAAATGATCGAGCTTCTCGCGGCCAGCCAACCCGTCTACGACGTCGGCGTGACCGGCGGCGGCTACGAAGAAGGCAAGAAGCTTGCGCAGACGACCAACGATTTCATTCAGTACGAAATGGAACACGGTCCGTTCGACCCGCGGCGCCTGCGCGAATTCATGCAGGGACTTGTTGATGGCGGCCCCGCCAAGAGCGGGCACCGCACGCCGACCGTGGTCGTCACCCTGCCGTTCATCGGTCTGGACGCCGCCTCCGTTCGCGCCAACACCTGGGTGGTTGAACAGATTCTGATGGCAGGCGTGCACGGCTTGATGTTGTGTCACGCGCGCAACGCCGAGGCAGTTAGAGCGTTCGTCGCGGCGACGCGCTATCCATTCGATCGCCAGGATCTCAGGGGCGCCGATCGCGGAATTCCTGAGGGGCTGCGCGGATCCGGAGGTCAGGGGCCGGCCGCGAGAATCTGGGATATTTCCGCCACCGACTACATGGAGCGCGCCGATCCCTGGCCGATGAACCCGAATGGCGAGCTCATTTTGTCGGTGAAGATGGAGGACAAGTACGCGCTGGAGAACGTCGACGAAATCACCAGCGTGCCGGGTATTGCGTGGGGCGAATGGGGCCCAGGCGATCAGGCCATGTCGCTGATGGGTCTCGAGTACTTGAAGAAGGGCGGGTCCGACGAAGCGCACGCCGGGACCGGCGGCTTTACTCCCGAGGGCCTGCCACGGATCGGTGAACCGAAGCTGGATGCGGCACGCGCGCGGATCATGGCCGCCATGAAGGCGCATCACATTTTTCCACTGCACTCCGCCAGCATCGACAACATCGAACAGTTGATTAAAGCCGGCATCATGGTGACACACGGCACCAGCATCGAGCTCACCAATAAAGGTCGAGCGTTCACCAAGCGGCAGATGCCGTATTAATCAGGAGCTGAATATGAAGCGCGCACGGCCATCACTCCTCCTCGGGTCGGCTGCTCTCGTCGGTGTGGCGATCGCTTCGGTCGGAGGCCAGCAGGCTCAGCCGGTTACGACCGGCGCCTACACCGCGGCCCAGGCTGAGGCCGGACGCGTGGCGTACGCGCAACAATGTGCCGGATGCCATTTGGCTGATTTTCGGGGATCGGGCGATGCACCGGCTGTCGCGGGGCCCGACTTCACAGCGAAATGGGGACCGAGAGCGGTCAACGAGTTGTTTACCTACCTCGTTCAGACGATGCCGCCGACGAGTCCAGGTTCCCTCGGTGAACAGGGCACGTTGGGGGTGACAGCGTACCTGCTGCAGATTAACGGAGCGCCCGTTGGTCAGCAGCCGTTGACCGCCGCTGTGTCGACGCCGATCAATGCGCTCCTCACCGGACAGCCTCGTGCGCAGACAGCCGCAGCGGCCGCAGCCGCGGGGGCTGGTGGTCGAAGCGCGATGCCGCCGGTGCTGGGCGCAGGCACCGGTGCGGGACAAGCGCGCGGTGGCGCATTGGCGAATCGAGGCGTGACCGTTCGCGGCGAAGTGAAGAACTACGTACCCGTCACTGCCGAAATGCTGAAAAGCCCGCCGCCTGCTGACTGGCTGATGTTCCGCGGCAATTACTACGGCCACAGCTACAGCCCGCTGGATCAAATCACTCCAGCCAACGTCAAGAACCTGCAGCTGCAGTGGGTATGGGCGATCAACGACTCGGGCGCCAACCAGACGACCCCCATCGTTCATAACGGCGTCATTTATCTCGCGAGCCCCAGCAACTTCGTGCAGGCACTCGATGGAAAGACGGGTGACTTGATCTGGGAAGCGCGCGTCGGTCCCGATCAGGCGCCCGGCTATGGTGGCATTCGCAGCATCGCCATTGCCGACGACAAGATCTTTCTGCCGGCGAGCAACGCGCACATGGTGGCGCTCAGCGCCCGCAACGGCGAGATCCTGTGGGACACGCCCGCAGCGCCGGACGGCAGCCGCGTCAACACGAGCGGCGCGATCGTGATCGGCGACAGAGTGCTGCAAGGGCTCACGGGATGCGGGCGTTTCGACGGTCTGGGCTGCTACATCAGCGCGTACGACATCACGACCGGCAAGCAGGCGTGGCGTTTCTACACAATACCCCGCCAGGGCGAGCCCGGCAGCGAAACATGGGGCAACCTGCCGATGACGTTCCGAGCTGGTGGTGAGACGTGGATCGCGGGCTCGTACGATCCCGAGCTGAATCTCACCTACTGGGGTGTTGCGCAAGCCAAGCCATGGAACTTTCTCAGCCGCAAGCTCACGCTCCGGGACAACACGCTCTATGCGAATTCCACGGTGGCGCTCGACCCCGCAACGGGCAAGCTCGCGTGGCACTTCCAGCACGTACCTGCCGAATCGTTCGACCTCGACGAGGTGTTCGAGCGCGTTCTCGTCGACATCGGCGATCAGAAGGTGTCCTTCAATGCTGGCAAGGCCGGCGTGCTCTGGAAGCTCGATCGACGGACCGGAAGGTTCCTCGGCTTCAAGGAAATGGTGGCGCAGAACATCTGGGATCGCATCGATCCAAAAACCGGCGTGCCCAGATATCGCGCCGAGATCTATGAGATGAGCGTCGATAAGCCGATCTTCATCTGTCCAAGCACCGAGGGCGGCAAGAACTGGCAGGCCATGAGCTACCACGCACCGACCGGGCTGTTGATCGCGCCCCTCAGCCAATCGTGCATGGACTTCACCGCGCGTGAAGTTGCCATGAAGGAGGGTGGAGGCGGCTCTGGAGGCGATCGTCTCTTCAAGCACATGCCGGGCAGCAACGAGAACGTCGGCAAGCTTGCTGCGTACGACGTCAGAACGATGCAGGAAGTGTGGAAGCATGAGCAGCGGGCGCCGTATCTGACTGCGGTGTTATCGACGGCCGGCGGCGTGCTTTTCGTGGGCGATATCGATCGACACGTGCGCGCACACGACGTGAAGAGCGGCCAAATCTTGTGGGAAGCGAGGCTCGGTACGTCCGCTCAGGGATTCCCGGTGAGCTTCGCCATCGACGGCCGGCAGTATATCGGCATCATGTCGGGTCTCGGCGGCGGCAGCCCGCGCAACGTGCCGGCAGCGATCGTCCCGGACATCAAGATTCCGCAGAGCGGACAGGCACTCTACGTGTTCGCGTTGCCCAAAGAGTAAACGGACTCGCTTCCCTCGTTTCTATGTCGCATCGATCAGCACGAATAACCGAAGTCACCGGGCGGCGGGCGTCGGCTGGAGCGCCGGCCGCCATTGGTCGGTGTGTCTATGTGATCGCTGCTTGCTTAGCGGTGATTTCCTGCACCTTCGCCAGATTCGTGGCGCCGACGACGATGCGGTTATTGATGGCGACGTAGGAAGTGGTCACGTTCACGTTGGCGTCGGCGATCTGCCGGAAGATGTTGGCCGCAACCCCTGGGCGGTCAACGACGTCCGCCACCACCACATCGTCCTCGCGCGACACGGTCAGGCCAGCCGACTCGAACGCCTTGCGCGTGGCCGCAGCGTCCTGCGTTAACACATGCAAAATGCCTTCGATCTCGGCGTAGCCTTCGATGTTGATACCAGCTTTCGCGATCGCGTCGAACGCGTTTGCGAGAGTTCCGGGTCGATCGTTCTGCAACCTGACGGTGAAATCTTTTGCCACGGTGGGCATGTCGACCCTCCTTTCGGATCGTCATCGAACCGACGACGACCGCCAGCCGTCCGATCGTCCTGATTCGCGCTGCGAGTGTACTCCACCATGTATGCGATTGACCTCTTCGTATCCTCGTCAGAGATTCTGGTCTACAAGAGGTTCGCGCGCCGCCTCTGGCGTTCGCTCTCCATCCTCGTTTTGAAGATTTGCTCCGCCGGCTCAATCTACCGGCGTGACTCCTTATTCGAATCGTTCGAGGCCTCTCGGCTTCCACACCTTGTTCGACTCCGGCCGCAACAGATACCGGATGAACGCGCGCGCATCGTCGGCATGGGTTGCTCTCGTCGACACCGCGACCGCCGTGTCGATCCACGCTCCAAGTTCGGCGGGCAGCGGGCCGACAAGCTCGATCTCCTTGTAGGGAAGAATCTGGCTGATCGTCTGAATCGCCATGTCGCCTTCGCCAGCCGCCAGCGCCTGACCTCCTTCGCCCTTCGTGCTGGGCGGAGCGTTCACACCGGCGAACTCCGGACGCTTGAGCAGGTCATCGATCAACAGTGCGACCATCGTGCGCGAGGCCGGATTCGAGCGCATCACCGCCTTCGCATTCTTCAGCGCGACGGCGAGTTTTTCGACGGTCGAGATGTCCGGCTTCGCTGCGCCGGCGCGCACCGCGAGGCCCATCCGGTTGCGCCCGAGCGGGGTGAACGTGCCCGGCGCGACGCCGCCCTCCAGCGACAGCGTGGTCATCAGCTGGAATGGCAGCACGATGACGTCGGGCGGCGGAGTTCTCTTCGTGATCTCCTGGACGATGGTGCCCATCCCGACGACGGCGATGCCCACCTTCTTCCCTGTTTCTTTTGTAAAGTCGGCGGCGAGGTCGGGCATGCCGGACGCGAACACCACGCCTGGGGTGATGACCCGGACATCTGCAGTCGCATAATCGCCGGGCGGCGCAAACACCGACGGTGGATTCTGTCCCTGGCCCAGAATCTCAGCGGCGGTGAGCCAGGACGCGACCAATGCGATTGCGAAAGCCGACACATGAATGCGGCGCACGTGTGTCTCCTTTCGTTGTGATCGATCGTAAGCCAAATCACAGGCGGATCGCATGCGGCAGGTAACCGGTTCACCTTGATCGTTGCCGCCACGCCGTCAGCAGCGGCTGCGTCCAGCTTATCCGCGTTTATCTACGTCCATTCGCGTCCATCTGCGTTAAACCATCTGCGTTTATCTGCGTTTATCTGCGTCCCAAACCATCTGCATTTATCTGCATTTATCTGCGTCCAAACCATCTGCATTTATCCAGGTCCATCTGCGTCCAGGCCGGTCAGGCATGGCGGTAGTGCACCCACGCCCACCCACACAACGTTGCCACCAGGAAGGGGTAGGCGAAGAACGGCAGCGGCTGGGAGAGTGGTGTCAACGCGCGCCCCAAGAAGATTTGCGCGGCCACAGCAGCGAACAAGAGTGATGCAATAAAACCGACGACCCTGATCACGGCAGGCATGGTGCTGAATGCGCTCACCAGGACCAGTGAGGCAGCCCACAAAGCCACTCCGGCCGCGAACGACGGCGCACTGGCGGCCAGGTCCATGGCCGCGCTTGAGAGAATCACCGCTTCGCCGACAACGAAGATAAGAAAGCCTGCCGCCACCGCATCGTTGCCTTGTCGAAAATGGTGAATGGTGAGCAGCGCAGTCGCAACAATGAGTGCGGTGCCGTCCAGGCCCCAAGCAAGTCCGCGCAGTGAGGCAGACGGGGCAAACGTGCCCGCCATACCGAGGACCGCGCCAAGAACGAGCCCACCTGCTGCGATCAATCGAAGTCGCGAATCACTCACCCTCGATCCTCCAAACTCGCTCAGTCACGTCGGCTTTGGCGCGCCTCGACGATCTGCGGCTCACCCGCGGCGGCCGCGCGATTCAGATTCTACTCGTCTCGGTGTCGAAACCGCCGCCGTCGGTGCAGCCGCTTGGGAGACGGAGGGCCCGCGCGACATGTCGTTCTTCCGCGACTGGTACGCAGGCCGGAAGTTTGCCGAGTACGTAAAGAAGACTGGAGAAGCTGCGCGGATGATCGCCGCTCACGAGACAAAGCTAGGCTTCAGCTTCCTGGAACCAGACCACGCCGTCGCCACTCGTGTCGATGCGGCGCGCGCATCGCCGAGTGAAAAGGGGTCAGACCCCTTTTCCGCTCCGACGCTCAGGCGAGTTCAGCGCCTCGCGCGTTGAGCAACTCGCGCAAGAGGTCGCGATGACAGCGACTCTCGTCTTCACAGTAACAGCCGATCGAGAAGTTAGTTTGGTGGGAAAGCGCAGCGAGGAGATCGAGCAGCCTCGACGCCTCGGGCCGGCGCATCTCGGCTCTGAACTTGCGCGCGTACGCGTTCCACTCGCGCTCGGTCCGGGCTCGGAGGCCCTGGTCCACCAGCGGGGCGCTCGGCGAGAGCAACGGCAGCCACACGTCATAAAAATTCCGTTCCGCGAATGCGTCTTTTGGTACGCCACGCGGTGGTCTGCGAACCGTGCCCAGCCGCAATCCTTCGTTCGGCTGCCGCGGTGAACCGAGCCTGACCACTCGGATTGCCATGCTGCGGAATCTTAGTCCTGTGTCGTTCCTGGACATCTCCTAAGGCTGAGAGCGTGATATTTGAAGCGAGTTTTCCTGGCGCCTTAGGAGCGCCTCCACGCCGCTCGCGGCCCTATCACATGGCAGTAACTTCTCTTCAAGGCGGCCATCGTTTATCGTTCGGCCGGACAGACCGGGTCGAGAAGGCCGAACCGTCATTGGTGCGTCTGGGTGCCCGTTTAGGAGCGTGGTCTCGAAGGGGAGCGACAATCTCAGTGGTGACCGTCTCCGACGGGGACGTGATCCCGTTTGGAAGAATGCGCATGCGCTCCCTTCGCGCCCGGTCGGTCCTTTCCTTACTCATGCTGGGAGGACTGCATGCCGCGTACGTCACGCCGGTCGTCGTCTCATCGCCGCTCCGCCCGTCTGCCGAAGGAGCTTCGCTGCGTGAACCTGAATGCTGCTGGGATCGATATCGGGGCGACCCGGCATCATGTGGCCGTTCCGGAGGGCCGTGATCCGGACGGCCAAGACGTCCGCGAATTCGGGACGTGTACCGCCGACCTTCACACGTTGGCCGCCTGGCTGACGACCTGTGGGATCGACACGGTGGCCATGGAGTCGACCGGCGTGTACTGGATTCCGCTCTTCGAGCTCCTCAGCCAGCGCGGTGTTGATGTCAAGCTCGTCGATCCGCGGCAACTCAAGCACGTCCCCGGTCGCAAGACGGACGTGCTCGACTGTCAATGGCTCCAACGCCTGCACACCTTCGGCTTGCTGGCCGCCGCGTTTCGCCCGGATGATGCGATCTGCGTGTTGAGAGGGTACCTGCGTCAACGCGCGATGCTCGTCAGCTACGCCGCCGATCACATTCAGCACATGCAGAAGGCGCTCGAGCAAATGAATGTGAAGCTCCCCGAGGTGGTCACCGACATTACCGGCGTCACGGGGATGGCGATCATCCGCGCCATCGGCAACGGCGAACGCCATCCCGCTCGACTGGCGGCGCTGCGCGATGGTCGATGCAAACAGAGCGAGGCCACCATCGCCCGGGCGCTGGAGGGCACGTGGCGGGACGAACACCTCTTCGCGCTGCGCCAAGCCGTCGAACTCTTCGATGTCTACCACGCGAAGATCACCGATTGCGATCGGCAGATCGAGGCGTGCCTGGAGACCTTCGAGGACAAGAGCGACGGCACCCCACTGCCGACGGCGCCGCGGACCTCCAGGCGCCCGCGCAACACGCCCGCGTTTGATGTCCGCGGGCACCTCCACCGCCTCACGGGCGTTGACCTCACGCAGGTGGACGGCATTGACGCCCACGCGGCGCTGAAAGTCATCGCGGAAATTGGTCTCGACATGAGGCGCTGGCCGACCGAGAAGCACTTTGCCTCGTGGCTCGCCCTGTCACCCGGCAACAAGATCTCCGGCGGCAAGGTACTGAACAGCCGCACCAAAGCATCGGCCAACCGCGCGGCGGCCGTGCTGCGGATGGCCGCGAGCAGCCTGCATCACAGCCAGTCAGCGCTCGGCGCGTTCTTCCGCCGCCTGAAGGGCCGTCTCGGCGCGCCCAAAGCGATCACGGCGACCGCCCGGAAACTGGCGTGTCTCATTTACAACATGCTCAAACACGGCACGGAGTACGTCGATCAAGGCCAGGAATACTACGAACGCCGGTACCAAGGCCGCGTCCTGGCCAACCTGACGCGGCGCGCACGGGAACTCGGGTATCACCTTGTCAAAACGCCGGAATCCCCCGCCGCGTCGGTGTAGCGTCGATCTGATTCCACCGCTGAAGTTACTTGGAAGATGTCTAGGCCCCGC
>JBKPDL010000178.1:0-3936 GCA_046727855.1 Acidobacteriota bacterium
TCGAGCGCGCTGGTTCCGATCGAGCCGGTCGAGCCCAGGATCGCAATGCGCTTCTTCATGTGAAGAGCCCGCGAACGTAGAAGTAAAAGAGCGGCGCCGCAAACAGCAGCGCGTCGATGCGATCGAGCATGCCGCCGTGTCCGGGGAGGAGCGCGGAGCTGTCCTTCACGCCCGCCGCGCGCTTCAACATCGATTCGAACAAGTCGCCTGCGACGCCGGCGATGACGACCCCGACGCCGAGAACTGCCAGGACCAGCTGATTGGTTGCCGCGGGAATCAGATAGTACGCCGCAAACACGAGAAACAACGGCGCAGCCACAAAGCCGCCCACCGCACCCTCGATCGTTTTCTTCGGACTGAGATGCGGCGCGAGCGCATGGCGGCCAAACGTGCGGCCGGCGTAATACTGCGCGGTGTCGCTGATGATGATGGTGACCATCAGCAGCAGCACGGCGCCCCGCCCTCCATACACGTGGATGCCAACGAGTGTGCCGAGGCCAAGCCCGATGTAAAGCACCGCCAACGCTCCCGCCGCGGCGCCTCGCGAGGCTTCCGCGAATCCCACGCCCGATTTCACCGTGGCCATCACCCAGACCACGATGAAGATCAACCCGGCGGGAAGCGCGGCATCGAGCGGCACATGCGGGAAGGGAACCATCGCCGTTGCAACCAGTGTGGCGACGAGCGTTGGCACGGCGGGCACGTGTGCGCCGAGCGCGCGGAACAACTGCACGTACTCGTGCACCGCAAGCCCCGCCACGACCAGCGCGACGATGAGCAGGACCGTCGTGTCTGCAAACCAGACGAGGGCAAGAACCGCCGCGGCAAGCAGGACGCCGGTTACGAGCCGGACCATGCGGGTCGAATCACTTCACGCTTGCAGCGACAGGCGCGGAGGCGATGCCGCCGTAGCGGCGGTCGCGCTTCTGATACGCGAGGATCGCTTCGAGCAGATGACGGCCGCGAAAGTCGGGCCACAGCGTGTCGGTCACCCAGATTTCGGCATACGCGATCTGCCAGAGCAGAAAGTTGCTGACGCGCATCTCGCCACTCGTGCGAATCAGCAGATCCGGATCGGGTTGACTGCCCGTGTAGAGCAGCTCGCCAAAGCGGCGCTCGTCGAGCGCGTCGGTGGTAATCCCGAGCTCGATCGCGCGCCGTGCGGCGTCCACGATCTCGGTGCGGCCGCCGTAGTTGAGCGCGATGTTGAACACCATCCCGGAGTTCTTCTCGGTCTTCTTTTCCGCGGCGCGCAGTTCCTGGAGCACGTCCGGCGCGAGCTCTTCAGCTCGGCCGATCACGTTGAAGCGGATGTCGTTCTCGAGTAGCGTCGAGAGCTCGGATCGCAGATACCGCTTGAGCAGCATCATCAGCGTGCTGACTTCCGTGGCCGGGCGCTTCCAGTTTTCGACGGAAAACGCGTACAGCGTCAGCACGTCGAGACCGAGGCGCGCCGATGTTTCCACCACCGAACGCACCGCCTCGATGCCGGCGCGGTGCCCTTCGACGCGCGGCAGGTGGCGCTTGCCCGCCCAACGGCCGTTGCCATCCATGATGATTGCCACGTGGCGCGGCAGACGATCGGCGTTCAGCTGACGCGCCAGCTCCGCGTCCACGCTGTCGGCCTGCAACCATTCGAGTAGTGGTATGAGTTTCTTGGCCACGCGACAACCGCAAAGCTCGATATTAGTAGGACTTAGGTCAGTATTCAACTTCCCACAGAACCAGGCCTTGCGCCGGGGCGGTCGCGCTCGCTTGCGATCGATCGCGTGACGCCAGGATCTCCGGCAACTGCTGGGCCTGCAACCGCCCGCGCCCCACGTCAGCCAGCGTTCCAACGATGTTGCGGACCATGTGGCGAAGAAAGCCGGTACCCGTCACCTCGTAGCGGAGCAGGCGATCGCCCGGCGCCACGGCGACGAGTTGCGTCAGGTCAACATCGTACACGGTGGACGTAAGTAGCCGCCGTACCGTCGTCTTGACGTCGCTTCCGGTTGCTTGAAAGGCGGCGAAGTCGTGCTCGCCGATCAGCATCGATGCCGCCTGGGACATCGCCGCGAGATCGATGGGTTGCGGCACGTGCCACACGGACCGTCGCAGCCACGGAGGCGGCGCAACGCCATTCCAGATCGCATAGCGATAGGTCTTGCGCTTGGCGTCATGCCGCGCGCTGAAGCCGTCCGCCGCTGCGTCTATCGCCAGCACGCGAACATCGGTGGGCAACGTCGCGTTGAGCGCGCGAAGAAGATCGTCGCGCGCGATCGGGCTCTCGAGAACGACGCTCGCCGCCTGTGCGGCGGCATGCACGCCGGCGTCCGTGCGACCGGCCCCGATCACGGTGACCGTGCGCTTCTCGATCGGCGCGAACGCATCCTCGAGAACCGCCTGCACGGTGCGCGCGCCCGCCTGCCGCTGCCATCCGGCGAAGTCCGTGCCCTCGTAGGCGATGGTGAGCTTGAGCGTTCGCGCCACGCTTTACGCGCGCGACCCGGGCTTCGTGATGGGCGCCCCCTGCTTGCACAGGGGACAGTTGTCCGCGCGATAGGTCGGCAACTGTAGGGACAGCAGCGCCTGAAACGGGAGGTCGAGACCGTGTTGGCCGCCGCTCCGATCGATAATGGCGCACACCGCAACGACTTCCGCCCCTGCCGCTCGCGCCACATTCATCGTTTCGCGGGTGGAGCCGCCGGTCGTGAGGACGTCCTCGACCACGATCACTTTGTCGTTGGCGTTGAGGGTGAAGCCACGACGAAGTGTGAGCGAGCCGTTCTCACGCTCGGCGAAGATCGCGCGCACGCCAAGCGCACGGGCGACTTCCTGGCCGATGACAATGCCGCCGAGCGCAGGCGACAGCACGGCCGTCGCGCCGTAGCGGCGCACCTGGTCCGCCAATGCCGTCCCGAGGCGTTCGGCTTCGCGAGGATGTTGGAGAACGAGGGCGGACTGTAGATAACCAGGACTATGGAGCCCGGACGAGAGCCGAAAGTGGCCGTCGTGAAGGGCGCCGGACCGCCGAAACAGCGTCAGAAGATCGTCTTGATCCATCGTTTCACGTAGCGGCGGACCTTGGGTCCGCCTGAGCACCGGTCTACTTATGGGCTCGAGCGGTAGTATATCGATGGGGGTTGGTCGAACCCGGAACTCCCCCGTGCCGTCTATCTGTTAGTGCCTGAAGAGCCCAGGCACTGTTTTTGCTCGATTCGCCCGGTCGTTTTCCCTTGGAGTACCAGAAAAATGTGTGATCAGAAGGTTTTCCGCCTGCGGGCGCTTGCGGCCTCGCTGTGTGCCATGGCGGCCCTGTCCGTTTTCGGGGCAGATCCTGTTCGTGCCCAGACAACTGTGAACCCGGCGCAGGCAGGCGCCGCAGCGGCGCAAAGCTTGACGCGGCAGGGGCCGGCCAAGCGCCTGTCGATTGACGAAGCCGTGGCCCTCGCCCTCGAGCAGAACCTCGATCTACAGGTCGAGCGCATCAACCCGCAGGTGCAGGATTACAGCATCTCGGTGGCGCGCAGCAACTGGGTGCCGAACTTCCAGTCGTCGTTTACGTCGCGCACGCAAAACAACGAGCCGCAGGACATCTTCAGCGGCACGCAAAGCACCATCACCGAGGATCGGTTGACGACGTCCACCACTGTCGGACAACTGCTGCCATGGGGCGGTAGTTACAGCGCGGGGTGGGCGAGCGGACGTGTCGGGACGAACAACAATTACAGCACGTTCAGTCCGCAGCTCAATTCAACGTTCACCGCCGCATATTCGCAGCCGCTGTTTCGCAATTTCAGGATCGACTCGGCGCGGCAGCAGTATCTGGTCAGCCGAAAGAACCGCGAGATCTCTGAAGTTGAGCTCGTCGAAGCGATCGGCCAGACCGGCCGCAGCGTAAGGAACGCATACTGGGATCTCGTGTTCGCGATCAACAACCTCGAAGTGCAAAAG
>JBKPDL010000179.1:0-43522 GCA_046727855.1 Acidobacteriota bacterium
GACGTGGATTGCCGGCAGCCGTCGGCTGTCAGCTTACGGCTTTCAGCTCCAGAAGCCGAGAGCTGATCGCTGAAATGAACGCCTGGCTCGATTAGACCGTTATGCCGCCGGAAACGAGAACTGTGGACGCATTGTGGACGGCAGTACCGTTCGGCGCGGCAGGCGGGCCCTTACCGCGCACGCTTAACGTCTGACGCGGGGCCCCGCTAGTTCTATACTTGCAGTGAATGCCGCCGGTCGATGTCTATGCGCGAGTGATTAGTAACGTGCGGCTGTCCAGTGATTACAACGTCTTGACGTTTGCGGCGCCTGAAGTGGGCGAACGGACCAGGCCCGGGCAGTTCGTGATGGTCAAGCCCGACGGGCCCACCGATTCGCTTCTGCGCCGGCCGTTTTCCATATTCGAGGTCGTCCGCAACAATGGCGATCGCGCGACAGCCATCAGCATTCTGAACAAACGCGCGGGCCGCAACACCCGCATGTTCTACGCGCTGGAGGCGGGACAGCACGTCCAGTGCCTGGGTCCACTTGGCCAGCCGTTTACGAGCACGCCGGGGCGCGAGGCCTGGCTGGTGGCGGGGGGCGTGGGACTCGCGCCGTTTGCCACTCTGGCCGAAACGCTTGCGCGCGAGGGCACGCGCAGCACGCTGTTTTACGGTGCGCGTAGCGGCAGCGAGCTTTTCTATCTGGATGTCTTCGAGCGCCTCGGCGTCACGATCGTGCTCGCCAGCGAAGACGGCACGCGCGGCGCAAAGGCGCGTGTGACGGGTCCACTCGAGGACGCGCTCAAGGCGCTGCCAGGTGCGGATCGCGTCACCGTCTACGCGTGCGGCCCTGAGGCGATGCTCGCGGCCGTTGCCAGGCTGGCGGCCAAATACCGTCAGCCGTCGCAAGTCTCGGTGGAGCGTGTGATGGGCTGCGGTCTTGGCGGCTGCTACAGTTGCGTGATCCCGGTAAAGCACGGCGCTCAGTCCCATCTCGTGCGCTCGTGTCTCGGCGGTCCCGTATTTACCGGGGCCGATTTGGTGTGGGACTGACATGGATCTTCGCATCCGCATCGGCTCGCTCGAATTGCCGAACCCGCTGATTGCGGCGAGCGGCTGCTTCGGGTATGGCGTCGAGTACGAGGAGGTTGTCGACCTCTCGTCGCTCGGTGGCGTCGCGGTCAAGGGCCTGTTCCTCACCGAGCGCGAGGGACACGTGCCGCCGCGCATCGCGGAGACGCCGTCGGGCATGCTCAACGCGATCGGGCTGCAGGGGATCGGCGTGCATCGCTTCGTCGGCGAAAAGCTGCCGCGGCTGCGCGAGCTCGGCGCGCGCGTGATTGTCAACGTCTGCGGCACCTCGCTCGACGAATACGCCGAGGTGTCGCGCATCCTCTCGGATCACGAAGGCGTCGCGGCCATCGAGCTCAATATCTCCTGCCCCAACATCAAGGAAGGCGGGATCCAGTTCGGCTGCAGCCTGCATGGCACCCACGATGTGACCAGCGCCGTGCGTAGAGTCACGTCGCTGCCGCTCATCCCCAAGCTCACGCCCAACGTCACTGACGTGGCGTCGTTCGCACGCGCCGCCGAGGACGCGGGTGCCGATGCCGTGTCGCTCGTCAACACCTTCCTTGCGATGGCAATAGACGTTGAAACGCGGCGGCCGAAGCTCTCAAACGTGCTTGGCGGCCTGAGCGGCCCCGCGATCCGGCCCATCGCGGTTCGCATGGTATGGGAGTGTTTCCAGGCCGTGAAAATCCCGATCATCGGCATCGGCGGCATCATGACGGCGGAGGACGCCATCGAGTTCGCGCTCGCCGGCGCCACGGCACTGCAGATTGGCACGGCCAACTTCGCGGATCCGTTCGTGTGGAGCAAGGTCCTCGACGGAGTGCAGGCCTACATGCAGCGCCACAACGTGTCGCGGTTCGCTGATTTGATTGGCGCCGTCGACACCACGCCACGAAAGGAGGTGCACGCGTGAACCCGCCTTCGCAAAACTACGGCGCGGCAGGTCCGCCTTCGCCAAGTTACGGCGGCGCAGGCCCGCTGCTCGTCGCGCTTGACGTGGGGTCGGCGGCCGAGGCACTGGCGCTCGCCGACAAGCTGCGTGGAAGGGTGGGCGGCTTCAAAATCGGCAAACAGCTCTTCACGGCCGAGGGACCGGCCGTGGTGCGTGCGCTCGCCGACCGGGGCGATCGCGTCTTTCTCGACTTGAAGTTCCACGACATTCCCAACACCGTCGCGGGCGCGGTCTCGTCCGCGATCGCCACGGGCGCGTGGATGATCAACGTGCACGCGTCCGGCGGGCGCGCCATGATGCAGGCGGCCGCCGAAGCGGCGGCCGCTACCGCAACGCGTCTGGGACGCGTTCGGCCGCTCGTGATCGGCGTGACGGTGCTCACGAGTCTCGACGAAGCGGCGCTGCGCGAAACGGGGGTCGGCGTCCCGATTCGCGACCAGGTCGTGAACCTGGCGACCCTCGCCCAGTCGGCTGGTCTCGACGGGGTCGTCGCATCTCCGCTAGAGATTGCGGACATTCGCCGCGCATGTGGCGATCGGTTTGCGATTGTCACGCCTGGAGTTCGGCGCGACGGACGAGCGTCGGCGGTCGGCGGTCGACAGGACGATCAGGCGCGGACGCTTGGCCCGCGTGACGCGCTCGAAGAAGGCGCCCACTATCTCGTGATCGGCCGGCCGATTACCTCCGCTCCCGATCCGCGCGCTGCTGCCGAAGAGATCGCCGCGGAAATCGCGCTCGTGGAGCGAACCGACGCGGGCAGATGATCGTCACGCTCTACTCGAAGCCAGGCTGTCATCTCTGCGAGGATGCGCGTTTGCTGCTCGACGAGCTCGCGCCAGACCTGGCGGTGACGATTCAGGAAGTCGATATCGAGACCGACCCAGCGCTCTTCCGCCGCTACCGCTACAGGATACCTGTGCTTGTTGTCGACGGGCGAGAGATCGGTGAAGGCCGGATAAGCGAGCGCGACGTCCGCGCCGCGCTTGCTCGTTCGTCGAAATTCCGGGCGGTCAAGGCTCCTAGCCAAGGGCCGCGGAGTTAGCCGGATATCAAGGGCAGGGCCCTTGGCTAGTTCTTCGTTCTTCGCCCTCACAGTCACTTTGCAGTGATCAGGAAGTGCCCTCGCCGGTTCTGCTGCCAGCACGCGTCGTTGCGATCCGTGCACACCGGCGTTTCCTCGCCCTTGCTGACGATCGCCACGCGATCGGTCGCAATGCCAAGCCCGACCAGATACGCCTTCACCGCGTCGGCGCGGCGTTCGCCGAGCGCGAGGTTGTACTCCGACGAGCCGCGCTCGTCGCAGTGACCCTCGACGGTCACGCGGGTGGAGCCCCAGCGCTTCATCCAGTCCGCGTTCTTCTGCAGGGAGCCGCGTGCATCCTCCCGGATCGTGGACGAGTCGAGATCGAAGAACACGTCCATCAGCGGCCGCTCCGCGTTGAGCTGGTCGAGTGATTTCTGCGCGAAGAGTTCGTCTTCCGTCAGCGCCGCGGGCGGCGGCGCAGCCGGAGGCGCAGGGGGCGGCTCTGGTGGTGGCGGCGGCGGGGGGGCCGTGGGCATCGGCGGTGGTGGCGGCGCAATAGCCGGCGGCGTCTTCTTGGAGCAGGCCGCGAGGCCGACGCCGATTACGAGCGTCAACGCGAGGATTCCAGCAATCCGTTTCAACACGGTCATCCTCACTTCTCCTGTCTTCGTCACGTCACGCCGATGAGGGGCTCAGCGGCAAGTGTCGGCAGATTACAAGGCTGAGTTTAGAGGTGTCAATTTGGAACAGTGAGAGTCGCGGCAAAAACACGCAATCCGAGTCGTCGCCGATCCGACGAGCTGATCCGTTCCGCCGGTACCCACACGCGATCGGTTTCAATCACGATCCGCCCTCGCGCGGCAGCGAGCATCTCCGGAGAGACTGTTGCCTGCATCACGGTGTTTTCGGTCGGATGCAGTTCTGTCAAGACGCTGCCTGCTGCAGTCAGGCGAACCGTGGGCGCGCTCTCGAAATATCGCAGCGGTGATTCAATCTGCAGTCGGACCGAGACCGGACGCGGAGCGTCCACGATCCGCAGCGCGGCCTGGTTGCCCGTCCACCGCCACACGCCAATGCGCGGATTGTACTCGGCCTCATACCAGCCGTCATCGAAACCCCACATCATCGTGCCTGCGGTCTGCAGGTCGAACTGTTCGATGGCGGTCGGAACACTACCACCGGATACCGGTTCAGACTTGATATCGAGTTTCGCCAGCGCGCTGTCTCCCGACAGCGCTCCGGCAGGCAGGTCGAAGAGCTGGAGGAAAAAGCCCGGCGGCGATTCCCAGGAGGCCACCGGCTTGCCGTCCACGGTGACCGTGAACCTCGCCGCGGCGTCGTGGGGTGACCCAAGATGGCGGCCACCGATCAACAGCCTGGCCGCCTCGGGCCGGCGGCGGACCCAGGCAGTAATCCCACCGAGGTGGGGACCGCGTCCGGTCACCTGTGCGATGCCCGCCGATTCCGGTGTCAATGCCCAGCCTTCCTCCGCAAACCATCCGGGTGGCGGCAGGCGATACCATTCGACAGCCGCGGGTCGCATGCCGCCGATTTGCGACAGCGACGTGAAATGCCAAACGAAGTCGCGTCGATCGCCACGGCTGCCTGGGTCGATTAACGCAAGATCGGTCCGGCGCGGATCCGCGAGAAACCACACAGGCCCGGCGTGACCTTCGCGCCAGTAGCGAACCAGCTCCAGCCATTCGCGTCGCGGCGGAGACGGCAGTCGCCTGGCGAACTGCACCGCCTCGGCTTCGAGCGGCCGTTGAAACGTCTGGTGTGATGCAAGCACGACGTCGGCGGCCGGCTTCTCCAGCTGCATCGCCTCGAGTACGCGCACGACCGGACTCGATTCAGAGCTGTATGCGTAAAGCACCGGCGCGGCAAGTGCGACACCCCACAGCGACAACGCCCCTGTGGCCGGCAATGCGGCCCGTCGGAGGACCAGCTCGAGCCCGCACACGGCGAGCAACGCAATGGCAGGCACGATGGGCAGCGCGTAACGCACGAAATCCGTGTCTTGGAACAGCAGATGAAACGCGAGATACGGCACCGCGATCACCACGACGGCCGCGAATGTGCGCCGCTCACGAACGATCAGCGCGGCGGCGCCAACTCCGGCAAGCGTCAAGACGATACCACCGAGCAGACCTGAGTCCCACGGATAAACGAGCGTGCGGACGAGCGCCGTCGCAGCAAGCCGAGGCGAGGGATTGAGATAGAGCATCTCCACGCCGGCAAAGTCTTCGCCGGCTTGCGAGCCTAACGCCGCAAGGTAGGCGTTGAGCCCACCGCTCGCGATAAGCAGTGGAATGGCCCACAACAGACATCCGGCCACGAACGCCACCGCGGCGCCGATGATTGCGCCCGCCGCGCCTCGCCCGATCCGATCGACGAGCACCGCGAACAGAAACGGCAACGTGAGCACCGCGTTCTGCGCGCGAAATCCCACGGCAATCGCGGCCAGCAGCGAGCCAAGCACGATCATCCGGCCCGATGCGCCAATCGCCGCGGGCTCGAGCCGGCGATCGCCGTCAGCCGAAGGCTGCTGCCGCCACCACGCCAGCGCGAGGCACACGAGCGAGGCGAGCGCGGCGGCAAGGCCGGGCACGTCGCTCATCGGCCGAACCGACATGTACCAGAACACCGGGCACGCCACGGTCAGCGCGGTCGCGGCAAGGGCACGCACATCGAGGATGCGCCAGGGCCGTGCCATGCGATCGTCGCCGAGCGGGGAAAAGCAGGAAAACAGGCGATACAAACACACGATGGCGACGATAGCCCCGACAACGGAAAGCAGCGCCAGGGCCCGCGCTTCGACGCGACTCTCCGCGGATGGGACCGAGCCGCCGATCGCATGCGCGGTCGCTACAGTCGCTTTGGCGAGCGCTATGTAAACGGGATAGCCCGGCGGGTGCGGGCGGTGGTGCGCGATGTCGAAATCGCGAACGCCAAGCGCGAAGTTGACCGAGTCGATGTCTTCGAGGGAGCTCGGAACGAACGGTACGTGCGCGAGGACGAACGCCAGCGCCAGGACCGCGGCGGCCTGCCGGATCACAGGACAGGCTTGAGCCGCAATGCGTCGTTCAAGCTTCCCAGGCGATAGCCCTGAAGATCGATCGCGACGTGCCGGTAACCGATGGCTTTGAGGTCGCGCACCAGTCGATCGCGCACATCGGGCTCGAGCGCGCGCGCCATCTCGTCTCGCGCAATCTCGAGCCGCGCCACGGTACCGTGATGCCGCACCCGGAAGACGCGAAAGCCGAGGCCACGTAACACCTCTTCGGCGCGTTCGATCTGCCGCAGCTTGCTTTCCGTCACCTCGTCGCCGTACGGAATTCGCGACGACAAGCAGGCGGAGGCAGGCACGTCCCAGGTGGGGAGCCCCGCGTCGCGGGAAAGCACGCGAATCTCTTCTTTCGTGAGCTCCGCGTCGTCGAGCGGACTCCGCACGCCGTACTCCCGCGCCGCCGTTCGGCCCGGGCGGTAATCGCCCCGGTCGTCGGCGTTGTTGCCATCGACGACGGCTGCGAAGCCGCGTGCGCGGGCCAGGGTGGTGAGATGCGCGAATAACTCGTCTTTGCAGTAATAGCAGCGATTCGCCGGATTCGATCGGTATTCCGGACGCTCCAGCTCGTGCGTCTCGATGAATTCGTGCGCGAGATTGAATTCCTGGGCGACGCGCAACGCCAGCGTGCGATGCGTTTCCGGGTAGCTGGCGCTCGACGCGGTGACCGCGAGCGCGCGATCGCCGAGCACCGTCTTCGCCGTGTATGCGAGATACGCGCTGTCGACGCCGCCGCTGAACGCGACGATGACCGAGCCCAGGTCGCTGAGGATTTGCTGAAGCGCTCGCTCCTTGTCGCGGAGCGCGGCAGGCAGGCTATTCCTCGTCTTCGGTGTCTTCGACGATGTCGTCGTCGTCAACGTCTTCTTCGTCCTCGTCGCCCTCATCGTCTTCTTCGTCGAAATCGTCGTCTTCTTCGTCGTCTTCGTCAGCCAGCTCGAATTCGAGCGGCGACTCGCTCGCGACGCGGATGAGTGCCCCGCACTCGGAACAAGAGAGCTCATCACCCACTTCGACATCCATTTCGTCGATGTCGATGAGTGAATCACACTCGGGGCAGTTGGCAGCCATGCAGCGCTCCTGATCAGGCGAATCGCAGTGAAGCGTTTCGGATTATAGCGAGAACCCGTTACAGTCCGCAACGCAGCGGCTGCCTCGATTGCGGCCCGAATAGGCAGGGTTCGCCTCCCTCCAAGACAGTCGTGGTCGCCGACGATACGGCGTTCGTGCGCGATCGCTTCAAAGCGGCAATCGAAACGGCCGGCCACCGTGCGTTGACGGTGAAAAGTGCGGCAGAGCTCCTTGCACGCGTCCGCGCCGACCTGTAGCTAGAATTGACTCAAGGCTGGCGCAGCAGTCGCATCGCGTTCGCGACAACGAGCAACGACGTGCCCGTGTCAGCAACCACGGCCATCCACAACGTCGCCATGCCGGCGACGGCGAGCGCGAGAAAGGCCGCTTTCAAGACCAGGGAGATGCCGATGTTGGCGCGGATGTTCCGGACCGTTGCCTTGCTCAATCGAAGTGCGTAGGCGATCTTCGGGAGTTCATCGGTCATGAGGGCGACATCCGCCGTTTCGAGCGCCGCATCGCTCCCGATGACACCCATGGCAATGCCGACATCGGCGGCCGCAAGCGCCGGCGCATCGTTGACACCATCTCCAACCATCGCGACGGAACCGTAGCGCGCGCCCAGCGCGGCCACTGCATTTACCTTTTCCTGGGGCAGCAGGCCAGCGCGCACTTCGTCGACGCCAAGGCGGTCGGCAACCGCGCGCGCCGCTGATTCCTGATCGCCCGTGAGCATCACAATTCGATCCACGCCCTGCTGGTGCAGCAATTCGACGGCATCCGGCGCCAGTTCTCGCGCTTCGTCGGCAACGGCGATGACTCCGACAATGCGTGTGTTTGACGCCACCAGCACAGGAGATGCGCCGGAGGCGGCAATACCGTCGGCCACGCCAAGGGCTTCGTCGGTGAGCCATCCGCGTTCGCGGAAGAGTCGAGTGTTGCCGCAGACGACCATGGCGCCATTCAGCTCGCCTTCCGCGCCAAGGCCGGGCAGAGCGCGGACAGCAGAAACGCCATCGCACAGGACAGCGCGCTTCCGAGCCTCGGCGACAATCGCTGCGGCAATCGGATGTTCGGAACGCGCTTCGATGGCGGCCGCCCTGGCGAGCAACTCCGAATCGGTAAGGCCGCCGAACGGATACACCGCTTCGACGCGCAATGCTGCTCTGGTGAGCGTACCGGTCTTGTCAAAAGCAATCGCGCGAACGCCGGCAAGTCGTTCGAGGTGCACTCCGCCCTTGATCAACACGCCCCGTCGAGCCGCGCCTGCGAGCGCCGACACGATCGACACTGGCGTCGAGATGACGAGCGCACAAGGACAGGAAATCACCAAGACGACGAGCGCTCGATAAAACCAGACCACCAAGGAACCGCCGAGCGCGACCGGAACAGTCGCAAGAGCGATCGCAATTGCGATCACGGCCGGCGTATACCAACGCGCGAAGCGATCGACGAACTGCTGCGAAGGCGCGCGTTGCGCCTGTGCCGTTTCAACGAGATGGATAATGCGCGCTAACGTCGTGTCGCGGCGGTGACGCGTGACGGCAATCTCCAGCGAGCCGTGTCCGTTGATCGTGCCCGCAAACACTTCGTCGCCCGCTGATTTTTCGACGGGCAGCGATTCGCCGGTAATCGGCGCCTGGTTGAGGTCGGATCGGCCGGCCACGACCTTTCCGTCGAGCGGAATCTTCTCACCGGGACGGACGATCATCACCGCGCCAATGGCGACACGGTCGACGGGAACGAGCTCTTCGTGATCTCCACAGCGCAGACGCGCCTCGTCTGGTGTGAGGTTCATCAGTGCGCGAATCGCTTCGCGCGCGCGCTCCATACTGCGCGATTCGAGCCATTGCGCAATTGCAAAAAGAAAGACCACGCTGGCGGCTTCGAACCATTCGCCGAGCGCCATCGCGCCAATCACAGCGACAAGCATCAACACATTGATGTCGAGCGTTCGGGTGCGAAGGGAATGAAGGGCGCGGCGTCCCGTGAATACACCACCTGATACGATGCCGACGAGAAAGGCCACGATCGACCAGACTCCGGGCGCGCCGAGGACCTGGAGCGCGCCGCCCGCCGCGAGGGCAATCGCAGAGATCGCAACAAGCCGGCCGCGCGAGTCGGAACTTGGCGCGACGAGCGGCTCTTCGTGCTCGAGCCACGCACGCATGCCGGTTTCCGCAACGGCATCCACGATCCCGTTGGTTGAGAGAAGCGCGGCGTCGTATTTGACGTGCAGACGCTGTCCGACGACATCGGCCGAGAGTTCCTCGATGCCCGACAACGGGCGGAGACGACGCTCGAGGATCTTGGCTTCTTCTCCGCAGCACAAGCCGTCAATGCGAAACACCGATTCAGCGTGCACGGCGCAGCGCGTGCACAGCGGCGCAGCGACAGTGGCACTCATCGCCCGCGAGCCTGGCGATGTGGTGTCTTCGAACCGCGATCGCGACCGGCGGCTGTCTCCTGCACATGGCGCAGCCCCTGCCGGAACAGCGTGATGATGTGTCGATCATCCAGCGCGTAAAACACCATGCGGCCGTCGCGGCGCGATTTGACCAGCCGCAGGTTGCGCAGCAGCCGCAGTTGATGCGACACGGCCGACTCGGAAAGACCGATCAGTGCGGCGAGGTCACACACACAAAGTTCGCTTTGCGACAGAGCGTCGAGCATCCGCACGCGCGTGGGGTCGCCGAGGGTGCGGAAGGTCTCGGCAAGATCGGCGGCGTCCTCCGATCCAACCAGGCGCCCGCGCAGCTCGGCGAGCTGTGCCGGATGGATATGGATGACGTCGCAGGTATCGGCTTGCTGGATCTGGATATCTGAGCGACTGCTCATATGTTCAGATTAGCCGAATTTGGCCGCGTTTGTCCAGCGCTGCTGGCGGTGTGCGCGCGCATCGCAACGCGCCCTGAACCGGCCTCGCGACCCGACACGCTCGCGCCGGTCTTACAGACTCGCTAAGGCCGCCCGTACCTTGTCGTAATCCGGCTCGTTGCGCGCATCGTCGAGAACCTGCTTGTGTTTGATGATGCCATCACGGCCGATCACGAACACGGCGCGTTTGGCGATGTTCTTGAGCCCGATCATATCGGGATTGACCACGTCGTATTGCTTGATCGCGTCCTTGTTGTAATCGCTCAGCAGCGGGAAGTTGAGCCGCTGCTGATCCGCCCACGCCTTGAGTGCGAAAAACGTGTCGGTGCTCACGCCGAACACCTGTCCCTTCGAGGCGTTGAGGGCGGCAATCGAATCACGGAACGTGCACATCTCGTTGGTGCACACGGAGCTGAAGGCAGCAGGAAAGAAGGCCAGTACGACCGGCCCATTCTGCAACGCGGCGCTGAGCCTTACCGGCTGCCGATCCTGGTTCATCAACGTGAAGTCAGGAGCTTTCGATCCAACATCAACAGGCATGCACACAGATTACAACGCAGGTTGGCGGCCTTCGGGTGGAACCTGTCGGGTCGGCTCCGGTGGGCTGGGTCTTGGTAGGATCCGGCGCTGCGCGCCGGTGAGATCGCGGGGCTAAAGCCCCGCGCTACAGAGTTTTTCCTAGTCACCACCTAGCGCGGACCTTTAGGTCGCGCCCTTCCAATCAGCACGTAGCGCGGCCCTTTAGGTCCGCGTGCCATTTCTATCACCATGTCGCGCGGCCCTTTCGGTCTGCGTCCGACCGCGAGGCGAAGCCGAGGTCCTACCCACGCGCCATCGAGGTCCTACCCACGCAGCGGTCCCTTCGGCAACAAGAACAACCGATGCACCCGCGCCGCATCGACCGCCGCACGCGTGAACGGTTGTGATCGATATTGGCCCTCGCGCCACATGGCGTTCTGATCGAAGTAGTTCGGGCTCAAGGGATGGCCCGACTGCCCCGTCGGCAGCACCACCTTGGAATCGTCCCAGCTGCCCACGTCGAGCACCTGACGCCACGACGGCACTTCCCACGCCTGAAACGGCCGCATGCGGTTGTAGCTGACGCGCATCACCGTCGTGCCATCGCCACCGAGCTCCGTCGGCCCGCGATCGAACAGCAATCGCAGCGGATATCCTCCGGCTGACAACGGATGCGCGAAACGCGCGGCGTGCATCTTGGCCCAGTTCCAATCCTTCTGCTGGCCGTAATCGCGCTCGAGACGATCCACGGCATCGCGCGCCGCCAGGAGATAAATATCGTCGCGCGATTCGCGCCGATCGATCGTGCTGATGTCCTCGAACCACTTCGAGGCTGCATCGTCGATGACGGCGTACAGACCGGACGGCCGCTCCGCGCCCGCCCACTCATAGAAACGGTCGAAGAGCTCGTTGCCCATTTCGTCGATGAACGTGCGCCGCCACAGCGCATCTTCGAAGGCTTCGTAGAGCGCGACGACAGGGCGCCTGTCGACCTTCCGATCCCAGGAGCGCAGTTGCTCGAGCGCCTGGAGTGCGGCGGCGTTGCCGTTTGACGCCCGACCTGCGTTGATTGCGCTGTCCACGCCGGCGAGCACGCGGTCGGCCGCGACATTCTCGATGTCGTTCTGCAGCTGTGTGGCGTGCCTGACGCCCAGCTTCGGGTTGGATGACAGCGCCTGGTGCAGACGCGATGCGCGGAACGGCGCCGCCCAGTCGCGCGTGATCAGCCCGGCAAACCGCCGATCGATTTCGTTGTTCGACGATGTGATGTAGCCGGCTGGTGGGTTGAACGCTCGCGGCAGCGTCGAGGGATCGACGTGCCCGGTCCACTCGCCTTCTCCAGTCACGCCATCGAGCGGCGTCGATCCGTTGCCGCTCGCGCGCTGCGGCAGACTCCCGGACATGGCATAGCCGACATTGCCGTCGACGTCGGCGTAGACGAAGTTCTGTGACGGCCCGTGGAAGTGTTCGACCGCTGCCGTGAACTCGCTCCAATTGTTCGCGCGATTGAGCGCCTCGAACGCGCCCGCTGTTTCACCGCTGAGATCCCACTTGAGCGCGTAAACCCGCTGCTCGCCATTCCGTTCGTCGCCACGCGACAACCACGTGGGCGGCTCCTTCCACTCGAGACCGACGTCGGCAAACACCGCACCGTGCTGCGTCCGCCACACCTCGAACGGCTCCACCGTGCCGTTGCGCACTGGAATCTGCGCGTTGGTGATCTCCACCGGCAACCACTGCCCGCGATACATGTAGCGCCGCTTCGCGAGATCGATGCGCTCCACGTAGAAGTCCTGCACGTCGGCGCCGGTGTTGGTCAGACCCCATGCGATGCGTCCGTTGTGGCCGATGATCACGAACGGCGTGCCGGGAAGCGTGACGCCAATCACGTCCAGGTCGGACGCGACGAGATGCATCTCGTACCAAACCGACGGAAACTCGATCTGCAGATGCGGATCGTTGGCGAGCAACGGACGTCCACTCGTGGTGCGCTGTCCGGACACGACGAAGTTGTTTGAAAGTCCACGACGCGCCGCGGGATCCAGCCACTCGAGACCGCTCGGCCACGCCCTCTCAGTCGCGGGGCCCGCGATGGGCGCGCCGTCGCGCGCCGGTCGCGTCACCCGCGGCACAGTGGCCGTCGTGGTTGTAGTCGGCTTTGGGATTGCCGGCGGCGGCGACGGTTCGCCGCTCAACACTGTTGGCGCCGACACGGGATACGCGCCCGCGAGCCGCTGTCCTTCGACCGCGCCAAAATGCGTGACCAGCGCGTGGCGCACGAGCTCCGACTGGTGATTCTCGGCAAGGCGCCACGCCAGAAGACGGCCAACGGCCAGAGAGTCGATCGGGGTCCAAGGTGCGGGATCGAACCGGAGAAGCTGAAACTCCAGCGGCTTGTTGCGGCTCACGCCGCGCGCCATCTGCTGGTTCACGCCATCTGCGTAGCGCGTCAACGCGGCTTTCACCGTCGGACTGGCGGCGTTCCATTCCGCTTCAGCAGCCTGCTGCAAGCCAAGCGTGATCAGCCGCTTGTCGAACGGTAAGGCCTCCTGGCCGAGGATTTCGGAGAGCCGCCCGTACGCGGCGCGGCGATACAACTCCATCTGCCAGAGGCGGTCGCGCGCGTGGAGCACCCCGGCCGCCGCCCACGCGTCCTCCGCGCCGGCGGCGTAAACGTGCGGCACCCCATAGCTGTCAAAGAGCACCTCGACCGGCGCGATAAGGCCAGTAAGGCGTTGCTCGCCGTCCAAAGGAGGCAGAGATTGACGCGCCCACCACCAGGCGCCGCCAGCCGCCCCGGCTATGAGTAAGATGATGATAATGAAGAGGATCCGTCTGAGTAGCCGCTTTGATTGCACGTCTTGCCGCCTCTTCACGCTTCGACTAGGATGGGGGGCTGGCATCACCCATACACGCCGCGTCTAGCGCGAACTTGTGGAGTTCTCATGATCGAGGTTCAGACCCTCACCAAAAGATACGGCCCAGTTACCGCCGTTGACAACGTGACATTCCGTGCAGAACCGGGCGAAATCCTCGGCTTCCTCGGTCCCAACGGCGCCGGCAAGACGACCACCATGCGGGTCATCACGGGTTATATCCCCGCTACCGATGGCAAAGTCGTCGTCGCCAACTACGACGTGTTCGAGCAGCCGATTGAAGCCAAGCGCCGGATTGGGTATCTGCCCGAGACGCCGCCGCTCTACCCGGAGATGCGCGTGCGCGAATACCTGCTCTTCGTCGCGCGAATCAAGGGCGTCCCGCGGCGGGAAATCGGCTCCCGCGTGGAGGAAGTCATGAAGCGCACCCGCGTAGCCGACATGGCGACGCGACACTGCGCGAAGCTTTCCAAGGGTTATCGGCAGCGCGTGGGGCTGGCACAGACCATCCTCCACAATCCTGACGTCCTCGTCCTCGACGAGCCGACCGCCGGTCTCGACCCAAAGCAGATCATCGAAACGCGGCAGCTGATTCGCGAGCTTGGCGGGACGCACACGATCATCCTGAGCACGCACATCCTCCCCGAGGTGTCGCAGACCTGCCACCGGGTCGTGATCATCAACAAGGGTAAGGTCGTCGCCGTCGATACGCCGGCCAATCTCACGGCGCGGCTGCGCGGGTCTGAAACCATCTTCGTGCAAGTCGCCGGACCGCCCGACGCGGTGAGCGCGACGCTCGGCGGCGTTGCCGGCGTGATACGTGTCAACGCCACGGCGCAGGACGGCGTAGTGGACGCTGAGATCGAATCGGAGAAGGGGCGCGACGTGCGTCGCGACCTCGCCGCGGCGGTGGTGGGACGCGGCTGGGGCCTGTTGGAACTGCGGCCGATGCGTATGAGCCTCGAAGACATCTTCCTGCACCTCACGACTGAGGAACCGGCTGCTGGCGCCGCGGCCTCAGCCGGGTCAGACGCGCCGGAACCACCGGCGCAGGTGGAGGTGCCGCTTGCGTAACATTCTCGCGATCGCGGGCAAGGAAATCCGCTCGTACTTCATGTCGCCGATCGCCTACATCGTAATCGGCTTCTACGCGCTGCTCTTCGGGTACTTCTTCTGGGTGATGCTCACGCTGTTCGAGCGGCAAAGCATGCAGATGATGCAGTTCGGCGGCAACATGAACATCAATCAGATGCTCATCGCGCCGGTTTTCATGAACGCCGAAGTGGTACTGCTGTTCGTGCTGCCGCTCATCACCATGCGCACGTATGCGGAGGAGAAACGCTCGGGGACGATCGAGCTGTTGCTGACGTCGCCGGTGACCGACTGGCAGATCATCCTCGGCAAGTTCCTCGGCGCGATGACGCTCTTCGCCGCCATGTTGGCGATCACGCTCATTCACGTCGCCGTGCTGTTCCTCTACGGGCAGCCGGAGTGGAAGCCGGTACTGACGACCTACGTGGGCATGCTGTTGATGGGTGGATGCTTCATCGCGCTCGGGCTGTTCATCTCGAGCTTGACCAAGAACCAGATCGTCGCGGCGATGATCACGTTTGCCGCGTTTCTGATGTTCTGGGTGATCAACTGGATGGGAAGCTTCGTGAGCACCCCGACGCAAGCGGTGCTCGCGCACTTGTCGATCATCGATCACTTCGATGACTTCGCGAAGGGGATCGTCGACACCAAGCACCTCATCTACTACGTGAGCTTCATTGCATTCGGGCTGTTTCTCACGGCGCGCGCCGTGGACAGCGAACGGTGGCGCGGCTGATGGTGAACAGAATTATTGGCGTAATCGGGTGGATTGGCACCGCGCTGGTATTTGGCGCGGTGTTTCAGGCGGTAGCCCTCAGGGATGAATGGGACCGCTACGGGCAGTGGGCGGCATGGGCCGGCCTCGTATGCGTGTTGATTTACATGGCCGGTCAGTGGCGCGATGTCGTGACCTTCTACAAGGGGCGATCGGCACGCTACGGCACGGTGTCGATCGTTGCCGTTGTCGTGATGCTCGCCATCCTCGTCGCCATCAATTATTTGGGCGTGCGGCGCAACAAGCGCTGGGATTTGACCGCGAATCAGTTTTACAGCTTGTCGGATCAGACGGTGAGGATTATCAAGAGCCTGGACGCGCCGGTCCGGCTCACCGTCTATTCGCGTGAAACGGACTTCGATCAGTTCCGCGATCGGCTCGACGAATACAAATACCAAAGCGATCGTGTGTCGGTGGAGTACGTCGACGCCGACCGACAGCCGTCGCGCGCGAAGGCCGCCGGCATTCAGACCTACGGCACCATTCTCGTCGAATACAAGGACAAGACCGAAAAGGTCACGACCAACGACGAGCAGGCGATCACCAACGGCATCATCAAGGCGATGACCGGCGAGCAGCGGAAGATCTACTTCACGCAGGGTCACGGCGAGAAGGACACTGGCGCACAGGATCGCCTCGGCTATTCCGCACTGGTCAGCGCGCTCACCAACGACAACTACGGCGTCGAGCAGCTCGTGCTGGCGCAGCGGCGCGAGGTGCCGGCCGATGCCACGGCAGTGATCGTTGCCGGGCCACGTACCGACTTCCTGCAGCCCGAGCTGGATGCGCTCGAGAAATACGTCGCCCGGGGCGGCAAGGTCATGGTGCTGCTCGACCCACCTGAAAGCGCGAACAGCACGCCGCTCACGGGACTGCTTGGATTCCTGCACGATTGGGGAATCGATGCCGGCAGCGACATCGTGTTCGACGCAAGCGGCATCGGGCAGCTCATTGGCACCGACGCGTCAGTCCCGGTTGCCGCGCCACCGTATCCTGCGCACACGATCACTGAGCGATTCGGCCTTATAACGGCGTATCCGCTCGCCCGATCAGTGCGACCTGTTGAAGGCGGCGTCAACGGGCACACGGCCCAGCCGTTTGTGCAGACGAGCGCGCAGAGTTGGGCTGAAGCCGATCTGAAGAGCCTCGCCGGCGGAGGGCAGGTCGAGTTCAACGCCGACAAGGGCGACAAGCAGGGACCGGTACCGCTCGCGGCGGCTGTTTCGGCGCCCGCGAGCGACGTGCCCGCACCGCCGCCCACGAACGCGAGCCCGAACGCGCCCGAGCCGCCCAAACCCGAATCGCGCATCGTCGCGTTCGGCGACTCAGACTTCGCGGCGAATTACGCGCTCGGCGTGCAGGGTAACCGCGATCTCTTCGTCAACGCGGTCAACTGGGTGGCGCAGCAGGAGAATCTCATCGCCATCCGGCCGCGGGAGGCCGCCGATCGCCGTGTGACGTTGACTGCTGCGCAACATCGCGGCGTGAGCTGGCTCGTGCTTGCGGTCGTTCCCGGTCTCGTGCTGGCGACCGGTGCGTATACGTGGTGGCGGAGGCGGTAGCATGCGCGGGCTCAAGTCCACGCTGTTCCTGATCGTCGTTCTCGCCGGGCTCGGCGCTTACATCTACTTTGTCGATTCGAAAACACCCGCGAGCACGGTAGGACCCGGCGGTATTGCCAGTGAGACAAAGGACAAGGCGTTCACGGTCGAAGCCGGCAAGATCGAGGAAGTTCGCGTCACCGCCGACAAGCAGACCAGCGTGCTGAAAAAGGTCAACGGGACCTGGCAGCTGGAGGAGCCGGTCAAGAGCGACGCGGACCAGACGGAAGCCTCCGCCCTTGCCAACACCCTCGCCGGTCTCGAGGTCAACCGCGTTGTCGAAGAAAACGCGGCCGACTTGTCGGGTTACGGTCTTGCCGATCCGCGTTTCAAGGTTGCGTTCAAAGCCGCGGACGGCGCGGCCGGTGAGTTGTACATCGGCGAGAAAACGGCGACGCAGAACGATTTGTATGCGGTCAAAGCCGGCGAGAAACGGGTGTTTCTCGTCCCGGCGTTCAACGAAACGTCGCTCAACAAGAAGCCGTTCGACTTGCGCGACAAGCGGATTCTCACCGTCAAGCGTGACGACATCGATTCGGTGGACATTACAGGCGCGGCGGACGTGCAGCTCGCGCGCATGGGTAGCGAGTGGAACCTGAAGCGGCCAATGCAGGCGCGAGGCGATTACAGCGCCGTCGAAGGGCTCATCACGCGCATTACCACCGCCAACATGACGAAGATGGTGGAGCAGCCCGAAGGTGGCGGATCGGCCACGCCGGAGGTGCTCGCGAAGTATGGCCTCGACAAGCCGGCAATTACGGTCACTGTCGGCGCGGGCAGCGCGAAGGCGGCGGTTGCGTTCGGCAAAGAAGAAGAAGGCGCGGTCTACGCGCGCGACTTGTCGCGGCCGATGGTCTTCGCTGTCGATCCTTCGCTCGTATCAGATCTCAAGAAGGCGGCCGACGAGTATCGCAACAAGAATCTCTTCGAGTTCCGGCCGTTCAATCTTGCGCGCCTTCGCATCGTGCGCGGTTCCGATACCTACGAGTTCCAGAAGATCGGCGCTTCAGGCGCCAATCAGGCCGACAAGTGGCAGCGCACCATCAATGGAGGCGCTGCCGCCGATGTCGATACCGCGAAGATGGACGATCTGCTGTCAAAGCTGTCGAATCTGCGCTTCGAGTCGTTTGGCGCCACCGCGCCGCCGCAGCCGGAGCTGGTCGTGTCCACCAGTCACGACGAGGGCAAGTTCGAACGCGTTCGCATCGGGAAAGCCGGGAGCGATGTCGTGGCGACGCGCGACGGCGAAGCGGGCGCGGGACGCGTAGACGCAACCAATCACGGAGAGACAATCAAGGCGCTCGACGCGGTCGTTAAATGACGCGCGCGCTCACGGCGGCTGTTCTTGCCGCCTTGCTGGCGTCGGCGTGCGCGTCGCGTGCGCCTGCCGCACGTCCGGCCCCTCCAGCACCAACGCCGCCGCGCCCGATCGCGCGCGCACAGCCAGAGCCCAGGCAACAGCTCCGCCAGGATCTCGAGTCCCTCTTCACGGCCTCGGCCGTGGATCACGCGTTATGGGGCGTAAACATCGCCTCGTTGAGCACAGGCGAAATCCTTTACAGCTACAACGCCACTAAGCTGCTCCTCCCCGCCTCCAACCAAAAGCTGCTGACGACGGCCGTTGCTGCCGAGCGACTGGGCTGGGACTATCGATTCACGACGAGGATTCTTGCGACCGGACCAATAGGCGAGGATGGCACACTCAAGGGCAATCTCGTTGTCGTGAGCAACGGCGATCCGTCAATCAACCCGCGGCACACCGACAGGTGGCATGTGTTCGACAGCTGGGCCGCGGCACTCCGCAACCTGGGCATCCGGGCGATCAGCGGTCAGTTGATCGGCGACGACAACGCGTTCGCGGAGCCGGGCTTCGGTCAGGGATGGTCTTGGGACAACCTGCCTTATGGCTACGGCACCGCTGTGGGCGCGCTGCAATACAACGAGAACCAGATTGAAATCGTTGTCAGTCCCGATGCGCAAGCGGGTGCTCCGGCCACTGTGTCGATTGCCTCTGTGGGGCACGGGCTGAGGCTCGCTAACGACGTCAAGACGGTTGCGCGGGAGGCGGAGACGAACGTCGATATCGTCCGGCTGCCCGGCTCTCCGTTGCTTCACCTGCGCGGCCAAGTCGCGTCGGCTGGAAAGCCGGTCACGATCACGGCGTCGCTGGAGAACCCGACGCGGCTGTACGTGAACGCGCTGCAGGAAGCCCTCGCCCGGCATGGCATCAGCGTCGGCGATGGCGCGATTGACGTCGACGATCTTTCCGTTGCGCCCGACATCGCGCACGCCACGGAGTTGCTGCTGGATCGCTCTCCGCCGCTCTCCGAGATCATCGACGTCTGTCTCAAGTGGAGCCGCAACGAATACGCGGAGACGCTGCTGCGCGCACTGGCGCCCATCGACAAGCCCGCAACTGCTGCGGCTGGACTCGAAGTGCTACGGGAGCAGTTGGCGGCGTGGAACGTCGGACCGGACCTCTATCTCGCGCGCGACGGTTCGGGGCTCTCGCGACAGGATTATCTGTCGCCTGAAGCGACGACACGCCTGCTCATTCACTTATCAAAGGACGCCAAGCACACAGCCGGTTTCCGTTCCGCACTGCCTGTTGCAGGCGTGAGCGGCACGCTCGCCGAGCGGATGAAAGGCACGCTCGCCGAAAATCGCGTATGGGCCAAGACCGGCACGCTCTCCAACGTGCGCGCGCTGTCGGGCTACGCGGTGACAATAGCCGGCGAACCGATGGTGTTTTCGATGATCGCCAACAACTTTCTCGTGCCGACCGAGGAGGTCGACGCGACGATGGAAAAGGCGCTCATCCGCGTGATTCAGTACGCACCGCGGTAGTGCCCTTTCGCCGCGGAAGGCAGCTTCGGCAAAGCGCAGCGTAGCCGCGGACCTCGAGGTCGGCCGGGTTGCCGCGAGAGCTACAGCGATACGAAGCGCCCGAGGAGAGTCGCCATCAGCAAGCCAACCGCGCCCACTGCAAGTGCGCCGGCGAACCCGACGGCAAACGGCTTCGCGCCCACACCTTTGAATACACCGAAGCTCGTATTCAATCCCACCGCAGCCATGGCCGTGCCCAGCAGGATCCGGCCAGCCCAGTAGTCGCCGATCTGCGTGGTCACGCGCGACCAGTCGCCGGCGTAAATCAAGCCATATGCCTGACCCGTGGCGCGCACGCCGGCATCGCCAATCGTGCGGATGAGCGCCATGATGAGAAAGCCGATGACGAACCCCGGCACGTAGGACATCCACTTCGCTGTGGGACGTGTGCCGGCCGCTTTGTGCGTCGCATGCACGTGCATCCAGGTGAGCAGGGGAATCACGGCAGCGAGGAAAAGATTTCGCGTCAGCTTTGTCACCGTCGCGACACTCAGCACGACATCATCGGCGTACATCTGCCGGTATGTGAGCGCCGCGCCCACGACTTGCGAGGTATCGTGCACGGCGGTGCCGAGAAAGAGTCCCACCGTTTCTGATCGCGCCAGAAACACATGCGCAAGGTACGGATACGTCAGCATGCCGAACAGGCCAAACGCGACGACGTTGGCCACCGCATACGCCACTTCGCGTTCGTCGGCTTCAATGGCCGGCGCGGTCGACACGATCGCCGTGACGCCGCAAATGCTCGTCCCCGCGGCAATCAGCGTTCCGAGCCGTGGCGGCAGACCGAGCTTGCGATTGAACCAGGTCACGAAAATCAAACCCGTTGCGATCGCGGCAAGCACAACTGGCACACCCGCTGCGCCGAGGCGCAGCACGTCAAATGCACTGAGGCGGATGCCAACCAGCACAATGCCAAGTCGAAGAACGGTTGTGACGCAGAATTTGAGGCCAGGGGTGAGAATCGTCGGAAGTGGCACGAGATTGCGCAGCAGCAGGCCGATGACGATCGCTACCGGCACGCCCGAGATGGGCGTGCTCGTATTCAGGCCGCGCGCCAGCATCATCGCGCGGCCAAGGACGTCCGCGAGCCAGAAACCCGCGAACATCACCAGAACAGCCGCCGCGATTCCTGGCAGCAATTTCAGCCGCTTGGACACCGCAGCGAATCGTAGCAGTTCGTTATCCGACGAGCCAGAAGCTGCCAACGACCAAAGCCGAGAGCGAGCAGGCGTAGAGCATCGCGCGGTGTGCGACGGCGCCGCGGCGACCCGCGCGCGCGGCGAGAACGCCGACGATGGCCGCGAATGCCGTCATCGCGGCGATGGCACCAACCCCAAAACCGGCGAGGTAGGAAATCGCCGCCGACTGCGTCGGCAACGCAAGCGCGGGAAGCACGCCGAACAGATGCGAGCTGCCCGCGAGTCCATGCAGCGTGCCCATCGCGAACGACGCGCGGGTGCGTGCGTGACCGTGCAGGCGGGGGTGATGATGCTGATGTGCGTGTTCGCGCGCATCGAGGCGCTGATGCGGCGACGTCTTGACGTGCGCATGCACGTGGCCGGTTTCGTGCCGATGGATTTGCAGGCGACGTGCGTTACGCGCTCCCCACACGCCCACGGCGAGAAGCACCACGCCGACAACGCGCTCGCTATACGCGGAAATGATGTCGACGGGGACGAGGCCGCGGAATGCCAGCAGCAATAGCCCGATGAGGACCACGCCGGCGGTGTGGCCGATGCCCCAGTGAAATCCGGACCGCCACTGCGGCTGCGTGCGATCGGCGGCAAGGGGGGCCACCGCCGCGAGATGATCCGGTCCAGAGAGCACGTGGATGAGTCCGGCAAAGAGGCCGGCAAACGCAGCAAACATCGTCTCAGTCGACAGCAGTAAGCATGCCCGGCCCAGCGGGCCGGAAAAACCGCGCGAAAACCCTCATTTCAACTGCGCGACGGCGAGAACTGCCGGAACTCCGGCAGATTCTCATCGTTGAATTGACTTGAGCTGGAAGAACTCGTCGAGCGCCAGCGGACCAATCTCGCGACCGATCCCGGACTTCTTATAACCGCCAAACGGCGCAAGAACGTTGAAGCGCCCACCATTAATGTCGATTTGTCCCGTCCGCATGCGCCGCGCGACGTCGAGCGCCTTTTCCGGCGTTGCCGCCCAAACACCGCCAGCCAGTCCGTAAATCGAATCGTTGGCGATGCGGATGGCCTCCTCTTCGCTGTCGTACGGTTCGACGGCCAGAACTGGCCCGAAGATCTCCTCCTGGGCGATCGTCATCCGGTTGTCGACGTTGGCGAAAATCGTGGGCTCGACGTAGAAGCCTTTTTTGAGATTGCCTGGTTGTCCACCCCCGGCGACCAGTTCCGCGCCTTCTTTCTTTCCTTTTTCGACGTACTGCAGCACGGTGTCGCGCTGATTTGCCGACGAGAGAGGCCCCAGCTTCGTTTGCGGATCGAACGGATCACCAAGCGTTAATTTGGCGAGCTGCGCCCGGGCCAACTCGAGCGCCTCGGCCTGCCGTGCTCGCGGAACAATCATGCGCGTCCAGGCGGAGCAGGTCTGCCCCGAGTTCTGCATGCAGCTGTTCACGCCCGCGGGAATCGCCTTCTCAAACGGCGCGTCGTCCAGAACGATAAACGCCGATTTGCCGCCGAGCTCGAGACACACTTTCTTGATGCTCTCGCCCGCGAGCGACGCGACGCGGCGACCCGCCTGCAGGGAACCGGTGAAACTCACCATGTCCACACCCGGATGCGACACGATAGCCTCGCCGACGACCCGGCCCGAGCCGCAGACCACGTTGAGCACACCCGCCGGAAGCCCGATCTCGTGAGCCGCGTCGGCGAGCATCAGCGCCGTGAGCGGAGCAAGCTCCGCCGGTTTCAAGACAATGGTGCAACCGGCGGCAATTGCTGGCGCAATCTTGCAGACCACCTGATGGAGTGGATAGTTCCACGGGGTGACACAGCCGACAACGCCGACTGGTTCCTTGACCACGAGTGAATTGCCCAACTCCTCTTCGAACTTGAACTCGCGAATGAACTTGGCGTTCATTCCGATCATCGAGATCGGAAACTCCGCCTGCACGCGCGTGGCGTAGCCGATGGCGGTTCCCACTTCGTGAGCGATCGCTTCGGCAACCTGCGGCACGCGTGTCTTCATGGCAGCCGACAGTTTTTCGAGCCACGCTGCGCGCTCGTCGACCGTGGCCGTGCTCCAGCCGCCGTCAAACGCCTTTCGCGCGGCGGCGACTGCGCGGTCCACATCTTCAGCCGTCCCACGCGGCACTCGGCCGATGACCTCTTCGCTTGCCGACGAGATGACATCGATCGATTCCGAGCCAAGCGGTTTCTGCCACGCGCCGCCGTAGTAGTGATGTTCGTAACGAATCATGCAGCCTCAAATTGTAATACCTGTCTAGCCAAAGCCCGTCATCGGCCAGGGCGGGCGCAGGCGGAGCCTGCCGCGCCGAAGCTCGTGGTGCAACATGGCGAGCGAAGGCGGGTTATCCTTCGAGGTTGGCTATGCACATCGCGAACAAATCATTCATCGTAACGGGCGGCGCGTCGGGACTTGGACGCGCCGCTGCTGAAGCACTCATCAAGGCGGGCGGACGGGCGATTCTGCTCGACGTCAACGCGGACACCGGACGAGCGGCGGAACAGGCGCTTGGCAGCAGCGCGAAGTTCGCGCAAGCCGACGTCGCAAGCGAAGAACAAGTCAAAGCGGCCATTGATCTTGCAGTATCTACGTTTGGCGCGCTGAACGGCGTCATTAACGCGGCCGGCATAGGCCCGGCAGCGAAAGTGCTGGGAAGAAACGGCCCGCACCCGCTCGACCTGTTCGAGAAAACGATCCGAGTGAATCTGGTCGGTACGTTCAACGTGATTCGCCTAGCGGCCGTCGTCTTGACGCAAAACACGCCTGAGGCGAGTGGTGAACGCGGCGTGATCGTGAACACCGCATCGATCGCTGCCTTCGACGGTCAGATCGGGCAGCCGGCGTATGCCGCATCAAAAGGCGGCATCGTCGGGATGACACTGCCGATCGCGCGGGAGTTTGCGGCCTCCGGCGTGCGCGTGGTGACGATTGCTCCCGGAATCTTCGACACGCCGTTGCTTGCGAGCCTCCCCGAAGCCGCACGCGTGTCGCTCGGACAGCAGGTCCCCTTCCCTTCGCGTCTCGGCCGACCAGAGGAGTACGGCGCGCTCGTGCGTCACATCGTGGACAACGAGATGCTGAATGGGGAAGTGATCAGATTGGATGGCGCGCTGCGGATGGCGCCGCGATAATGACGGCGGATTGAAGGCATCGCGCGAATGCCTCAATCCCCGTAACCGCTTCAATCCGCAAGCAGCTCGCGAGCGGCAGCCACGAGATCAGCGCCCGCACCAATCAATCCACCACCCTGCGCGAGGTCCGGTTTTCCGCCGCCTCTTCCCCCGAAGCGGCCGGTCAAAGCCTTGAGTACGACGGCTGCGTCGACGCGGCCTTCCTTTCCGCGCGCAATGACGACGAGCGCCGGAGACGTGGATGTGAACAACGCAATCGCACTTCGCGGCTCGGCAGCGGATGCTGCCGCGGCGAGCGATTTCAGTCCCGCCGCATCCCATCTCTCGAGTGCTTCGACGACGATGACGCGATCGCCTGCATGTTCTCCGCGCGCGACGAGAGCCGAGGCTTCATGCACGGCCAACTGCTCCTGCAGGCCGCGAATGGTGCGTTGCAGGGTTTTGGCGTCTGACTGCAGCCGCTCGACGCCGGCGGCAAGCTCCGACGGCGCCACCGAGAAGTATTTCTGCGTCGCGGCGAACGCATCGCGCCACGCTCGAAACCGCACTAGCGCGCGCCCGCCGCAAAGGAACTCCACGCGCGTGCCGCTCCGGAACTTCTCGGCGCCGGCGATCGCGATGAGGCCGATCGCGCCGGTCCGCGCCACGTGTGTGCCACCGCAGGCGGACAGATCGAAATCTTCGATGTCGATCAAGCGCAGTGGACCGCCGCGCGCGGGTTCTTTGCGAAGCGGCAGCGACGCGGCCTCTTCGGCAGTCGCGAATCGAATGGCGACTGGCCGGTCTTCCCACACAATGCGATTGGCCTCCTCTTCCGCCGCCGCAATCTCGCTGCCCGACACGTCGCGGCCCAGGTCGATCGTGGAAGCGGTTGAGCCGAGATGGAAGCTCTCGGTGCGCGCGTTGAAGCGGCGGTCGAAGGCCGCCGACAGCACGTGCTGCCCCGTGTGCTGTTGCATGTGATCGAAGCGGCGCGGCCAGTCCACGATGCCGCTCACGCGTGCGCCGACCTCGAGCCTGCGATCCACGATATGCGCAATCTCGCCGTCTTCGCGCTCGATCACGTCGACGACCTGCGCGTCGCCGAGCGTGCCGATATCGAATGGCTGACCGCCCGACGTCGGGTAAAAGGCCGTCTGATCCAGCAGCACCTGCGGACGATCGCCGGCGGTTTCGCAGACGGTCACGACGGCTTCGAACGTCGTCTTGTATGGTTCCTGGTAATACAGGCGTGTGGTCATGAGTGATGCGGTGACCCGGCGGCCACGGGCGCGCTGGGCAGGTCGAAATAGAAGATCGCGCCTCCGCCTGGCGCCGGTGCGTAGCCGATGGTGCCGCCGTGTGACTGGATGATGCCGTAACTGATGGACAGACCGAGCCCGGTGCCTTCGCCGACCGACTTGGTCGTGAAAAACGGTTGAAAGAGCTTGGGCTCGTGCTCGCGCGGCACACCGGGACCACTGTCCTGCACTTCCAGCCGCACCCGTTCGCCGACGTCCAGCATCCGAATCAGAATGCGGTGAGGCGTCCTGGCGTGCAGCACCGCCTGCTCGGCGTTGATGACGAAGTTGAGCACGACCTGCTGCAGCTCGGTGAAGATCGCGAGCACCCGCTGCGCGGCGCGATCGTCGACGTCGAAGTCGATATTGCTCTCGTCGAGCTTTCGCTGGCGCAGCTCCAGCACGGACGCGACGACGTCGCGCAGGCGGATCGGCATGGGGTCCGAAGTCTGCTGGCGCCCAAAACGCGAGAGATTCCGAATGATGGCGCTGGCGCGGACGCTCTCCTTCTGAATCAGCTCCAGATCGGATCTGATCTGCGGCGGCAAATCGCGTCGCATCTGGAGCAGCTCGGCGAAGCCCAGAATGGCCTGCAGCGGGTTGTTCAATTCGTGCGCAACGCCGGACACCAGCACGCCGATGGCGGCAAGGCGCTCCTGCCGAATCACTTGCCGCTGGAGCAGCTCGAGCTCTTCGCGAACGCGGCGCTCTTCGACGACCTGCGAGGACAACGCCTCACGCGCTTCACGCAGCTTCCGCACCATCTCGATGAAAGAGGTTTGCAGCCGTTCCATTTCCAGTGAAGGCATGGGACGCGGCGGGTCCGGCGACAGGTCGCCTGCGGCAACGCGCGCCGAGCTTTCGGTCATGCGGTGAAACGCGTTCGTGTAGCGGCGGACGATCAGAAACTCGACGAGCAGCGTGAACAGCGTGGCGCCGATGCTGAGCAACACGGTCCGCTGATACGTCGGCTGGATCCGCTCGACGGCAACGGCGGTGGGGATGCCCACGCTCACCAGCCACGGGCCCTGCGGGTACACGGCGTTCGCGAATACCCGCTCGATCCGATCCATGCCTTCGAGCACCTGCGATGAAGGCACCATCCGAGCCGGGGCGGCACGGTCAACCGGCTTCCCGACATACCGCTCGCGGTCACGGCTCCGCGCCAGCACCACACCACGATCGTCGGTAATCGTGATCACCGAGCCCCCCGGCAGAGCAATCCGTTCAATCACCGATTGCGCCGACGCGAGGTCGGGATTGCGCTGCAGGTAGACGACGATGACCGACGCCATCGCCTGGGTTTCACCCTGCAATTGCTGGATTTGTTCGAAATAGGTTTGTCGCGCGGACCAGGCGATGATCGCGAACACGGGCAGCGCGATTGCCGCATTCAAGACGATAATCTGTCGACGCAGCGGCTGGGCCACAGCGCGAAATGTTAACAGGATGCGAGCAGCGGATCGACGGCCCCGGCCGCCGCGAAGCCGGCGGCCCGCAATCGGCAGCTATCGCAATGCCGGCAGGGACTGCCATCCGCCAGCGGGTCATAGCAGCTGTGCGTCCTGCCGTAGTCGAGCCCCAGCGAGAATCCGAGACGGATGATCTCGCCCTTCGACAACGTAATCAGCGGCGTGTGTATTCTCAGTTGACGTCCCTCGACGCCGGCCCGAGTGGCCACGTTCGCAAGCCGTTCGAATGCGGCGATGAACTGGGGACGGCAATCGGGATACCCGGAGTAGTCGAGCGCGTTGACACCGATGAAGATGTCGGCGGCGCCAATCACTTCCGCCCAGCCGAGCGCGAGCGAGAGGAAGATCGTGTTCCGCGCCGGCACGTACGTGACCGGAATCCGGCTCGGATCAATCTCCTGATCTTTCGGCACGTCGATGTCGGCCGTGAGCGCCGACCCGCCAAGGCGCGTGAGATCGAGTGCGAGCTCCAGATGCCGAACGACGTCGAGCGACGCGGCAACGTCGCGCGCGGCCTGCAGCTCGCGCCGGTGCCGCTGCCCGTAATTGATGCTGAGCGCGTAGAGCGAAAAGCCGTCGCGCCTGGCGACGGCGGCGGCCGTGTAGGAATCCAGCCCGCCGCTCAGAAGAATCACCGCCGGCGGACGTGTCACGAATCAGACGCCTCGAGCGTCAGGACCCCAGATGAACTTGTGCGCCTGCAACTGCAGGCGCACCGGCAATGCGTCGCCGAGAATCCACGCCGCAAGCTCTCTTGCGTCCATGATACCGTGCACAGGCGAGAACAGAATGGCCCCGACACGGTCCGACAGCGCCTCGCGCGTGACAACGTCGCGCGCGAATTCGTAGTCGCGCCGATCGTTGATGACGAATTTCACCTGGTCTGCTTTCGTGACCCGCTTCAGATTGTCCCAATCCATCTTGTCCGACTCGCCTGAGCCGGGACACTTCACGTCGACGATGCGAACGACGCCTGCGGGCACCGCCTCGATGCTTCGATGCCCTCCAGTCTCCAGAAGAACCGTCTTGCCCGACGCGAGCAGGCGGCTCATCAAGGGATAGACTTCGCGCTGCAGTAACGGCTCGCCACCGGTGACTTCCACGGTTCGACAGTTGAACTTCTCAACCTCGCTCAGGACCTCGTCCACCGACATCTTGCGCCCTTCATAGAAGGCGTACGGCGTGTCGCACCAACTGCAACGGAGATCGCAGGCGGTGAGCCGTACAAATACACACGGCTCGCCGGCAAAGGTCGATTCGCCCTGAATCGAGTGAAAAATCTCGTTGACTGTCAGCATTGCCTGAACATTTCATTGTAACAATCGAAGTTCCGGGGGTCCGACGTTCCTGGGTTCGACGGTCTGCAACGCCAGACTTTGCACCCTCGGAACTTCGACCTGGGAACCGCGACCTCGGAACCTCGGCATGGCAATATTCATCGGTACCTCTGGGTGGAATTATCCGAGCGGACGCGGAACGTGGAACGGCATTTTCTATCCCCCCCGCGGCCGCCGCGGCCGAGACTTCGACGAGCTCCGCTTCTACGCCGAGCGGTTCAACAGCGTCGAGGTCAACACCACGTTCTACGGCCAGCCGCGGCGGGAGGTGAGCCTCGCGTGGGTCGAGAAAACGCCTCCCGGCTTTGAATTCTCAGTGAAGCTTTATCAGAAGTTCACGCATCCCGGTATGACGCGTGACAAGAGCGACATCAATCCTGCCGACGTGGACGAATTCAAGAGAGGCATCGATCCGCTGGCTGCTGCCGACCGTCTCGGCGCGCTGCTCGCGCAGTTCCCCGCGAGTTTCAAAGACACGCCTGAGGCGCGCGACTACATGCGCTGGTTGCTGGAAACGTTCCGCGACTACCCGGTCACGGTCGAACTGCGGCACAAGAGCTGGAGCACCTATCCGCAGGATCTGTTCGAGTTGCTCAACGAGTACGGCGCGGCATGGACGCAGATCGACGAGCCGAAATTCAGGTTCTCAATCCGTCAGGATCTCATGCCGAACGTGAAGACGTTCTACTACCTGCGTCTCCATGGCCGTAACGCAGAGCAGTGGTGGAAGCACGAGAAATCGGAAGATCGCTACAACTATCTCTATTCGGCAGCCGAACTCAAGCCGTTCGCACACATCGTCCAAACGGCGCGCGCGCAGGTGAAAAAGCTCTATGCGTACTTGAACAATCACTTCGCGGCGCAGTCGGTCGCCGACGCGGCGATGTTGCGCCACTTGCTCGACGAGCCGGTGACCGCACCGATGCCCGCCGAGCTGGTCGAGCGCTACCCAATGCTCGAAGGCAAAGTGACTACTTTGCCTCCTTCACGGTTGCTCTGATGATCCGATCGCCAACTTCGATCTTCTGGACGACGTCCATGCCCGAGGTCACTTTGCCGAAGACGGTGTATTTCCCGTCGAGTGCCGGCTGCGGCGCAAGCGTCACGTAAAACTGGCTGTCGGCTCTGCTCGCGTCGCCGGCGTGCGCCATGGCCACGGCGCCCAGGACGTGCGTACGTGTCTTCGAGAACTCGGCGGCACCGATTGGCGTGCCGCTGCCGCCTCTCCCCCATTCTGCCTTCTTCGTCATGTCACGCGACGCGGGATCGCCCATCTGAACGACGAAGCCGGGAACGACGCGATGAACGCGCTGACCGTTGTAGAAGCGCTTCTGCACGAGGCCAACGATCTGCTTGACGGTCTGCGGCGCTTCTGTGGGATAGGTCTCGAATTCGAACGTGCCTTTTTCTGTTTCAACCACAATCACCGGACCGGCGCCGCTTGCCGGCGCGGCTGCCGGCTTGGCCGGCTGTGACGTTGCGGGAGCCGCCGGCTTCGCGGTCCCGCCACCCTGCGCGATCAAATTCCCCAGAAACAGCGTCGAAATAACGGCCAGCGCACCCGTAAATCGCATCGATGAACTCCTTGATTAGCGAGATTTTACTCCGACCTTTGGACATTTCGCGGCCAGGGCGCAGCTGCCGCACCGCGGATAGAGCGGCCGGCACACGTTCTGGCCCCACGTGACGAGATAGAGGTTGATGGACGGCCACCAGCGTTGTCCGGTCACTGCATATAGCGCCTGCTCGGTTTCGCCAGGTTCGCGTGTGCGCACCCACCCCAGGCGATTCGAAATGCGATGCACATGCGTGTCGACGCAAATGTTCTTTGCGCTTTGAAAACCGACGATCAGAACGAGATTGGCGGTTTTCCGGCCGACGCCGGGCAGCGTCAGCAGCTCCTCCATCGTGCGCGGCACCCTGCCGCTAAAGCGATCGACAAGCGCTCGACAAGTGGCCTGCACGAATCTGGCCTTGTTCCGGTAGAAGCTGACCGGGTAAATACGCTTCTCGATCTGTTTTATCGAGAGCCTGGCCATCGCGTGCGGGGAACGCGCCACGCGAAAGAGACGTGTGGCCGCGGCGTGCGTGGTCGCGTCCTGCGTGCGCGCGGACAGGATAGTACCGATCAGGATCCGGAAGGGATCTTCCTTGTGCTCCTCGGACAACTTCTCGATCGCCGGCAGCGCCATGCCGTCGATCGCGCGCGCGAGCGTCTGCATCACGCGCTTGACTTCGATCGGCGAGACGGCGCGCGCGCTCATACCGGCGTGACGGGCGACTCGCCGCTCAACACGGCAATGACGTTCGCGGCGGCCAGATCAGCCATCGCGGTGCGCGTTTCGGTTGTCGCACTGGCGAGGTGAGGGATCAACATGACGTTCTCGAGCCTGAGCAGATCCGGATGCACCTTGGGCTCGTCTTCGTAGACATCCAGGGCGGCGCCGACGATCAACCGTTCGCGGAGTGCCCAGGCCAGTCCGGCTTCATCGATCACCGGCCCCCGCGACGTGTTGATGAGATAAGCGGACCGCTTCATCTTGGCAAGCGCCTTGCGGTCGATCAGATGGCGGGTTTCCGCCGTCAACGGGCAATGAAGCGACACCACATCGGATGTGGCGAGCAGTCGATCGAGCGTCATGTATTCGGCGTCTGCGAGATCGATCGAATGGCGCGCGGTGTACGCCACTCTCATGCCGAACGCCGGAGCCTTGCCGGCCACGGCGCGGCCAATCCTCCCGACTCCGACGATGCCAAGCTGTTTGTCGCGGAGCTCCATCCCGAGCAGATGATCGAGCGCCCAGCCTTTCCAGTCGCCGCGCCGTAGTTCGCGTTCGCCTTCGCCGAGGCGCCGGGTAATGCCGAGAATCAGCGCCCACGTAAAGTCGGCACAGGCGTTCGTCAGCACATCCGGCGTGTTGGTGACCGCGATGCCCCGCGCGCGGCATGCGGCGACGTCGATGTTGTTGAAGCCGACGGCGATGTTGGCAACGATCTTCAGCTCGCGTCCCGCATCCAGCACTTCACGATCGATTCGATCCGTCAACAGGCAGATCAGCGCGTGCTTGCCGTCGATACGTTCGATCAGCTCCTCGCGGGGAATCGCCGAGCGGCCCGAGTACAGCTCGACATCGCAAACCGCTTCGAGCTTGCTGATAACGGAAGAGGGGACACGGCGCGTGAGGAGGACGGAGGGCTTAATGGCCGTACGATTGGCAGAACCCACAGTGATTGCAATGGACCGTCGGCTCGATCACGCACGGTCCGTCCATGTCCGTGCCGGACGGCACGAGTAGCCTGGCAAAGCTTGGATGTGCGCGCCACAACGGCACGGGTGCAGCGGCTGCCGGCGGCGCCGGCGTGACGCCGCCCAGATGCCGTGCGATCGCGTCGCGCACGAGCGCACGCAGTTCGTCGTCTGTCATTCGTGCAGATCTACGTGATCCACGATACCAAGAATCGCGGCATCGACGGGCGCGAGCTTCTTGCCGAGCGCTTCGCCGGCGGCGCGCCCTTCGAGCACCGCAATCACCAGTTCGCCGCGGCCGGCGCCGACCGAATCAATTGCCAGCAACGCGCCGCCACTTTTCGTGCCGGCGGGCGTTTCCGGCTGCAGGATGAGCAGCTTCGCGCCGTCGAACTGTGGCCGCTTCTGCGTCGACACAACTTCGCCGACCACGCGGGCGAGGATCACGTCTTGTCTCCCTGCGTGCCCGCATCAGCTAACGTCCAGTGATCGATGATCCCGACGATTCCGGCGTCAGCCGGCACTTCCGTCGGAGACCACGGGAAGCTTGCTTCCTTCCCCCGCACGAAGAATACGTTCTCGCCCACGCCCGCGCCAACCGAGTCGACGGCGACGATGGGACGGCCGCTGTCCTGGCCTTCCGCGGTTAGCGGCTGAATGATCAGCAGCTTGATTCCCTCGAACGCCGGCTCCTTGCGCGTCGCGACCAGATGACCGATAACGCGGGCAATCTGCATGGCTACTCGGAAAGATCAACAGTGTCGATGATGCCGACCACGGCCGCGTCGACGGGGCAGTCTTTCATCCCTGAAGCCATGCGCGCCGAGCTGCCGCTGACGATGAGCACAGTTTCACCGACCCCGGCGTCGACGGTGTCGACCGCCACGAGATAGCCGCCTTCGAGCCGGCTTTGGTCGCGCGGATCGACCGTCCGCGCCAGCAACAGCTTGTTGCTGACGAGACGCGGATCTTTGCGCGTGGCGACGACCGTGCCGACGATGCGAGCGAGGATCATACAAAGTAAACGTGCGATGTGGCGATGTGGCGATGTGGGTGATGTGGCGATGTCATGTGCTGATGTGAGGATGTGGCGATGTGTCTGGCGAAGTGACGATGTGTCTGGCGAAGTGACGATGTGATGTAAAGGATGTGGCGGACATGACATCGCAACATCTCCAGACACATCAACACATCAACCCATCACGACATGACATCGCGACATCACCACATCACCATCTCGCCACATGACACGGTTCTTAGACTTTCGCGTTTGCCTTGCCAATCGGCAGGACGTCTTCAAGGTTCGCGTGCGGACGTGGGATCACATGCACCGAAACGAGCTCGCCAACGCGACGCGCCGCGGCTGCGCCCGCGTCGGTCGCTGCTTTGACTGCCGCGACGTCACCGCGCACGATGGCGGTTACATATCCGGCGCCGATCTTTTCCCAGCCGACGAGCGTCACCTTGGCAGCCTTGACCATGGCGTCGGCCGCTTCAATCATTGCGACCAGGCCTTTGGTCTCGACCATCCCGAGCGCTTCACCCATTCGTGTCTCCTGATTCGCGGGCCTAAAGGTCCGCGCTACTTCAGATTGCGCACGGCGTCCTCAATCAGCGCCGTCAGTTCGCGGTATGTTAGCCGAATTTCACCGTCGCCGCTCAGTCGGCGGCCGCCGAGCGTGTCGACCACCAGCCGCGCGCCCGAAGGCGACGCCGGCGCCTGCACTACCTGACACTCCACCTGGCCAGCGGCACCCACGGTAGCCGTTTCATCGGCGCACACCGGCGCGGGCGACGCGATGCCGTACATGCCGCGCAGTCCTTGCAGCCGCTGCACTTCCTCGCGCGACAAGAGATGCTCGCGCCCGAGCATGCGCGTGACAAGCGAGATTTTCGCGAAGTGCTCGATGGTTTCCATCCGATAGTAGGCGGTGAACAAGTCCGGGCCAATCGCGAGCGCGCCATGATTGGCGAGCAGCAGCCCGTCATGCGCTTTCAGGTATTTGCTGCACGCCGCCGGCAGTTCGTCGGTCGAGGGCGTCGCGTACTCCGCAATCGGAATGCTGCCCAGCGTCGTCACCACTTCGGCAAGCACGGCGCGATCGAGCGGAATGCCGGCGACGGCAAATCCGGTCGCAGTAGGCGGATGTGCGTGAACAACAGCGTTTGCGTCAGGCCGATCGCGATACACCTGCAGGTGCATTTTGATCTCTGATGACGCTTTGCGATCGCCTGAGAGTTTTTTGCCTTCGAAATCCGTGACCACCATCATGTCGGGTGTCATAAACCCCTTCGACACGTTGGCCGGCGTCGTCATCAGGCGGCGGTCATCGAGACGCACGCTGATATTGCCGTCGTTCGAGGCCACGTAGCCGCGCGCCCAGAGCCGGCGTCCGATGTCGACGATGTCGCTGCGGACCTGTTCTTCAGTGCGCATTCAGCCACTCGTCGCGGCAGCGTTCGGAGCAGAAGTACAACGTCTCGCGTCCCTTGGCGAGCTCCAGCGCTTTGCCGGGCACCACGTAGGTGCCGCAAACTGGATCGCGGGACATCTTCACTGCCGGAGGGTCGGCCCGGCGGTGGCCCGGGGCCGCCGGACCGACGGAAATCGCGCCGCGCACGATCCCGCCGAGCAGGCGCCACAGCGCGCGCACCAGGAACAAAACGAGAAGAAAGAGGAGGAGTTGCCGCCAGAACACGGGCTACTGCCCTCCGCTTCCGCCTGGCTTGGTCGTGGTGGGATGTGCGTTGCGCAATCCTTCGAGCGCCTTGTTGGCGGCCTGCCCTTCGGGGCTGTTCGGCGAAATCGCCACCACCTGTTGCCACGCCTGGGCAGCGCCGTCGAGATCCTGTTTGCCGAATGCTTTCACGATTCCCATGTTGAGCAGCGTCTTCGTGTGTTTGGGATCGACCGCGAGCGATTTTTGAAACTGCGCAATCGCGCGATCCGGCTGGTTCGTGTAGTAGTACGCCACGCCCAAATCGGTCGACACGTTTGGATCGTCCGGCTGCAACGCATACGCGGACTCGTACCACGTGATCGCGTCGGTGTAGTGCTCGGAATCGAAATAGAGATTGCCCAGTTCAACGCGCGGCTGTGGATCTTTGGGATTCTGGTCGGCGACGCTCTTGAGCGCCTGGACGCGATTCTGGTCGAGCACGGCCGGTGCGGGCGTGTTAGCCGTGGTGGCTGGCGCCTGCTGCGCGACGGGCGCGGCGGTGGGTCGTATGCGCGTAGCCTGCTGGCTTCCGAACACCCAGCCGACGATGATGCCGAAAAGCGTGCCGGCGATTGCAAAGACGAAGGACTCGGACTTCATGAATCTCGTGATCTCGACATCTCCAAATTCAGAATATCAGCTGGTTGCGAAGCCAGTCCACCAGGCCGCGCGCGAGGTCGGCATCGGCGGCGAGCAGGTTGGTGCCGTGCGCGGCGGCGTCGCTGAGGCGCTGTTCTCGCCGCCCACCACCTGCCACGAGATCGCGCAACGTACGTAGCGCATAGGGATCCTTTGTGCTCGCAGCGAGCCACACCGGTCGATCGCCGAGTCTCTTCATCGCAGCGCTGTCCAGACGCAACCCGCGGTAATCGAGTGACGGCGAAATCAGCGCGACGGCGCGAACGAATGGGAAATCGCTCGCGGCCATCACCGCCAGACTGGCTCCGAGCGAGGCGCCCACCACGGCGACCGGATCGGGCCGAACCCCTGGCCGCGACGTCAACCACGACACCGCCGCGCGCACATCGTCGGCCATCGCCGCGAGCGGGGCTGTCGATCCGGCGGATCGTCCATGTCCCCGCAAATCGATGGCGAGCGCGATCACGCCAACGTCGCTCAGGAGATTGGCGATGCTGGCCCAGTCCTCCTTCGAACGGCCGAGCATATGCACGAGCACCACTGCCGGCGCGGGCCGAACGGACGGTTCATACAACGTTGCCGCGAGCGGCGTGCCGTCACGCGATGGAAAGGTGACGGGCCGTTCCGCCGCGAGCGCGGTAGTCGTGATCTGGGCAAAAACAGCGGCGACGAGCACGGCGCGCGCGATCATGCGGGAGCGCCGGCCACTGCCGCCAGAAAATCGCGGACGGATTGACGCAACCCCACAAACAGCGCGTGGCTGATCAGCGCGTGTCCGATCGAAACTTCCGCAAGATGCGGAAGGGTGCGGAACATCGTCAGGTTGCGCAAATCAAGGTCGTGGCCCGCATTGATGCCGAGACCGATCTCATGCGCAAGGATCGCAGCTTCAGCGTAGGTTTTGAAGCTCGCTTGTGCGGCTGCCGCGCCGCGTTCAAATGCCCGGGCAAATGGTTCGGTATAGAGCTCGATACGGTCGGCGTCGAGATCCCTGGCCCAGCGGACCATCTCTGGACGCGGATCGATAAACAGGCTGACGCGAACGCCCGCGCTCTTCATCGCCGCGATGATTCCCGCCAGCGCCTGCCGCGGCGTATCGGCAGGCCATCCCGCCTGACTGGTAATCTCGCCGGGCGACACCGGAACGAGCGTGCATTGATCGGGCTTGACATCGAGAACGAGCCGCACGAGATCGGCACGCGGGTCGCCTTCGATGTTGTATTCGACGCGGCCCTTCAGCGGCACAAGCTCTTCGGTGATGTCGCGAACATCCCGCGCCGTAATATGCCGCTCGTCGGCGCGCGGATGAACAGTAATACCGGGCGCCCCCGCGTCCAGACACACTCGCACGGCATCGATCACGGAGGGCACCTTCCCACCGCGTGAGTTGCGGACCGTCGCAACCTTGTTGACGTTGACGGAGAGCTTGGCCATGAGGGTTGACTACGCAGAATCGGTCGACATCTGTGGCTCATCCCAGATGCGCGCGCACGACGTCGGCGAGGTCGTTGGCCCAGCGCCTGATCTCGCCGTCGTCTTTTCCTTCGAGCATGATGCGCAGCAGCGGTTCGGTGCCCGAGTAGCGAATCAAAAGCCTGCCGTGCCCCGTCAGACGACTTTCCACTTTCTTGATCGCATCCGCAATTGCGGGAATGGCGTTGTAGTCGCCCCGTTCGCGCACGCGGACGTTGACCAGCACCTGCGGATAGGTGACGAGCTGGGCGGCAAGCGCTTCGAGCTCTTTGCCGGTCGCAATCATGATGCGGAGCACGTTCAACGTCGTGGCAATGCCATCGCCGGTGAAGAGATGATCGGCGAAGATGATGTGGCCGGATTGCTCGCCGCCAAGCGCGCTGCCGCGTTTGAGCATCTCCTCCATCACGTACTTGTCGCCGACCGGCGCGCGCACGAGATCGATTCCGCGTGCGCGCAGCCCAAGCTCGAGCCCGATATTGCTCATCACGGTGGCCACCACGGTGTTGCCGCGGAGACGACCTTCCTTCTGCAGATGCTCGGCGGCCATGAGCATCACCGCATCGCCGTCTACTGGATTGCCGTGCGAGTCGACGAACAACGCGCGATCGCCGTCGCCATCGAATGCCACACCCAAACGTGAGCCCGAGGCGGTGACTTTGGCTTGCAATACTTCGAGGTGAGTGGACCCGCTATGAAGGTTGATGTTGCGGCCGTTCGGTTCGTTACCGATCGTGATCACATCCAACCCGAGATCGCGAAAGAGCGTCGGCGCCACAGTGCCGGTCGCGCCGTTGGCGCAGTCAACCACGATGCGGCTTCCAGCAAGCGGTCCGGCAGAATCAATGATCTGCCGAAGATGGGCGACATATTGCCGTGACAACTCCCTGCGTTGGGGCTCGCCCGAACCCGTTGCGACCGTCCACGCTTCATTGCCGACCATTGACTCGATTCGCGATTCGAATGCTTCGGTCAGCTTTTCACCGCGTCCCGAAAACACCTTGATGCCGTTGTCCTCATACGGATTGTGCGAGGCAGAGATGACAATGCCGGCATCGAACCCTTCACTGCGGGTCAGGTACGCGATCGCCGGCGTCGGGATCACCCCCGCGCTGACGGTGATCGCTCCCTCGCTCGACAGTCCACGCGTGAGCTCGCGCTCGATCCATTCGCCCGATTCGCGCGTATCGCGGCCAATGAGCACGCGCCGACGGGATCCGTTTGCGCCGTCTTCCAACGCGCGCACGAGCGCGGCACCCACACGATTGATGGTTCGCGGATCGAGCGGCGCGGCACCCGCGCGCCCCCTGATCCCGTCGGTTCCGAAGAGTTTCACGGTGTGGAAATCCTCAGCCGCACGGCGCGCGGCGTGATCGATTCAACGGTCAACCCGGCCTCCACTCGAGCGTCCACCTCCACAGTATGGTCGCCAGGGGGCAAGCCCAAGACATCGGCCTGCGCCCGCACGCTGTCGGGGGTGAGCGCCTCGGTCGCATCGCGGGTGCCCTTGACAGTGAGCGACACCCTTGGCGTCAGGGGAGTCACTTTCGAGCGCTCGTCGGCGTTCACGATCGTCACGGGAACGCCGCTCAGCGTGCGTGTAGTCGTTCCCAGGCCGATTTGTACGGTGACGCTGGCAGTTTGCGGCGATCGCAGCCGCACGCTCGGGTCGGCGACGCCCACGTTGACGACCTCGCGCAGCGGTCCCCGTTCGTTCGCAATCGATACCGGCTCGGTCATCGCTTCGTCGATGCCGCGCAACGAGCTCTCCGGTCCAACCACCTCGACCGTGGCGGGGCTGGATACCACATTCAGCACCTCATATCCGGGCGCGGGGCGCCCTTCGAGCGCGGGCCTCACCTGAAGAATCCGGACGGCCGAGTTCTCGAACTCAATCGGCAGCGTCGCCGGCGCAACCTGCATCACCTCGATGCCGTACGGCACGTTCACTTGATTCGCGGTGAGATGAAACAGTCGCCGTCCCGGTTTCGCGCTGCGAAGATCGATCACCGCCGACGTATCCGATGGCGCCAGGCGTCCCAGCGTGCCCGACGAGCCGCGCAGGCGAACTTCGATGGTATCGAGAGGATCGCCGATGATTTCCAGTCCAGCCGGCAGGTTCTGGAACTCCACCGGAACGCGGATTGCACGTTCCACGATGCGGTCGCCCGCGATGACGAGCCAGAGCAGCATCGCGATGCAAATGGACAAAAATTTCAACCCGATATTGCGGAATGGAAAGGGCGCCATCAGCTCATGGAGTAGCCGGTAGCGGCCGGTTGAGACGGACGACCCCGCGGGAGGAGCGCCGCAAGCCGCGCGCGCAGCAGGTCGGGCTCGACGCTGCGCTCGATCGCGCCCTCGATGACGAGCGAGATCACGCCCGTTTCTTCCGACACGACCATCGCGACGGCGTCGTTCTCTTCGGTCACGCCGATTGCGGCGCGATGCCGTGACCCGAGCTCGCGGCCAAGACGAGGATTCACCGTCAGCGGCAGAAAACAGGCGGCCGCCGCTATCCGATCGCCCTGCACGATGACGGCGCCGTCGTGAAGAGGCGAGCCCTCCTGAAAGATGCTCACGAGCAGATCATAAGTAAGCCGTGCGTCGAGCGGAATGCCGCTCTCGATGTAATTGCGTAGTCCAATCGACCTTTCGACCACGATGATGGCGCCGATCCGCTTGGAGGCGAGTGTCCGAAGGGCGACGACGATCTCCTCGACTGTGTCGTCGTCTGCATCGGTCCGATCGAGCCTGCGGAAAATCCGGAAAAACGGCGCGCGTCCGATCATTCCGAGCGCGCGCCGAATATCGGCCTGCATGAGCACGATCGCGGCAAAAACGACATAGCCCACCACGTTGCGAATGAGCCAGTTGACGGTTTCGAGCTGCAGCCCGCGCGAGAGGTAGAACATGCCCACCAGCAGCGCGATGCCCATCGCCATCTGCACCGCGTGCGTGCCACGAATGAGCTTCAACACCTCGTAGACGACAATTGAAACGATCGTGATGTCAACGATGTCCCACCACGTGACCGGAGGGCGCTGCAGCAGTTCGGTGAGCCAGCTCATTTGGCGTTTCGCACCGCATCGGCGACCCGGACGACCTGCACCATCTCACGGACACGGTGTACGCGCACAATGTGCGCGCCTGCCAGCACTGCAGCCGTAACGGCGGCAGCCGTCGCCCAGTCGCGCTCCGCTGCCGGCGCACCATCGCTCGCGGCCGATAGAAACGATTTGCGCGACGGTCCGATCAGCAATGGTCGGCCAAGGGAGGCGAGGCGATCCAATTCGGATAAGACGGTGAAGCTGTGCTCGGCGCGTTTGGCAAAGCCCAGGCCGGGGTCGATGATGATTCGATCGAACGCGATGCCGCAGCCGATGGCTCTCTCCATGCTTCGCTGCAGCTCCCTTGCGACCTCGCTCGTCACATCGTCGTACGTCGCGTGCTTGTACATGTCACCCGACCGTCCGCGCGTATGCATCAGCACGAGCGCCGCACCACGCGACGCGACGAGCGCGCCCAAGCCGGGATCATAACCCAGCCCACTGATGTCATTGACGAGCGCGACGCCGGCGTCGAGCGCACGCCGCGCCACGTCCACCTTGTAGGTGTCGATCGAAACCGGAACGCGCAAGCGCGTCGCTAAGCCCTTCAGCACCGGTCGAAGGCGGGCCCACTCTTCCCGGGCATCGACTGCCGCTGCGCCCGGCCGCGTGGATTCTGCGCCAATGTCGATGACGTCGGCGCCCTCGGCTTCCATCGCGAGCGCGAGGTCAACGGCACGGGCAGGATCGAAGGCAACGCCGCCGTCGGAAAAGGAATCGGGTGTGACGTTGAGGACGCCCATCACGAGGGTGCGCGCGCCAAGTGAAAGCGGTGGCCGGTCGGGAAGGTGAACGGTGAAAGTACGACGCGCAGAGACCGGCGACATGCCGTCTACAGTCTACGGTCGACTGTTGCCGGGGGTTTTCCGGCTTGGAAGATCTGCGGTGCGAAACCCACCGACGCTGTTGCCGGCGACCGCGGACTGTCGACCGGCGACCGTCGACTACTCCTGCGTTAGCGGCTTCTGCAGCTGCGGAACGATCGCGGGGCGCTCCTTCTCACGCGCGCGATCGCGCGGCGTGTCGCCGCTCGGCGCGCTCGCGACCGACGGAACATCATCCAACGCCTCGCCTTTGGCGAGCTTGCACACCTGATCGGCGTCGAGAACTTCGCGCGCCAGCAGCGCATCCGAAATATCGAGAAGCGCCTTCTTGTGATCGGTGAGAAGCTGCGTTGCGCGGCTGTACGAGTCCATTACGATGCGCTTCACTTCCCCATCGATCTTCAGGGCCGTGTCCTCGCTGTAGTCCTGATGCTGCGCGATTTCGCGGCCGAGGAAGATCTGCTCTTCTTTCTTGCCGAACGTGAGCGGACCCATCGCGTCGCTCATGCCCCATTCGCACACCATGCGGCGGGCAAGCTCGGTCGCACGCTCCAGATCGTTGCCGGCGCCGGTCGTGATGTTGCCAGTCGTCAGCTCCTCCGCGATTCGCCCGCCAAGGAGAATCGCGATGGTGTCGTTGAGGTACAACCGCGAGTAGTTGTGCTTTTCGTCGACCGGGAGCTGCTGCGTAAGACCGAGCGCCATACCGCGCGGAATAATCGTCACCTTGTGAATCGGATCGGCGTGCGGCAGGAGTACGGCGAGCAGCGCGTGACCGGCCTCGTGCACCGCCGTGACCTTCTTCTCTTCTTCAGTGACGATCATGGACTTCCGCTCGACGCCCATCAGGACTTTGTCCTTGGCGTACTCGAAGTCCAACATGCGGACCACCTTCTGATTGAAACGCGCGGCGTTGAGCGCCGCCTCGTTCACCAGGTTGGCCAGGTCCGCGCCCGAGAAGCCGGCAGTGCCGCGCGCGAGCACGCGAATATCAACGTCGTCCGAAAGCGGAATCTTGCGCGTGTGAACCGCGAGAATACCCTCGCGGCCCTTCACGTCAGGACGATTGACGATGACGCGGCGATCGAAACGACCCGGCCGCAGAAGCGCGGGATCGAGGACGTCCGGCCGGTTCGTGGCGGCCATCAGGATGACGCCCTCGTTCGATTCGAAGCCGTCCATCTCCACGAGCAGCTGGTTGAGCGTCTGCTCCCGCTCGTCGTGACCACCGCCCAAGCCGGCGCCACGATGACGTCCGACTGCGTCGATTTCGTCGATGAAGATAATGCACGGGGCGTTCTTCTTCCCCTGCTCGAACAGATCGCGAACGCGCGACGCACCGACGCCGACGAACATCTCCACGAAGTCGGAACCGCTGATCGAAAAGAAGGGAACGTTCGCTTCTCCGGCAACGGCGCGCGCGAGCAGCGTCTTGCCAGTTCCCGGAGGTCCCATCAGGAGCACGCCTTTCGGAATGCGCCCGCCGAGCTTCTGAAACTTCTGCGGCTCTTTGAGGAAGTCGATGATTTCCTGGAGCTCTTCTTTGGCTTCGTCGACGCCGGCGACGTCACGGAAGGTCACCTTCTTCTGGGCCGACGAAGACAGCTTTGCTTTGCTCTTGCCGAACGACAGCGCCTTGTTGCCGCCGCTCTGGACCTGTCGCATGAAGAAGATCCAGAAGCCGATCATCAGCAGAATCGGCGCCCAGGAGTACAGAATGGTGACCCACGGCGAGGCGGCGGGTTCTTTCGCTTCGACGATGACGTTGCGATCGATCAGGCGGTTGGCAAGACCGTCGTACTGCGGCGGGGCGTAGGTCTTGAACTTTTCGTTCGACTTGCTAACACCAGAAATCTCGTTGCCGGTGATCGTGACGCGAACGACTTGTCCGGAGTCCACCATCGAGATGAACTCGCTGAAGCTCGTGGCAGTCTCGTTGCGCTGCAACTTCGAGGAGAAATTCCAGACGGCGATCGCGACCGCGATGAGCACCATCCAGAACGCGAGGCTCTTCAGCGTCGAATTCAACTCTGCCTCCAGACCCTAAATTACTGTAAGTTCAAGACTACCACGGCATTGGCCGGTCCGGGCTTCAAACCCGCGCCTTCGTACCGCGCTGCCTCGGGCGACTCTCACGCGCCCTCTTTATTAAGACTGCAGAATCGCCAAAACGTTCCACGCGCAGGCCCGAAAACTCCGCCGCCGCCGTTCTGCCTGCGGCCACAGCGATTACGGAATCGGCATCCTTGAGATCAAATGCTCTGTCGGGACGTGCCAATTCGAGCGCGTGCCGCGCGACCCGGCGCGCCAGCCCTTCGGGAAGCGCCCGCCAGCCGGAGACATTCAAAGACACCAGGCCACCCTCGATGCGCACGACTCCACGGCTTTGTTCGTCAACCAGCGCCTCAATCCAGGATTCATCAGCGCGAGCGACATCCGCGAGCCGTGCGAGCGACTGCGTCATGGATCGGTTGAAGTGCTTTTGCAAATACGGCAAGAGCTCGTGCCGCACGCGGTTGCGCGGATTTGCAAGGTCGGCGTTGGTCGCATCCTCCCGCCACTCCTGTCCCCGCGCGGCCAGCTCGCGGCGCAGCTCGTCGCGCGTGATCGACAATAGCGGCCGAATCAGGTGTCCGCGCTGCGGTCGAATGGCTGCGAGACCTCGTCCGCCCGCGCCGCGGACAACGCGCAACAGCACCGTTTCAGCCTGATCGTCCTGCGTGTGCGCCGTCGCAACGACATCAGCGCCGCGGGACTCTCGAACTTCGCTCAGAAATGCCTGGCGAGCTCGACGCGCCGCCACTTCGATCGAGACGTGATCACGCGCCGCCATCGCCGGAACGTCTACGCGCGCGCTGACGAATGCGACGTGGAGGCGATCGCACAACGCACGGCAGAATGCTTCATCCGCGTCCGACTCGGCGCCGCGGATGGTGTGATTGAGGTGCGCGGCGCCATCGAGCACCAGGTCGCCGGCGTCGTGCAAATCGCGCAACAGCAGCAGCAACGCGACGGAATCCGAGCCGCCTGAAAGCGCAGCGACGACACGCGTCGTGGGCCGCCACAAATCGTGACGTCCTGCGTACGCGCGCACATTCTCGATCATCAATGAATTGCTTCGACTCCGGTGATATCCGAGTCGCTCAGGGCACCATTCGCTTCGCGGCTCGGGGAGCCCTGCCATGAGCGAGGCGGCGAAGCCGCCGAGTCGAATGGTGCCGGAGCGCGGACTCGAACCGCGGACCTGGCGCTTATGAGACGCCCGCTCTAACCAGCTGAGCTACTCCGGCTTCGGCAATGCAACTCATCATTGTACTATGT
>JBKPDL010000180.1:0-15017 GCA_046727855.1 Acidobacteriota bacterium
GCAGTCGTGACTCAGCGGCACGGCCTGACGCCCTGAAACCTGAAACCCGACACCTGACACCTGATCCCTAGCGTGAAAACTCAATCGGCCCCGCGAGGAAATCGTCCGAAGGCGATCGGCGTGGGATGTCCGATAGCGTTCCGTCGATCAACTCGCCCAGCGGGCGCACGGTGATGCGATCACCATCGATCGTGACAAGGAGAAAGTGCGGCGTGTCACTCCAGGATACGGTGCGCGCGTCATCAAACGCGTTCGGCCGGCCGCGACGCAGCTTTCCCGCGGCGCCGGTTACGAAGTACTCGATGCCGTCCGCCGACGAGTGCTGGAAGTTGTGCTCGTGGCCGCAGAACATCACACGCACGCGCGCCTCGCGGAAGCGTTGCACGAGCGGTTGCATGTCGCGCGTGTTGTGGTGGCGTGGCCCGGCGGAATACGGCGGGTGGTGGCAAAACGGAATGCGCCAGCGCACCGCATCCTGTTCGAGAATCGTGAACGTCTCTTCGAGAAAGCTCTGATGCTCGGGGTGATTGAACAAGCGTCCGCGCGTGAAGAACGTCTCCTTTGACGTGTCGATGCAGATCAACTCGACATCGTTGCTGTAGCGCACGCGGTAAAACAAGCCCGGGTCGAGCGAAGCCTTGCCGGTCGCTTCGTCGGTGGCCATGCGCTCGCGCAGAAAGAAGTTGTCGAGCACCTGATCGCGATCGTCGTGATCCTCGCTCTCGGCCGTGTCGTGGTTGCCGACACACGGATAAAACGGCACGCGGTTGAGAAAGTAGCGATACGGCTGGTAGAAGGTGAAGAACCAGTCGTCATCTTCGTCGCCGTGATTCACCGGCAGACCGAGGAGCCGCTTGCCAGCGTAGATGTTGTCGCCTGTCGTCAGGACGAACCGCACATCGTAGGTGTCAACGGCACGTTGCAGTGCTTCGCCGATCTCGCGCTGGCGCCTCGTCGGACCGCTCTTGCGCACCCCGACGCCAAAATCGCCGATCACGGCGAACGTGAGCGCGCGCGCGAGCGGTGCGTCCGGCGGCGGGTGAGTGCGAAAGCGGTTGCTGTAGCTCGCGCCCGCCTTGACCAATCCCTGCTCGATCCCCGGCTGCCAGTCGTAGCGCTCGCCCTCGGCCCACACTTCGTCGTTGACGAGCACTTCGTACGTGTATTCGGTATCGGGCGACAGGCCGGTCAGGCGGCACCAGTTAGTTGTCTCCGTCTTGGCCGAGGCGACGAGATTGCCTTGCAGGTCGTGCACGTTGACGCGGCCGTTGCCATAGGGACTGGAGCGGACGCCGATGCTGTCGCGGCGCGGTGGGTGGACCCGCACGAGATCGCGATCGTCCACCAGCTTCCACGGGCCACTGTGCCGCACGCGAAAGTAGAACGCGCCCCACGCGATGAGCGCGGAGGTCGAGGAGACGCCGGCAAGTTGAACGTAGGGTTCAGCATGGAATTCGGGCATCTACGTCGCAGAATCCCGAGATCCCGAGATCTCAGAATCTCGAGATCTCGAGATGTGGAGATTTGAAGACAATTTCGAGATTGGGAGATTTACAGATTTCGAGATCTGGAGATTTCGAGATTTCGAGATTTGAAGATTTGGAAATTTGGAAATTCGAAAATCGCCAAATTCTCTCCAAATCTCCAGCTCTCCAGATTCGCTATTCTTCAGGCTTGTCCCGTTCGTCTTCCGCTCCCGCGTCGGGTTCGTCACCCCACGGGTTGGCTTGTGGGCCGGGCACGATGCCGGCGATATCCGGGTCCTCTCCGACGCCGCCGCCGGAGCCAGTGCCACGCCGCGCCCGCGCTTCGGCGCGACGAGCCGCTTTCTCTTTTTGCTTCTCCGCGCGCGCGCGTTCGCGCTCGCGCTTGCCACGCGCCATCGGGTTCCGGATCGCCATCGACAGCCATTGTATCCGGACCCGGTCTGAGCGGTCTAAGGACGGCCGGATTGAAGCCACAGCCACGGGTTTCGAAGAGCGAGGCCGGGGAAAACCCCGGCCTCGCACCGCCTACGACACCACGCGTCGGCCCGCCATCACTCCGAGGATTAAGAACACCACGAAGAGCACGAGGAACAGGCCAGCCAGGAACTTCGCTATCGCGAAGGTCGCACCCGCCACGCTCGTGAAGCCGAACAGCGCTGCGATGATGCCGATCACGAAGAAGATCAGTGCCCATCTCAGCATTGCGGTTCCTCCAGTTGAGGCCAGGAATTGCTCCCTGCCTCCTCTCAGGGAAAACTGCAAGGGCACTGCCAGCTATTCGGAGCGCAGAGCTTCTACAGGGTCAATTCGCATTGCGCGGCGCGCCGGACCAAGAGTTGCGCAAAGGGAAACGTTGAGCAACGTGGCCGCAACCAAAGCCAACGTGGGTGGATCGGATGGCGCGATACCGAACAGCATGACGCGCAAACCCCGCATGATGGCAAAAGACATAGCCAAGCCCAGCAGAAGACCAGTGCACGTGAACAGCAATCCCTCACCCAAAATGGAACGCATCACCTCAACTGGACGCGCACCCAACGTGAGTCGGATTCCGATTTCACTCGTGCGTGTCGAGACGAGCTGTGCCATCACACCGTAAATCCCCACCGCCGCCAGCACGAGCGCGAGCATGGCGAAGATGCCCAGCAGCAACGCCGACCACCGACGCGCGGCGACCGAGCGCGAGGCCACCTCTTCCATCGTGCGCGTCATCCCCAGCGGCAGATTCGGGTCGAAATCGCGGACAAGGCGCGCGACTTCGGGCGCGAGCGTCGCGGGCGGCGTGGTGGCGTGCAGCACGAACGCCAAACCCGTGGACGGCTGCTGCTCGTGTGCCATGTAAACTTCGGGGTTCACGTCGCGATCGAGCCCCCAGTGTTTGACGTCCTTGATTACCCCGACCACTTCGCGCCACGGCTCGTTCGGCCCGTTGAAGCGCATGCGTTTGCCGATGGGCGAGCCACCCGGCCAATACCGGCGTGACATGGTTTCATTGACCACAACAACTAACCGCGCGGTGGCATCGTCTGTTGACGTGAACGATCTCCCCTCCGCGAGTCGAACTCCCATAGCGCGGAAATAGTCCGGCGTCACGATGCGGACGTGTGCCCTGACGGGAGCATCGCCGTCTCGCCGCTCGAGCCCCTCAACCGTGATTCCCTGCCGTGAATCCGATCCGGTCAGCGGCAGGTTGTTGTTGGCGCCGACGGCGATCACGCCCGGAATTGCCCGCAACCGTTCTTCGATCCCGCGGCGGGCGCGCCGGATGGCATCGCGATCGGTGTAACGGCTGCGTGGAAGTGTGACGGTTGCAACCAATCGATTCGCCGTATCGAACCCCGCGGGCTGCGAAAGCACTCGCTCGAAGCTGCGAAGCATAAGGCCAGCGCCGACGAGCAGCAGCGACGTGAGCGACACTTCGGCCACCACGAGGGCGAAGCGCACGCCCTTGCGTAAGCCGGTTGGTGCGCGTCCCGCTTCGCGCAACGGCTCGGCGGGATCGTCGTTAGCCACGAGCCACGCGGGTACGAGGCCCGCAACCGCACCGGTTGCGATGCATAGAAGGAACGTGAATCCCAGCACTGCGCTGTCGAGCGTCGCTCTCTCGAGCGCGACCCCACGCAACGCGGGCGGCGTTTGTGTGACGAGCGCCTGGAGCATGAGAGACGCGACACCAAGACCAAGCGCGCCGCTGAGAACGGCCAGCACGGTGCTCTCGGTCAACGCCTGCCGGATCAGGCGCGATCGCGCCGCGCCAATCGCAGCGCGCACCGCGAGCTCGCGACGTCGGCCGGCCGCGCGCGCAAGCAGAAGATTTGCGACGTTGGTGCACGCGATCAGAAGGACGAACGCCACGGCAATCGCCAGCACGATCAGCCCGTGCCGCACTGGGCTCACCACTTCGTCGCGAAGCGCCGCGACATGAGCGCCGTGTCCGCGGCTTTCGGTGGGGTATTGCGCTTCAAGTTGCCGCCCGATCGCGTCCATCTCGCTGCGGGCCGCTTCGAGCGCGATGCCCTGCTTCAAGCGCGCATACACGAACAAGTAGTGGCTGGCGCGCGGCGCCGGTTCCGGTCCTCCCCGCAGTACGAGCGGCGCCCACAGTTCCACGGGGCCGCCCGGCACTTCAAATCCAGCCGGCAGGACACCGATCACCTGTTGAGGAATTCCGTTCAGCGTAATCGATCGGCCGATCACTGAGGGATCGCTGCCAAAGCGCTGCTGCCAGAGCGAATGCGAGAGGACGACGACGCGATGATGCCCGAAGCTGTCTTCGTCGGGCGTGAAAGTCCGCCCGTGCAGCGCGCGAAGCCCAAACACGTCGAAAAACCCGGCCGTTACGCTGCCGACCGGAAGTTGCACTGGATCGCCAACACCGGTGAGGTCCGCAGGGCTTGTCGTAAACGCCGCGATCGACGAGAACGATGTGTTGAGGCGTGCCCAGTCGAGAAAGTCGGCCGGCGACACGACGTTGTTCATCACCCCTTCGGCGGGCCGCTTCTCGTGCACCATCACGAGCTGGTCCGGTTGTGAGTACGGCAGCGGCCGCAGCAGCACGGCGCGGACTACAGAAAATACCGCCGTGTTCGCGCCGATCCCGAGGGCGAGCGTCGCCAGCATCGTCGCGGTCATAGCCGGCTGCTTCAACAGCATGCGCAGCGCATACCGAACGTCGTGGGTGAAGATATCCATCATCAACCTCTCGTCTGCTTTCGTTGGCTGACCGAACGGCCGTTCGAGTCTTGCGCCGGCGCCGTGGCGCACGGCATCGAACACGACGGCTACCCACAAGCGAACGACATCCAGGCCGCGGGCGCCCTGCCGATGCGCGCGAAACAGCTCCCCCATCTCGCGGCCAAACTGTGCGCGCATATCGCGAGGAAAGAGGAGGAGCAGCCACTTGTACATGGCGCTCACCGCGCGCGCAGCAGCTTCTGCGTGCGCGCATCGAGCACGAGCGCTTGCAGGCGCCGCGCCTCTTCACGGGCCGCGCGCTCCCCGCGCGCAGTGAGACGGAAATATCGCCGCCGCTCGTCGTCGGATCGTTGCCTGGACGGGGCGACTTCGATGAGGCCGTCGGCAAGCAGCCGCCGCAACATGCGATAGAAGTTGCCGGGCAGAATCCGATCGCCGGCGAGCCGTTCCTGCACCACGCGCACGAGGCTCCAGCCGTGGCGCGGCTCCTCGCTCAGCGCGAGCAGCGTCTCGAATACAAGTGGTTTCAAGGGCATCACAGTAGCATCAATTTGACGCGAGAGGACCTGAAAGGGTTGCAGGGGTCCCGCCGACGAGCCCATCAAGGAGCTGCTGGGGCTTGGGTTCAGCCAACTGAAATCGGGTCGCGACTGGCTATTTCGCGCAGCTGATTGAGGCGCTTGACGAGCGCGCGAGAAAAACAGACGGCTTCCTCAGCCGTACCGCCGCTCGCGCGCACCGCGTCGCGGATCTGCGATTCGCTGATTCGCCCGAGGTATCGCATCAACCACTTCACATCGCTGACACGAATGCCGTGCGCGATGTCAGGCGTGCGCTGCCCGGAATAACCGAACGTGACGAACTCGCCCTCGGTGCCGATCACAAACTGCGCCGATTGCTCGGCGAATCCGGCGCAGTCCCAGCGTCCGCGATTGACGATGTTTCCCCAACGGCCCAAGGCGCCGCCCCAGTCGATGATCAAGTAGTGTGCTTCGCGGCTGCCGTCGGGCAGCCGATACTCGAAAACCGCCGTATTCGATCCGAGCGCGACGTCGCGGACGTCTTTCGCGTCCCAGTTCGAGAGCCACATCATCACCATCTTCAGGCCATTCAACTCGCGGGTGCCGACAAACGGGTTGTCGGCCCACGACCAACTGTGCTCGTCGAAATGGGTGATCACACCCTCCTCTTCGAGCTCGAACCGCGCTGACGCAAACATGCCGGCAGTGTCCACGCAGGTGCCCGCGCGCTTCAACTCGGTCACGCCGTCGATGCGCCCTTGCGGGACGTAATATGTGGTTTCGACGAAGTAACCCGCGGCCCAGGCGAGCCGCGTGGCAAGGGTCTCCACCTGCACTTCATTTCCCCATTTGACGCGCCAGCGCCGGCCGCGCGCGTCGCGAAGCGAAACGCACGGGCGCGATCCGCTGAAGTGCTCTTGCAAAAACGTAAAGGGCGGGAGCGGCGCTCCATCCGGACCGCCGGGGCCGGCCGCGAGATCGAGACGTTCAACCGCGCCGGGATCGCGCCAGATCGCGGCGTGCGCCGAGTGCAGGGGCCGTTCGACCTTGCGCCGCAACTGCATTGCCGAGCGGATTCGCCAGAACAGTTTGACGGCGACGAATCCCACCGCAACGCCGAACGCGATGCCAATCACCCACTGCGCGAGCTGGTCCATGTCGCTCTCTCAAGCGGAACTGCAAGAAGCGCCGCATCCGGCAGGTATGTTGCACATCAGCTCCGACGATGAAGAGCTGGCGACCGCGATGGCCGTTTTGGGTGTTGATCGGAATACTCGTGACCGGCAGCATGCTGCTGATTGCGCAAGACCAGGACACCATCCGCGTCAAAAGCCCGCTGTCCGCGAGCGACCTCGCGTTTCCACCCTACGTCGCCTCGCTTCTGGCCGCGCCGGTCCTCAAGGGTGATGCGTGGGCGGTGCTCCGCAATGGCGACGAAGTGTTTCCTCCCATGCTCGACGCCATTCGACAGGCACGCTCCCGCATCAGCCTCGAAAGCTTCATCTACGCAGACGGCATCGTGGGCGATCAGTTCACGCAGGCGCTTGTTGAAGCGGCGCGCCGCGGCGTTACTGTTCGCATCGTGCTCGATGCGATTGGGGGCGAGCTCTCAAAAGAGTCACAACAGAAGCTCATCGACGCAGGCGCCGCGCTTGTGATGTTCAACCCCGTGCGTCCGTGGACGCTCGAAGAAACGAACTACCGCACGCACCGAAAAGTGCTGGTCGTCGACGGGTCGGTGGGCTTCACCGGAGGGGTTGGCATTGCCGATCATTGGCTGGGAAATGGCGATGCCGAAGAGCACTGGCGCGATACGCACCTCAAAGTGGTCGGCCCCGGGGTGCGCGCGCTCGAAGGGGCGTTTTACGAGAACTGGCTGGAGTCGGGCGGCGAAACCGTTCCGGCGCTCGATCCCGAACGTCCCGCACACGACACCGGAACACGGGCGATCGTCGTGTGGAGCAATCCAACAGGTGGAGCGAGCAACGTCAAGCTGCTCTATCTGCTCGCCATCGCGGGCGCGCGACAGCAAATCGATATCGCATCTCCGTATTTCATCCTCGACGAATCGACGCGATGGTCAATCGACGAGGCAAGGCGGCGCGGCGTACGCATACGTCTCGTCACCGACGGTGAAATCACCGACTCTAAACCTGTGAAGTACGCGAGCCGCGAAGGGTACGAAGACTTGTTGAGAGTCGGCGTCGAAATTTACGAATACCAGCCGACCATGATGCACGTGAAGGCGATCGTCATAGACGGCGTGTTCACGGTCGCGGGCACCGCGAACTTCGACAACCGATCGTTCGAGCTGAACGACGAGTTGACGGTGGCGGCCTGGGACCGGCAGCTTGCGGGCGCGCTGTCGCGTGATTTTGACGCCGACCTGACGCGTTCGAAGCGCATCACGCTCGAGGAATGGAGCCGTCGCGGACTGCTCGAACGGTCACGTGAGATTTTCTGGGGAATGTTTGGCGAGCTCTTCTGACCGCGGCGTCGCGCTCGCGCTTTCGCAGGACGACGCGCAAACCTGGACCGTTCGTCAGCCCCGTAAGTACCCGCGGCAGCTTCCGAACACCAGGCATCCCGGGCACCTTAGGCACGTTCGCCAGTCACAACCAGGTCAGGCTGTCCCGCGCATCGGGCTTTGCGCGGCGCCAGTGATCCTGCAGCTGCGCACAGGCTTCGATGAACGGATTGATGCCGATGTCGGCCCACCTGCGGAGCGTGTCAGGGGTTATGCGCGCCTTGAGGGTGATCGTCCGCATGCCGGGAGCAGCCTCCACCGGCAGAATTGTCACGTGCGCTTCCCAGGCGCCGTCAACCCACACGAACGGCGCTTGTTCGACCCGCGCGGCGAGTCCGTCACTGGTCTTGAGAAGGGCGCCCCTGCATGTCCACTCGGGCCTCGTGGCTAGAAAAGATTGTTTTGATTCAGAAAAAATCACCACAGCATTTGTCGCTTTCCGACATTAATGATCGCATGATGCCCGTAAAAGTACGGGTCGCGCAAGCTCAACGGCGTTTAATGCACCACCAAGTCCGTTAGCGCAGCACCAGCGCAGGATCGAGAGGCGTCCCCTCCCACCAATTCTTCTCCGCACCCAGGCGCGTGATCGAAAAATGAAGGTGGGGCGTGTTGGGCGCTGCGTTGCCGCTCGTCCCGACATAGCCGATAACCTGCCCGCGGATGACGGTTTGGCCTTCTTTGAGATCGGCGGCATAGCGATCGAGGTGCGCGTAGTAGTAGTTAAAACGTTCCGTCGGATCGAACTGATAGATCGTCAGACCACCACGGGCACTGGTGAACAGCTTCACGATACGGCCGTCCTCCACCGCCAGCACCGGCGTTCCGCGCGTTGCCAGAATATCGAGCGCTTCGTGCTGGCGACCAGTGCCGCGATCATCGTCGTAGTTTGAGACGATCTGTTCGCGCGGAATTCCTTGCACGGGAACGGTCAATCGCCGCGTCTTCAACTCCTCGAGGTCTTCTTCCGCGGTGGCAAGCGCGGACGCGGGCGCCGGCGCCGCGGGTGCCGCTTTGAGCACGGCATGCGTTTCAGGAGCGTCGGGGATCGCCCCTTCGCGCGGCCTCGGAGGCGACACCACGGGACGCACGCGATCGGCGGCTGGGTGCCGGACATCCGGCTCAGGAGCCGCGGACGTCGATGATCCCAGGAAGTTCGCGCCCGCCCACCACAGACCCATAATCACGATCAACGTGAGCCAGGGCGCCAACACATCGTCACGAAAGAAGCGGCGGCGGCGGCGCATGAGTCGTCAGCGAAGCACCACTTTGGTGCCTGGCCCCACCAGCGCAGCGAGACGCGTGGCGTCCCAGTTGGTCAACCGAATACAGCCGTGCGATTCGGTGTATCCGATGCGCGAAGGTTCCGGCGTTCCATGAATGCCGTAGTGCTCTTTGCTCAAATCAATCCATATCGAGCCGACAGGATTGTTTGGTCCGGGCGCTAGCTTCGCTTTCGAATGAGCGGGGTCCGCGTCCCAAAACAGATCCGGGTTGTAGTTGAATGAAGGATTGCGATCGATACCAGTGACCTTCCATTCACCGACAGGCAACGGATCATTCTGGCTGCCGACGGTGACCGGGGCGTGGAACACGACGTTGCCGCTCGCGTCCTCCACTACTAACGTCTTCGTCGCGTCCGTTACGGTGATCACGAGGTCCGTCCGATTCGCGGCTTGCGTTGCGTCGGTTGTCCCGCGGCCGGCCGTTGTCTTCGGCGCGGGCGGCACAAATGGCTCGACATTCGGCACCTTGATCACTTCGCCCTCTCTGTACTTGACGCCGGGGTTCCAGCGCGCAAGGGCGGCCGGACTGGTGTGAAACCGCTCGGCGAGCATCTCGCTCACCGACGTGTAGGTCAAGGCCGGCAGATCGGCTTTCTTCACCATGTCCTCGGGAATGGATTTCACAAAGGGCCCGGCGACGTCGGCAGCGCTGATCGCGTAGGTCGACAGCGGGTCTTGGAACGCCGGCCCGAGGCGCGAAGCGGTGGCGCTATCGATCTGCCCGGTCGGCGTCAGGCCTTGCGCTTGCTGAAACGCCTCGAGCGCGCTTTCGGTGTTCTTGCCGCCCTTACCATCAATCACTCCAGGCGAATAGCCTGCGCGATCGAGGCCAACCTGAGCCCCGAGCATCTTGTCGGGTTCTTCGGCGGCGGGAGCCGCCGTCTTCTGCGCCTGAGCTGAAGCAGCCGGCGTCTGAGCGGCGGCTGGGTAAATCGCGAAAGTCAGGATAACGACAACACTAGCAAACAAACGAACCATGACCTCCGGTAGAGCAAGACTCCTACCAGACTCGATGGCCCGGCGCGCGCATTGCATCGCACCTCAGGTATGCGGGTCCACCGACGAGCTGTCCTCACGGTGTGCGCAGTGGTCACCCTTGTACTGGGATTGCTCTACACATCCGGGGCGTTACTCGGGCGTGGCGAGGAGAAACGCGAGTCAGCAATAGCCCAACCGGACGAGGCCCCGCGGTGGCAGTCCGAGAAGCCAAAGATCAAACCGGCAAAGGTGAGCGACGCGCAGCGTCATGAGCTTCTCCGTCGCGCGCACGTCTGGCGTCAGCCGCGGACGCCGATCGAACAAGTGAACTTCGCCTCTGACCCGCACCAACCCAAATCGATCGCATGCCGGTTCCGTGTGACCGAACTCGGCGGCACCACGCCAAAGTTCGATTGCAACCTCGAGAATGGCGAGCTCACTCGCGTCAAGTACGGCAAGACCGGCGAGGTGCCCGGCGAAGTCGCTTCCACGCGACTCCTTCGCGCGCTTGGATTCGGCGCCGACTACGTCCAGTTCGTGGAGCAGTTGAAGTGCTATGGCTGTCCTGAGGAACCGTTCTCGGTCATGAAAGCCGTCGAAATCACGCACGCCGAACAGCTCTATAAGAGCTTGATGTTGAGTTACGACGACTACGAGCAGTTCGACTGGCCTGCGATCGAACGGCGCTTCGAAGGGCTCCCCGTAGAGACTGAACAGATGTCAGGCTGGGCGATGTTCGAGTTGGACAAGATCGATGCAAGGAAAGGCGGCGCACCTCGTCATCACATCGACGCGTTGCGGCTGCTCTCCGTCTTTCTTGCGCATTGGGACAACAAAGCGGAAAACCAGCGGCTCGTTTGTCTCTCGGACGTCGATCCCGATCAAGCGGAGAAATGTGAGCGGCCGTTCCTGTTGCTGCAGGACGTGGGCTCGACGTTCGGCCCGGCCAAGGTCGATCTCGAGGCATGGAAGAAGGCGCCGATATGGGAGGAGCGCAGCACCTGCCTGACGTCGATGCGCGAGCTTCCGTTCAACGGCGCCACGTTTGGAGAGTCCCGTATCTCCGAAGAAGGGCGCAGGTTTCTCGCGGACATGCTCACCCGCTTGAGCGATCGTCAACTCATGGACCTCTTCACGACGTCGCGCTTTGACGACGAGCTCGGGTTGATGCGGCGTAGCTCGGCGATTGCGGATTGGGTGAGCGTGTTCAAGGCTCGCGTGCGTTTGATCGCCGATGGGGCGCCGTGTCCGGCAGCGACCTAGCGATCGGTGTCATCGATGCGCTGGTAGAGCGCACCGGCATCCACGGTCTCTCCCTTGCGCGAGATCGCCTGGAAGGACATGACATCGCGTTCGATCTCGACGAGCAGGAAGTGGTAATCCGTGTCGAATGCGCGCGCCACCATCGGTGACGAGGAGCTGTCGCCGTAGCGCAGCGAGCCTGCCCCGCCTGAGACGAAATACTGAATACCGCCTTGCAACCGCGAGCGCATGTAGAAGTGCTCGTGCCCTGAGAACACGACATCGACGCCGCAGCGCTGGAACACGGCTTCGAGTGTTGCGCGGAATGCTGCCGCGCCGTGACGGTAGCGTCCCGACGTATACATCGGATGATGGAAGAAGCAGAGCTTCCATCGCGAGTCGGATCTGCAGATCTCGCGCTCGATCCAGCGTCGCTGCTCGCCGTCGAGCGTGACGGTGTCGATGGCAAAGAATCGCACGCTGGTCAGCAACCGCGTCACCGGATCCTCGGGCGGCCGGAAGGTGTAGTAGCGATTTCCCTGCATGTTGAACGGCGCGTAGCTCACTTGCCGCGGATCGTCGTGGTTGCCAAGGACCGCGTAAAACTTGACGCCCTCGTCAAGCAATGGCTGATACGGCTTCTCGAACTTTTCGCGGTAATCCTCTGTCGAGGCAGGACCTTCGTAAATGTTGTCGCCGTTCATCAGCACGAACGAATAGCGGAACTTCTGCCGGAATGCCACCATCTGCGCGGCGACGTCGTATTGCGGCCGATTGCCGCGGCCGCTGTCGCCGATCACGGCAAATTTGACGGAGCCGACGTGATTGGGAAGCGCCAGCGCACCGGGGTCGACTGATCCCGTGTCGAGCGGCAGCACCTCGCGCAGTTCGGACGCTCCCGCGCCGCGAGCGTCCACCGGCCGCGTGTCGCGATCACACGCGCTGCCCAGCATGAGCAGAAGAAGAAGTACTAGCTTCCGCACGGGGCCCGCAGATGCACGAACTGCACCTTGTTGCCTTGGATCGGCCTCGGCCAGACGCTGGCACAAAACATGGAGGCGGAGGATTGTCGGAGTCTGCCTGAGGAGTAACAGATGAGAGTGGTCTACGTCGCGATGCTCGCGGTTCAGCTGGCCTGCATGGACCTCGCGGTCGGTGCACAGGCTAAGCCGTCCGCCACCCAAGCGGCTAACCGCACCGTCTCCAACGGCGGCGTCAACGCGGCCGCCGCGGCGGTCGCTGCGTTCCAGGAACGCCTCAAAGCGTATGTTGCCTTCCGCAACAAAGTCGAGGCGACGGTGCCGCAGCTGACGGAGACGAGCGACCCCGCAAAAATTTCCGCGCGCGAGCGCGCGCTCGGCGAAGCCTTGATCAAGGCGCGGCCGGACGCACGCCGGGGTGAGTACTTCGTCGCCGAAGCCATGCCCGTGCTCGTCGACACGATCAAAAAAGATTTCGCCAAACGCACCGCCGCCGAACGCAAGGCGCTCATTGTGGAATTGCCGAAGGCTGGCGTCAACGTCACCGCCAATAGCCTCTATCCCACGACCATTCCGCTAGCAACATTTCCCCCCAACCTGCTGAAAGCGCTGCCCGAGCTGCCACGGGAGCTCGAGTACCGCATCGTGTATCGCGATCTGATCCTCCGCGACCATGAGGGTAATTACGTCGTGGATATTGCACCCGGTGTGTTTCCGATTCCGATGTAGCCGTTGGGGAGAAGTTGATCATGGCTAGAAGTTGGCGTCTTTGGCATCTCTGCACTGTGTTTCTGGCGCTCGCCTGCGCGCTGCCCGCGCAGTCGCGGACGACGCCCGCGCCACACGCGGCGCTGCGGTCAGCGGTTGCAGCTCCGGCAGCGGCAGGAGATACACAAGCTCCAACCGCGCAAAACTCCGTGCGCTTTGCAATCATCGGCGACACCGGCACGGGCGAGCGCGCGCAGTACGAAACCGGCGCGATGCTGGCGCGTTCGCAGGCGGTGTTCCCATTCGATTTCGTGATCATGCTCGGCGACAACATGTACGGATCCGAGCGTCCCCAGGACTTTGTGCGAAAGTTCGAGCTCCCGTACAAGGCGCTGCTCGACCTGAAAATCCCGTTTTACGCGGCACTCGGCAATCACGACGATCCGAACCAACGCTTCTACAAACCGTTCAACATGAACGGCGAGCGCTACTACACGTTCAAAAAGCAGAGCGTGCGCTTCTTCGCGCTCGACAGCAACTACATGGATCGCGATCAGCTCGCCTGGTTGGAGCGAGAGCTCGAGATGTCGGGCTCCGACTGGAAGATTGCGTTCTTTCACCACCCGCTCTATTCGTCTGGGGGGACGCACGGATCGGAGGTCGACCTGCGTCAACAGGTCGAGCCGCTGTTCCTGAAGTACGGCGTCAGCGTGGTGTTTGCGGGGCACGAGCACTTCTATGAACGCATTCGCCCGCAGAAGGGTATTCAGTACTTCACTGTTGGCGCCGCCGCCAAGCTGCGAATCGGCGATATCAAGCAGACGGCGCTCACCGCGCTCGGCTACGACACCGACACGACATATATGCTCGCCGAGATCGCAGGAGACGTGATGAGGTTCCAAACCCTCAACCGCGCCGGCAAGCAAATAGACGGCGGCATGGTCACGAAACTGGCCACCGACACTGCCGCTGGAAAGGTCACGCGCAATCGGCGATGAAATCGCACATCCGCCCGCTGTTGCATCATCTGTTCGCAATCCCCGTTGTCTTGCTGGCGGCTGCCGCGCCCGTTGCGGCGGCGCAGCCGCAGGATCCTCGAAGCACGTCGCCCGTGCCGTCGACCACTCAGCCGGTACCAAGCGACTCCCTTGCCTCTCCTGAAGGCAACATGAAGGAGTTGATGACCGAGGTCAAAGCGGTCGTCGTCCGGCTGCCGCTCGCGGCGGCGCTGGGCACTGCTCTCGCGCTGAGACCGCGCCGTCGTGGCACGCCGATCCGGCAGCCGGCGGTCGTGCAAACGCAGATTGTGCTCGCCATTGTCGGCGCGCTCATCATGCTCGTGGTCGGCGCCAGCCTCGCTCGCGCCTTCGGCATCGTCGGCGCCGCCAATCTGATTCGCTATCGATCGAAGATCGACGACCCGAAGGACGCAGTGGTCATGCTCTCTGCGCTCGCAGTGGGGCTTGCGGCGGGTGTGGGACTTTTCGCCCTTGCGCTTTACGCCACCATGTTCCTCGTCGTCGCGCTGTGGGTGATCGAAGGGTTCGAGCCACACACGCGCATCTTCGAGCTGTCGGTCAAGCTCGGAGATCACACTGCGGAACTGAGGCCTAAAATCGAAGCGACGCTGCGCCGCTTCAAGGCGATGTACGAACTTCGACAGTCGGGGGAAGACGAAGTTTCGTATCTGGTGACGGCACCGTTTGAAATGCACACCGATCGCGTGTCGAATGCGCTCACCGAGCTCGCCGATGGCAGAGGCGAAGTGAGGTGGAGCGAAAGGACGAAGACCAAAGTAAACTAGAGCCCCGCTGAGCAAAGGTCCCGCGTGAAACTCATCGTCCAACCCGACGCCGGCGTCCTGCCACTGGTGCAAGCCATCCGCCGCGCCCGCAAGATCGTCGAGATTGCCATTTTCCGGTTCGATCGACAGGAGATCGAGCGTGAGCTCAAGCAGGCGGTCATGCGCGGCGTGCGCGTGCGCGCGCTGATCGCGCACACCAACCGCGGCGGCGAGAACCGACTTCGCAAGCTCGAACAGCGGCTGCTGTCGGCGGGCGTGACGGTGGCACGAACAGCCGAGGATCTGTTCC
>JBKPDL010000181.1:0-22936 GCA_046727855.1 Acidobacteriota bacterium
TGTGGTTCTCGCAAATTCGATCTGAATGGTAGATTGAGAGTTGTCCTCCTTCCTCGGATTCTCACCAGTGCAACATGTTTTCAACATTCGTCGCGACCCTTGCGCTCTCGTTCCGCAGCCGAACGACTCTTCAACTTGAGATCCTCGCGCTTCGTCACCAACTCGGTGTCCTCCAGCGTTCGGTGAAGCGACCCAAACTGACCGCGTCCGATCGGTTCCTCTGGGCCTGGCTCTGTCGCGTGTGGCCCGATTGGCGGTCAGCACTCGTCATCGTCCAACCAGACACCGTCATCGCGTGGCATCGTAAGGGCTTTCGGTTGTTTTGGACGTGGAAGGTGCGCGGCGGACGGCGTGGACGGCCATCGGTTCCACGGGACGTGCGCGAGTTGATCCGACAGATGAGGCGAGAGAATCCGCTCTGGGGCGCGCCACGCATTCACGGCGAGCTGCTCAAACTCGGCATCGACATCGGGGAGACGAGCGTCGGGAAGTACATGGGGCGTCGCGAGAAACCACCGTCGCAGACGTGGCGAACGTTTCTGAACAATCATCTCACCACCATAGTGTCGGTCGACTTCTTCACGGTCCCGACAATCCGCTTCCACGTCCTGTATGTCTTCCTAATCCTGGCCCACGACTGACGCCGCATTCTCCACGTTGGTGTGACCGCTCACCCGACGGCTGAATGGACTGCCCAACAACTCCGAGAAGCCTTTCCGTGGGCGTCGGCACCGCGTTATCTGCTGCGCGACCGAGATGGCATCTTCGGCAACGACTTCGTGGATCAGGTCACGGCAATGGGAATGTCAGAGGTTTTGTCGACGCCCGGCTCGCCCTGGCAGCGCGCATACATCGAACGCGTGATCGGCTCGATCCGCCGCGAATGCCTGGATCACGTGATCGTCTCGAACGAACGCAGCCTCCGCCTCTACCTCAGTCGCTACCTGGCCTACTATCACCAGAGCCGAACGCACCTCGGACTGCACAAGGATGCCCCGGAGCCACGGCTCGTCCAAGGCCCTGAAGCCGGTCGCGTCGTCGCGTTCTCGGAGGTTGGCGGCTTGCACCATCGCTTCGAGCGTCGAGCGGCGTGAAAGAGGCTGCGCGGGCCACACGGGAGGGGGTGGCGTCGCATCGATCTTCTCTCTTCGAAACGGAACGGGCGTGAGTGCAATTGGTGCGCTGTCCGCGATTCGTCGGAAAACGAAGGGAAGTACTAAGTACACTGCGAGGTCGGTTCGTGGAGTTCCCGAGTCACCGGACTGGGCACCATCCTTGAGGCGATCCGCTAACGGGCCCGCCCCTCTCGCGCCGGCGCGACACCGGATCGAGTTTTCGAGAACCACAGACTGGCGAGAACTCCTCCGCCGGCAAACACCTGTCGCGAGGCAGATTGTCTCGCATTTGCTGGATGGACGAATCCTTTGCACCCCGAACCAGGATGAACGGCTTTACACGTTGACCGGCCGCGTGAAGTTCGACCAGCTGCTAATCGGGGTAGTGCCTACAGTAGGTATGGTACCGGTACGGGGATTCGAACCCCGGTTTGATGGCTGAGAACCACCCGTCCTAACCCCTAGACGATACCGGCACGCAGCGGCGCGCGAAACAAAAAGTATATCAAACCGACGTCGAGATATCGGTCAATGCACCACGACTTGGACCTCGTTGTATGCACGGCTCAGCCCCAGACTGTTGATCGCGCGTACACGAACGAAGTAGATGCCCGGCGGCACACCATCCACACTTATCGTGGTCGCCGCGTTCGTTGGAAAGGTGATGACATCGGACGCGCCACTCATCGTCCCTGCCTCGAGTTGGAAGTCGGGTGAAGCCAAACCTGCTGTCCACGAGAGCGATACGCGGCGAGACGCTTTGCGTAAGCGCAGACGGCGCTTGAGGCGATGTCGCGGCAGCCGTCTTTATGCAGGCAGAATCTGTATTTGTCTGTATCGCCGTGGTCGTATCAGCACGCGCGTCACGCTGACCGGTGAATTCATGACGTCTCCCGAGGCGGACCGCCGGGGTCCACATTACTCGTCGCGACGGCAAATTCTAAGCCTCAACACCTTATGATCTATTCATGCGCTTCCTCATCCGAGCTCTACTTTTTTTGATCGTCCTCGGCGGCATCGGGGCCTGCATCGCGTACTTCGCCGCGGGGCAAGTCATCGCCGGCCCCGCCATCGAGCTTCGCTCACCCGAAAAATACGTCGGCCAGAACACTCCGCTCGAGTTTTTTGTGAGCGCGCCGGCAAGCAAGTTTTCGCACGTTGAAGCCACGCTCGAACAGGACGGTCAGTCCAGCAAGGTGTTTTCTCTCGATCCCGCAGACGCCGGGAACGCGCAAGTCAAACAGGCGTCGGACGATCGCTTGTGGGTGATTCGTCCCATCGGAAAGCAGGCGATCCCGTCGCTCAAACAAGGACCCGCGAAACTGACGGTGACCGCGGCGCGGCCGGTTCTCTACGGGCTGCGCGATGTGCGCTCGACGACCACACGCGACCTCGAAGTCAGGCTCGACCCGCCGCGCGTGGGGGTTCTTTCGCTCCATCACTTCGTGAATCACGGGTCCGCCGAATTCGTCGTCTTTCGTGCAACGCCCGCGGATGTCGAAGCCGGCGTGCGCGTGGGCGATCGGAGATTCCGCGCCTATCCGGGCAGCAGCGTCGGCATCGCCGACCCCTCGGTGCGGGTCGCGTTTTTCGCGCTTGGCTACGACCAAGACCGCAATTCGCCGATCAGCGTCGTCGCGCGAGACGTCGCAGGCAACGAAGCCACGGCCTCGCTCGATCGGCGCGTGTTCCCCAAGCCGTTCGCGAAATCGAACATTCCTGTCGATGACGCGTTCTTCCAGCATGTCGTGCCTTCGATCGCCCAGGAGTCGCCAGGCGCCGGTATCGATACGAGCGACCTGCTGAAAGGCTTCCTCAAGATCAACGGCGACTTGCGCAAGGAGAACAACGCGAAAGTTGCGGAGCTCGCCGCAAAATCGAAACCCGAGATGATGTGGCGCGAGGCGTTCGAGCTTGGCAATATCAATGTCGAAGCGCGCTTTGCCGACTACCGCACGTATTTCTATCAAGGCAAAGAGATCGATCGCCAGGTGCATCTCGGCTACGACCTCGCGACGCTTCAGCACGCGCCGGTCAAAGCGGCCAATCGCGGAACCGTCATCTACGCCGCGCCGCTCGGTATCTACGGCAACTGCCTCATCCTCGATCACGGGGTCGGCGTGCAGTCGCTGTACGGCCATCTCTCCATGATCGACGTCAAGGAAGGCGACACGGTCGAGAAGGGGCAGACCCTGGGCAAGACGGGGATGACCGGCCTGGCTGGCGGCGACCACCTTCACTTCACGATGCTGGTGGATGGTGTGATGGTCAGCCCCGTCGAGTGGTGGGATCCGCATTGGATGGAAGACCGGGTGTTCCGGAAGATACGCGACGCGGGAGGAAAGGCGCCCGAGAAGCCAGGGAGGGCGGCGAAGAAATAAGTTTCCCAGGTTGCCGGTACGCGTCGCTGCTCGGCGGGTTGATCGATGACCGCGGACCTGAAAGTCGGCGCTACATGATGCCTGGGAGAAGAAAATCGCGGGCTGGCCGGGCGTGGTTCTGCAAGCACCGGCGGCCGCGCGTTCCTGCCCGCCCTGCCCACCTGCACGTCGCAGTGAGATAATGAGATCTTCATGTTTTATGCGCTTTTCCTCGCGATCTGTCTTCTTCTGTCTGCCTGCTCCAGCTCCACCCCGCAGCAGCCGGCACAGGCCGCGGCCACGACGCCCGCTTTCGACCCGGCAACCGCGGCTTCGCTCACCGGTCACATCACAGTTGACGGCCCGCTGCCACCGGCGGAAGTCGTCCGTATGGACGGCGATCCCAAGTGCGTGACCTTGGCCGCGGGCGAGGCGCGCACCACCGAATACTTCGTGTCGAGCGACGGCAAGTCGCTTGGCAACGTGTTTGTCTACATCAAGGACGGCCTGCCGCCCCGTCTGTACGCCGTGCCCAATGAGCCGGTCGTATTCGATCAGCAGAAGTGCCGCTACGTGCCGCGTGTGGTGGGCGTACAGGTCGGACAGCCGTTCGAGATTCGCAACAGCGATCCCTTGCTGCACAACGTGCACGCCGAAGGCACCGTGAATCAACCGTTCGACATGGGTCAGCCGCTGCAGGGCATCAAGGCAACCAAGTCCTTCACGACGCGCGAAGTGATGATTCCAGTGAAATGTCAGGTGCACGCCTGGATGCGCGCCTACATCGGCGTGGTCGAACATCCGTTTTTCGCGGTGACGGATGCCGACGGCCGTTTCTCAATCCCGCAGCTTCCGCCCGGTAGCTACACGGTCGAGGCGTGGCATGAGCGCCTCGGCACCCAGACGCAGCAGATCACGGTTGCTGCAAAGGATTCCAGAACCCTCGATTTCACGTTCAAGGCCACCACCTCGTGAAAGCCCAACCCGCGTCCGCTGCCGTCCCTGCTCGCGTTGGCGTCGCGGCGGCGACACCGAGCCGCGCCGCCGACTTTGTCACGCTGACCAAGCCGCGGCTCAATTTTCTCGTCCTGGTGACAACGCTCGCCGCGTTTTATCTGGGCGGCGGCGCCGAACAGCCGCTGCTGGTGCTGCTGCACACCGTGATCGGGACGGCGCTGGTGGCGGGAGGTGCGTCGGCGCTCAACCAGGTGTGGGAACGCGACACCGATCGCCTGATGCGACGGACGCGCCTGCGTCCGCTGCCGGATATGCGCCTGCATCCGCAGGATGCGATGTGGTTTGGCGTGTTGCTGTCCGCGATCGGCGTCGCCGAGTTCGCGCTCGGCGTGAACATACGAACCGCCGCGATCGCGCTGATCACTCTGCTCAGTTACGTTCTGCTCTACACGCCGCTCAAGCGGCGCACGTCGCTGTCGACAATTGTCGGCGCTGTTCCGGGCGCACTGCCCGCGCTGATGGGATGGTCGGCGGCAACCAACACTCTGTCGATCGAAGGATGGGTGCTGTGCGGCATCGTGTTCATGTGGCAGATGCCGCACTTTCTCGCGATTGCGTGGATGTACCGCGACGATTACGCGCGAGCGGGCATTCCGCTTCTGCCCGTGATCGAGCCTGATGGACGAAGCACGGGACGGCAGGCCGTCATCTACGCCGTGGCCTTGATCCCGGTCAGCTTCCTGCCGTCGGCTGTGGGTCTCGCCAGCGCCTGGTATCTTGCCGGCGCCATTGTGCTCGGCGCAATTCTCCTCGTGCTCAGCCTCGAGTTCGCCGCGACGCGCAGCCTGGTTGCGGCACGACGCCTGTTCTTCACGACCATCCTGTATCTGCCGCTGTTGTGGATGGTGCTTCTCGCGGATCACGTCACCCACGGTTTGTGATCGACTACACGCAGCTTCCGGCGCTCAACGCCTCGCTCAACGCGCTGTCGGCGGTTCTTCTCTCGAGCGGATACGTCTTCATCCGCCGGCGTCAATGGCAGCGTCACCGCGCGTGCATGCTGGCGGCGTTGGTTACGTCAGCGCTGTTCCTCAGCTCCTACGTTATCTATCACCTGCAAGTTGGTTCCGTTCCCTTTCAGGGCCGCGGAACGATTCGCGCCATTTATTTCGCCATCCTGATCACGCACGTGATCCTGGCGGCGGCGATTCTGCCGCTCGCGCTCGTCACGTTGTCGCGCGCGCTGGCGAAACGATTCGATCGCCATCGCAGGATCGCGCGAGTGACGTTGCCGCTGTGGTTGTATGTGTCGGTAACCGGGGTGGTGATCTACGTGATGCTGTACAGACTGTAGGACCCGCCTTCGGCGGGTAAGACCCTCGCGGCGCTCGGGTGCCACCGGCGCTTCGCGCCGGTGGGATCGCGGGGCTTAAGCCCCGCACTACATGGGTTCAACAATCAACATGTAGCGCACCTTTAGGTCCGCGATCCCACCGCATAGCGATCCCACCGCACAGCGGTCCTACCGCGCAGCCGGTCCTCACCGATACAGCAAATACTTCGCGCGCAGCCTCCGCCATCGCGCTTCGTCGGTCGTCCACGCGGCCGCCGCACGCGCGGGATCTTCGCCCGCCTTTATCCGTTCGAGAATCTGCCGCGATCCGACCAATCGCTCCGTGTTCTCCATCTGGTAGCTGTCGCCGTGCAGTTTCCACAGCACCGCCGCGATCTCGAGGCCGACACGCACCGGCTGGAGTGTGGTGCGATTCGAAATCACCATGAACACGCCCTGACACGCTTCGTTGGCATATTTGCTCGATGATGGCGTGAACGTCACTGGATAAAACCGGATGCCGGGCAGGCCGCGCGCGTTCAGCGTAGCCGCAAGCGCGCGACCGTCGATCCAGGGCGCACCGACTTGTTCGAAGGGCTGGTCCGTGCCGCGCCCGACCGAGACATTCGAATACTCGATGGCGCCAATCCCCGGATAAAGCGTCGCCTGATTCAGATTGCGCATGTTGGGCGACGGGTTCACCCAGAGGAGCGACGTCTGATCGAACCAGTAATCGCGACGCCAGTTGGCAACCGGGATCACCGTGAGCCTGGCGCCGATCTTGTTCTCTTCGTTGAAGAGGCGCGCGAGCTCGCCGATCGTCATGCCGTGACGGATGGGCATGATCGGCAGATACGCGACGAAGCTGACCAACGCTTCGTCGGCCCGCGGCCCTTCGATTTGCCAGCCGTTGATCGGATTTGGCCGATCGAGAACGACCACGTCGATCTTCCGCTTTGCCGCTTCTTCCATCACGTAGCCGAGCGTGGACATATAGGTGTAGAACCGCGTGCCGACGTCCTGCAGATCGACAACGAGCGTGTCGACTCCGGCGAGCATCGCATCGGTTGGCCGCCGGGTTTCTCCGTAGAGCGAGTGGATTGGCAACCGCGTCTTCTCGTCGACCGACGAAGACACGTTGTCGTCGAGCACGCCGCGAATGCCGTGCTCGGGACTGAACAGCGCGACGAGCTTGACGTCTTTGGCCTGACTGAGCACGTCGATGGTCGAGTCGCCGTTTGCGGCGCGACCGGTGTGATTGGTGACGAGTCCGACACGCTTGCCTTTGAGCGGCGCAAATCCATCGCGCGCCAGAACGTCGATACCCGGGAGAACGGGTGCGACAGGTGCCGGAGGTGCGAGGGCCGCGGCAGGTGCGATGCTGAAATCGCTGCCAGTCATTTTCGCCGCCTTAGTGAAGGCCGACGCTTCACTGCCAAGGACGGCAGCGACTGCAGCCGTCGCCACTCGCCCCCGCAACGGCGTGACATCCCCTTTGCCGTCCGGATGAACGCGATTCGACAGGAACACAACATAGAGGCGTGTGGTCGGATCGATCCAGATCGATGTGCCGGTGAATCCTGTGTGTCCGAACGAGCCGATCGGAAAAAGCTCGCCGCGATTCGCCGAGTACGACGAATCGATGTCCCAGCCAAGGCCTCGCACCGCGGTCATCGCGGCCGGCGTTCCCGGTGACGACATCTTCGCGACCGTGGCGGCCGATAACACTCGCACGGCGCCAAGTCGGCCGCCCGCAAGCACCATGCGCGCAAAGCGCGACAGATCGCGCGCGGTGCTGAAGAGACCTGCGTGGCCCGCGACTCCGCCCATGCGCCGCGCCGTGGGATCGTGCACGATACCCCTCAACACCGGCGCCTCGGGTGAGTTGCACGGTGCGCTACCCATGCGTTCGCAGCGCTCGGTCGGCGCAATGCGCGGCAGCTTCGACGGCGGCGGATTGAACCCGGTGTCGACCATACCCAGCGGCTCGAAGATTTCCTGCCGCGCATAGCGATCGAGCGGCATCCCGGCGACACGCGCGACGATATCGCCGAGCAGAAAGAAGTTGATGTCGCTGTACACGAAACGCTCGCCCGGTGCGGACATCGGCACCTCGTCGCGTGCGCGCTCGATCGCCTCGTCGTAACCCTCCCACGGATCGAGATCGACGTCGGGACGAAGACCTGACACGTGCGTCAGCAAGTGACGAATGGTGATCTCCCCTTTTCCGTAACGTTCGAAGCCCGGGATGAAACTGGCCACCGAATCGTTCAGGCGGATGCGCCCCTGCTCGACAAGCCGCATGACCGAGGTCGTCGTAGCCACAACCTTGGTAAGCGACGCAAGGTCGAAGATCGTGTCGGCGGTCATCGCCTCGGGCGACGGCACCAGGGCGCGCTGTCCGTACGCCTTCTCGAACAACACCTCGTCATCGCGTCCGATCAACACCACCGCGCCAGGAGTGAGCTTGGCCGCGATGGCGTCGTTGATCAGACGATCGATGCTGGCGAAGCGAGCGGCAGGCGCCTGCGCCTGGAGACCAGCGACTGCGAGCGTGACAGCCAGGAGCGCTGCGTTTTTCATTCTGATAAGCTTTGAAACAACCTCAAACGCCAGAAAAATTGACCCATGGTGTTGAATTCTGGGCGTCCAAGATTTCTAGCACGGATTCAGACACCTGATTCAGGAGAGGCATGCAAATGGGTGAGGCACGAACACTGCTGACGGCGGTCGCCTTTATTGGTGCGTTGACTCTCGGCGCGCTTCCTGCCGCGGCGCAAACCGGCCGCATCGGCGGAACGGTAAAGGACGACAAGGGTCAGCCAATCAAGGGAGCGACGATCCTGGCGGAGAATCCGCAGGCGTCGCCGTCCTCGTTTACCGCGACCACCGACGATAAAGGGCGCTATTCGATCATCGGCCTCCGCTCCGGCACGTGGAAGATCACCGCGTCGGCGCCCGGGTTCCAGCCGTCCGGCGGACAGGTCCCGGTTCGCACCATCGGCGCGCCAAACCCGCCCATCGACTTCACGCTCGCTCCCGGTGTTGCCGCGGGCGCGCCCGGAATTCCGAAGGAAGTCATCGCCGAAGTCGAAGCGGCGGAGGCCAAGTTCCAGGCAAAGGACTACGACGGCGCGATCGCCGCTTACACCGCCATCCTGAACAAGGTGCCCAAGCTCACGCGCTTGAACACGGCCATCGCGCGTTCGTACCGCGCCAAGAAGGACTACAAGAGCGCGGCGGAGTGGTATCAGAAGTCGATCAGCGCCGATCCCAGCGACAACTCAGCGCGCAGCGAGCTCGCCATGATGCAGATGGAACAGGGCCAGCTCGACGCCGCGCGCGAAGGATTGATTTCGGTGGCCGACACGGTGGGCGCATCGCGCGAAGTGTTCTACAGCCTCGGCGAGATCGAGCGCGCGCGGGACAAGGCGGATGACGCCGCCAAGTGGTATCAGCGCGCCGCCGATGCGGATGCGAATTGGGCCAAGCCGTGGCTGGGCCTGGCGCTCGTGGCCATTCAGAGAGGCGACATCCCGACTGCGATCAAGCATCTCGAAAAAGCGACAACCACCGGCACCGACGCCGCCGATCAAGCGATGGCGAAAGCCATGTTGGAGCAGCTGAAGAAATAACCGACTGCTCCCGCGAATCTCGAGATCTGGAGATGTGGAGAATTGGAGTCAATTTGGAGATCACCAAATCTGGCGATCGCCAAATTTGTTGATGTCGAAATTTACCGATCTCCAAACCTGCTCCAAGTCTCCAGATCTCGAGACCTCCAAATTCATTTTCTCTTCTCGCCTTCCTCAATCAACCTGTCAATGTTCGGATACGAAGGCTCGATCGAGCGCGCCTTCTTCCAGGCCGCTATCGCATCGGCGTATTTTTCCTGTCGCGCGAACACGACACCTTTCACCACCCACGGCCGCGCGTAGCGAGGACTGACTTGCAGCGCCAGATCCGCGGCGGCGAGCGCTTCGGCGAGCCGGCCGCGCTCCGCCTCCAGCCACGCGAGCGCCGCGTGATTCGCCGCGACATCCGGAAAGGCGCGCAGGCTGGCGGCGTAATCGTCCTGCGCTCGTGCGAGCGCGCCGCCGGCGGCGCCTGGCAGTTGCGAAACACCAAACCCCATCAGCACTTCCGCCGTGCGCGCGCGCACAACACGCGCGGGATCGACCAGGCGCGCGATCACCGGGTTGAGCACCCGCTGCTCGCTGGTGAGCGCACCGAGCGCTCGCACCGCTGCCGCACGGACGATGGCCTCGGGATCCGAGGCGGCGCCGATCATCGCGTTGATCAATGCCGGTGTGATCACGAGCGGCGCGCTCGTGCGGCGCGCGACACCGCGGTCGCCCGTCGCAAACGATGTTTGACTCTGCACCTGAAGGTCGCCGGCGGCGTACGGGTTGGACGGCGATGATCCGCCCTGCGCGGCGATCATGAACTTCGCGAGATAATCGGCCGCGCTCGCGCGCACGAACGCGCTGTGGGAGCGCTCCACAGCAATGCGTGCAAGCTCCGGCGCCACAGAGGTATCGCCCGAACCCGCCCGGTACATCGCCTCCGCAACAGAGCGCTCCGCTCTGCGCCGCTCGGCGTTGCCCCACCACAGGTCGATCTGCCGCGCGGCCCATTCGGGCGACCGTTCGTCATGACAGGTCGTGCACGCGTTGGGCTCGCCGAACTGTGTGGTGATTTCCGGGACCGGTGGCTTATACGTGTGATCGCGACGACGGGTCAGCAACCGCCAGTTGACGTCGCTCATGTGGCAGTTGATGCATCGGCTGCCCGCGGAGTCGGCCTTGTGGAACGTATGCTTCTCGAGCTCTGCGCCAACAAAGGACGTCGCTGCCCGGTCGAGCGACGCGCGCGGGCTGGTATGACACTGCGTACACAACAGGTCGCCGGTACGTCCCTGTGTGATGTCCACTTTGAGCGAGAACGGATTCTTCGACCCGTGCGCGACATGACAGTTCGTGCACGCGAGCTTGCCCGACTGAAAACACCCGCTCTGCATCACCGCCTGCGGCCGATTGAATCGATTGGGCCGACCGTCGGGCCAGAACTCGCCCTGAAAATCGTTGTCGGGAATCGGCGCGCTGATCAGAAACGGCAGCGCGTAGTCTTCGTAGCGGTTTCCGGGGCGGAAACCGGTAAACATGTTGGCTTTGTTGCCGTGACAGTACGCGCACATGTCGAAGACCTGGCGCGGCGTCGCGCTGCGCGTCGAGAAGATCTTGAGCGTCGCGCTGAGTTGCTGATTGGCGTTGCTGTCGTCGTAAGCCGGCTTCAACGCGGGGTTCTTCGCCCAGACCTGCATGAGCGACACATGCTCGCTGCCCGGCCCGTGACACGCCTCGCAGCCAATACCCATCTCGGTCCAGGTCGTCTCGTACTTTCCGGCCGCGATGTTGTAGCCCTGCGCGAGGTTGGTGGCGTGGCAGTTGAAACAGTTGACGTTCCAGATTTGCCGCAGATCGTGCGCGCCGTCGGGAACGGGCGCGAGTTCCTTCCAATCCAGCCAGCGCTTGCTCTCCACGTGCCAGAACGACGGCAGCACGTAGATGCGCCCGTCGGACAGCTTCGAGAGGAAGCCTTGATAGCGCTTGAAGCCGAGCGTGTAATCGACGGCAAACGTCTCTGGCGTTCGCTCACCGAAGCCGATGCGCACAAACGGCTTGCCGTCTTTGCGCCCGAATTCGTAGGAACGGCCGTGATCCGCGAAGCGCGTGCCGTCGCGGAAGTCGGCGAGGATGGTCGCATCCTGCACCGGCTTGGTCATGCGGATGTGGAGCGACGACTCCCATTGCTCGTTTGCCGTTTGATGGCACCCGCCACACGCGGCGGAACCGACGTACTCAGGCCCGTCTTTGCGGCTCGGCATAGCGGGCCGCTTCGGCGAGGTCTCGCCGTCGCTCGCCGTGGATTGTTCGCGAGCGGAGGCGGATGCGGCGGCGGCGAGGGCTCCGGAAGGTGCGGCCTGCTCCGAGCGAGCGTTCACAGCGACACGGAGGCCAAGTGCCAGTGCGAACACCGCCGTAACAATCGGAAGGCACCGCCGGCCCAACATGGTTTTCGAGGATATCAGGCCAAAAACAAAAAGGGGACCCGCGGTCCCCTCTTATTAAATCCGGTACGGGATCTCCATCCCGAACCGGCCACGAGCCACGCCTAGTCAGCCATAGCCCGAAACGCCCGGTGCGACTGGTTATTGGGTGCCGCTAGCGCGATGCGGGTGTGGTGGAGAGGTGCGCACTTGTTGCACCTGTCGCACCGCATCGTCGCACCCAGCACTCGTGCACGCACCGCACCTACCGCACCCATCGCACCTGATACACCTGGTGCGAAATCGACTCCTGTGGGTGCCGAACCTTGGAGCAAGCGCTGTGCCGCCAGCCCGACGAACGAAGGCCACCAGCAAGTGCCAATTTGTCAGTTACTTACACAGAAGGCCTTCGGAGGCTTTGCACGGAAAATGTTCGTAAATCCAACGGTTTGAAAAAAGATGGTACGGAAGCATGGATCAAACGCAGTCGCGAAGCGCCCGCACGCCGTCCACGAGCTGCTGGTCGGCAAGGTAGGGCGCTGGTCCTAAACGCAGGGTTTGGCCCCGCGAGTCGCTATAGATGCCGCGCTCTCGAAGGCGCGCCACCAGGTCGGCGGCGCGCGGCGAGTGGATGGCGAGAAACCCCGCACGGCGGCGGCGATCCACCCGCGCCACGCGGGCTACGGACGGATCGATGTCGAGCGCCTCGAACTCCCGCTCCAAGAGATCGACCTGGTGAACGCTGATCGCGCGCAGCTTCGCCGGCGTGAGCTCCATCTGTTGGTGAAACGCGAACACTGCGGACGCGCGATAGTGCGATGTCGGATCGTAGGTGGCGCCTGCAAACCGCGCCGCTCCGCTGCCATACGTCACTCGGTCGGCAGCTCGTGATTCGGCCATATCGGCGAACTCACTGAACCATCCGGTGATGACTGGACGAAGATCCGAGTCCGGCGGCACACGCAGAAAGCAATTCCCCTCTCCGAGCTGGCAGTACTTGTAGCCTCCGCCGGTCACAAACGCATTGCCGAGGCCCATCGCGTAGACGTCGAACGGCACGACGTTCAGGTGATGATACGCATCGACCAAGAGCGTCGTGCCATGACGATCACACGCGGCAGCGAGCACGGCGAGGTCAGGAACGATTTCCGCAGTCTCGAACAACACCGACGAAACGAGAACGCACGCGGCACGATCATCAACGACGGCGGCGAGACGCTCTGCCAGCGTGTCGCAGGGCCGGGCGACGACCTTGACCACATCGCATCCCTGCTCCGCGAGCCGATCGATCTGGCGGCGGATCGAGTGAAACTCGCCGGTGGTCGTGATTAAGCGCGTACGGTGCGACGGGTTGTTGGGGCGGATCGGGTTGGCAACGTGAGTCGGACTCGCCGCAAACATCGGCAGGACTGCCGACAGCAGCCGCACGACGAGTTCGTGCGTGTTCTGTCCGAGCGCGATCGTGCCTTGTGGATCCTCGAGCAATCGGCGCCACCCCTCGCGCACACGCTCGGCGATCTCTGCGGCGCGCTGCCATTTGTCGTCGACGAGATCAGCCGCATCGAGCCACGCGCGTCGCTGTGCGTCGAACGCAACGTCCGGCCAGGCCTGGTGTGAGTGACCCGTCAACAACACACGCTCGGCAACGCGAAACCGTGAGTAGTGCGCGGCTAGCGACATCGCCACATCGTCACATCCGATCGCCACCTCGCGACATCGTTCGATCCCCAGATGACATCGCCACTTTGACCCACATCGCCATATGTGAGGTTCACAGCCGCGCGCGAATCTCCCAAAGATCCGGAAAAAGCGGAGAGCCAACAGTTGTGCGCAGATAGCCGGCTCCCGACGAACCACCGGTCCCTGGCTTGGCGCCGATCGTCCGCTCCACCATCTTGACGTGGCGATAGCGCCATTCCTGGACGCCCTCATCGAGATCAACGAGCCGCTCGCAGATTTCGGCGTTCTTGACGTCCTTGCGATAGACCGTCACGAGCACCTCCTGCACCGCAGGCGATGGCTCGATGGGCCTCGTCACATCGCGCGACAGCTCGCTCGCGGGAATCGCGTATCGCTCGCGCGCGAGATAGCGCAGGAAGCCGTCCCAGAGGGTCGGCTCGTTGAAACGGCGCTCCAGCGCCGCGCGCGCCCGGCTGCCCGCCGGAAACCTGTCCACCGCGTGCCGCGACTTGCGTCCGAGCACGAACTCGAGTTGACGGAACTGGTCCGACTGGAACCCGCTCGCCGCCTCGAGGCGCTCGCGAAACGACATGAACTCGAGCGGCGTCATGGTCTCGAGGATGTCGAGCTGCGCCACCATCACCTTGAGAATGGTGAGGATGCGTTTGAGCGTGTGCTGCGCGCGATACGGGTCGTCGCGCTCGAACAGCCGCCGCACGTAGTCGAGCTCGTGCAGCGTTTCCTTGAACCAGAGCTCGTAGACCTGGTGAATGACGATGAAGAGGAGCTCGTCGTGTTCGGGACCTTCTGAGCGCGGGCGTTGGAGGTTGAGCAGATCGTCGACGAGCAGGTAGCTGCCGTAGGTGACGGCGGGGTCCATGACACGAGGATACGTGAGCCGTCGGTTCCTTACGGTGGTTCCTTACGTCGGTTCCTGACGGAAGTTCACGGGAGTTCGCTCACGGTGATCCGGGGGTTCCCTACGTTGGTTCCTCACATGGGTTCCTGACGGAAGTTCACGGGAGTTTGTCGCACGAGGGGTTCTTCTTCAGGTAGTTCCTCACAGAACCGTCGTCGACACCCGCGTAAGGAACCCTCGTGAGGAACCCTCGTGAGGAACCCTCGTGAGGAACCCTCGTGAGGAACCCTCGTGAACCCGGTTGACGAACCTCCGTAAGGAACCGCGTTAGGAACCCTCGTGACACAGCGAGCGCGAGCGAAGCCAGTCCCACCGGCGCAGCTGGTCCCAAGCGTACAAAAAAAAGCGGGAGGTGCCGGCGCAGCGACCTCCCGCTAACAGACTCCCCCACAGGAGTCCAACTTGTTGGGTGCGGCTGGTTCGTCAGGTGCGACGAGTGCGGTAGGTGCGGTGCACCTAAGCACCGCACCGAACCCTATCGCACTTATCGCACCTTCCGCAACCTATCTCCCCGTTACCAGAGGAACCGGAACCCGACCCTTGCCGTGAAGGGTGCAAGGATCGCGGACGGCTTCTGATAACCCAAACCAGTTGCGCGGCTGATCGTTTCAGACGCGTGGCTGTTGGTGATGTTGAAGAGGTCCAGGAACAACCGCGCACGGACGCGCTCACGGTAGAGGTTGACCGTCTTCTCGGCGCGTACGTCGAACACCCAGATGTTGTCCTCGCGGTTGTCCTCGGGCGAGTCCGCGTAGATGCGGTTGTTGTTCTTGGCGTTGAACAGGACGCCCGTCGGCGCCGTTACGGTCAGCTCGCGGGCGTAGTTGACGCCCGACTGGTGGCGGAGCACCGGGGACAGGCGGATGCCGAACGGGGCGTCGTACGAGCCGCTGGCCTTGAAGTTCCAGACCGTGCGGTCGTGGACACCTGGGGCATCCAGCGCCTGCGGGTAATCGTTGTTGCTCGGGAAGTCCCTCATCCAGGTGTAGGCGCCGCCGATCGTCGCCGACCACCGGTTGCTGTAGCGTTTGCTCATCGATAGCTCGAATGTCTTGTAGCGCGAATACTGAGGCAGGTTCATCACGACCGACGTCGTGGGGAAACGGGTCTCTGCATTCGCCGATGGCAGGCCGGTCAACAGCAACACTCGATCATCTGCCGTTAGGCGGCGGCCGTCGAGACCGATATCGGTGAACTCGAACGGAATGCCGAACTGCCGATAGACGTCGATTCCACGGCCGGGCTGATAGTCGTCAATCAAGTCGTCTTCCGTCTTGTAGACGAACCCCGTGCGCACGCCAATCGATTCCGTGACCTGACGCTCGAACCAACCGGCGGCTTCGTGCGAGTAGGGCGCCTTGATGTTGGGATCGAGTTCAATCGCACCCTCGAGCGAGGCGGTCTGGAGCGACGTCTGTTCGCCCGGCTGCCAGCGCTTGTCGAGATTGATATCGTTCCACCCGTAAGTGGCGGACTTGGTGCCGGTGTTCGGGTTCGCGTTGTCCGGAATGCCAACGCCCGGGTTGTGCCAATACAAGCCGTAGTTGCCCTTCAGCACCGTGCGGCCGTCGCCGGTGAGGTCGAACACCACGCCGACACGCGGCGCCACCTGGTTCCAGGTGAAGAGGTGGGTCTCCTCAAAGGTCTTCGCCTCCACCACGACCGGACCGACAACTGCGCCAAGCTGGTTCTGCTCCGGCAGCCATCCGTGATAGCGGTCCCAGCGTATTCCGGCGTTCAGCGTGAGTCGCCCAACGGACCACGTGTCGTTGAGGAAGGCCGATTCCTGATTGAGCGCATTCTCAGTGGTGAGATGTCCCTCGTCATTGTCCTTCAGCCCGCCGACCTGCGTCGCCGTTGGGATGCGGAAGATCACCTGGCTTGCGGCACCGTTGTTGTAGATATGCTCGATGTTGCCGCCCACGCCCTGCAGCACGCCGAACCACTGCAGCTCTCGAAGAATCTCGCCGCCGACCTTTAGCGTATGGCTGCCCTTGGTGGTGTCGAGGAAGTAGGTCGCCGCTCCCGTCAGCTGCTTGCGGTCGCGGTCGTTCTGGTTCTTCTGGTGTGATCCGAAGATTTCCAGGCGGCCATTGTCGCGGAAGAAATAGGGCTCGGTGCCGTTCGTGATCTGCGGGAAGTAATAGCCGAAGTCGCCATAGCGTGCCTCGACATAGAGTTTCTCGCTAAGCGTGCCATTCCACTCGCCCTTGTAGACCCAGCTGCCGGAGTCCTGCCGATTCGTCGGGCCCTCATCGACGTAATTATTGGAGGCGCAACCCGTGCATCCCGGCAACCGGTTCGGTTGAATCTTCTGACCCCACTGGTAGTAGCCGATGACCTTGTGGTTCTGACTCGCCTGGTACGTGCCTTTGCCGATGGCATTCCAAAGGGTCGTGTCGAACGTCTTGTCAAAGAGGAAGTTTGGCTGCCCGATCGCGTTGAACTGTTTACGGTACGTGCCAAACCACCACACCTTGTCGCGCTTGATTGGGCCGCCGACGTTGATTGCCGTGTCCCAATAGCGGTCGATCTCGTTGCTGTGCTCTTTAATCGGGCTGCTGTTGAACGCGGTAGGGGCGGTGTAGTCGTCGGGGATGTTCGCGCCCTGGAGCGAGTTGTTGTACCAATCGAGATAGTACTCGCCGTTGAACTGGTTGCCGCCCGACTTGGCGATGAACTGCGACTGCACGCCGGGATTCGGCATCTCGGCCGACTGTCCGGAGGTGCCGAGGAAGACTTCTTCGAGCGACGAGTAGTCGAAGTAGAAGCCGGCACCGCCCGTGCCTTCCGTCGTGTTGATGCCCTCGATCAACACACGCACCTGTCCGTCGAACCCGTACGCGCGATAGCCGGTCTGCGTGCCGGCACGATTGCCGCCGACGTCGATGCGCGACATCTGCACCGCGGGCGTGACCGCGAGGAGCGCCCACATATCGCGCGCGTTCGGGATCGACTGGAGTTGTTCCAGCTTGAAGGTCTGAACGACGCGCGTCGCGGTCGTGTCGATCACGGGTGACTCACCGGTCACCGTCACGGTTTCCTGCAGTGTCGCGAGCTGCAGTTCGACGTTGACGTTGGCGGTGAACCCTAGCGCGATCTGAATGCCTTCGCGCTTCACCGCGTTGAAGCCCGCCAGCTCGTATGTCACCGTATACGTCCCCGGCGGCACCGCCGGGAAGCGGTAGTTGCCCGTCTCCGAGGTCACCGTCGTCTGCTGTCCGAGCAGCGCCGGGCTCGTTGCCGTTATTGTGACGCCGGGAAGCACCGCGCCCTGTGCATCCGTGACGCGGCCCTGAATAGTACCCGTGCTGCTGGCGCCACCCCCCTGTGCATAGGCCGAAGCCGATACCGCGAGCGCCAACGCGGCTATCAGCGTGGCTGCAAACCAACGCTTCATGTGCTCATCCTCCTGAGGATCGACAAGTCAAGAGATCACCGACCGACACAAACGGTCACCAATAACGACTGCGTAGGCCGCTCATGCCGGCGAAGACCCGATTCGGGGGAATCTACAGGAAATTGGGACGGATTGCTACTGTCAGGTGTCAGGTACCGGGTTTCAGGTATCAAGCATGGGATGGCAGAGCGGTAGGGCGCGGCGGCCTGATAGCGTCCGTAGGATTACCCAAATCGGCGTCGCCCGCCCAACTGCCGGATCTGCCGCGACCTGCCTGACCTGCCCTACCTGCCCTATTTGCCCTACCTGCCCGAGCTTGCCCTACCCGCCGACCTGTCCTCCTCAGAACGAGAACCGCGCGCCCAGCCGGGCAGTACGCGGCGCGAGCACCGCCGTCGGCCGGAGGAAGCTCGTCCCCGTGCTGGCGGTGCGGGTTTCCGCCGCGTTGCTGTTCGTGATGTTGAACAGATCGAGAAACCCGCGAACGCGCATGTTGTGCGGCAGGTTGAACCCGCGCTCGATGCGCAGGTCGAGCACGGTGATGTTGTCGTGCCGCCGCGCATTCCCGGGCTCGGCGTACACCACGCTGCTGCTGCCGCTCGAATAGATCGCGCCGAAGCCCTGCGCGACGCTCGACCCGACGGTGAGCGTGCGCGCGAAGTTCTGACCGGCCTGATGACGCAGCAGCGGCGAGAACCGCAGCTCGAACGGCCCTTCGAAGATGCCGGAGAGCTTGAAGTCCCACCGTCTGCGATATTGATCGGCCGCCGCGTTCGGATCGTTCGGAAAGCCCTCCGGATAATCGTGCGACCAGGTGTGGCTGCCGCCCGCCTGCATCGACCACCGGTCACTCAGCCGTTTGTTCATCGACGCTTCCACCGTCTTGTAGCGCGAGAACCTGTCGGTGTTCATCACCACGTTCGTGGTTGGAAAGAGCGTGTTCGCGTTGGCCGACGGCACGCCGTAGAGTGTGATGACGCGATCGTCTGCCGTTCCGCTGCGACCATCCTCTCCGATGTCGGTGAACGGAAACGCTACGGTGTAGGCAGAAATCGCGCGGAACGGATTGTAGGTGGTGATCAGATCGTCTTCGGTCTTGTAGACGAAGCCGACTCGAGTGGCGAGTGAGCTCGCAATCTGCCGTTCGAGATAAAGCGCGACGTCTTGCGAAAACGGCTGTTTCGTGTTCGCATCGAACGTGATGTTGCCGGCCAGCGTGGACGCGGTTGGCGCCCCAAGCTCCTCGCCGAGCTGATAACGCCGGTCGCCGTTTGCGTCGTTCCAGTTATATGTGACGCTCTTGTTTGTCGCGTTCGGATTGGCGTCGGCACTCACGCCCGGACCCGGATTGTGCCAGAACAATCCGTAGCTCGCTTTGACCACCGTTTTGCCGTCGCCCGCGAGATCGTAAGTGACGCCGACACGGGGACCGATCGAATTCCACGTAAAGAAATGCCTCTCGTTGAACGTCTGCTCAGGCACGCTCACCGGCCCGATCGCGAAGGCAAGCTGCCGCTGTTCCGGCATCCATCCGCGATAGCGATCCCATCGCGCGCCGAGATTCAGCGTCACGCGTCCCATTGTCCACGTGTCGTTGATGAAGGCGTCGTATTGATCGAGTTTGTTTTCGACCAGGAGATTGCCGTTGTCGTTGTCGCGCAGGCTGCCGACGTGCAGCGCCGTCGGAATGCCGAAGATCACCTGGCTCGCGCGGCCGTTCGAATAAATGTGCTCGATGTTTCCGCCGACGCTTTGCTCGCGACCGCCCCATTGGGTTTCTTTGTAGATCTCGCCGCCAATCTTGAAGGTGTGACTACCCATGCTGGTATCCAGGAAGTACGTCATTGCACCAGTGGCTTGCTTGCGATCGCGATCGGTCTGGCTGCGTGCATGCGCGCCAGTCAACGTGAGCAAGCCGCTGTCCCGGAAAAAATACTGTTCGTCGCTGTTCGCGATGCGCGGATCGTAGTAGCCGAAATCGCCGTAGCGCGCTTCGACGTAGATCTTGTCGCTCAGCGTGCCGTTCCACTCACCCTTCCAGACCCAGCTTGGCGAGGCCTGACGAACGGTTGGCTCGATCGATTGGTAGGTGTAGGTCGTGCCGCAACAGCTAGCAAGACGCGTAGGCTGCGTCTCCACTGGTAATACCCGATCAACTTGTTGTTGCGGTTCACCTGATAGGTCACCTTCCCCGACGGGTTGGTGTTCCAGGTATCGAACTCGGCATCAAACGCAAAGTTCGGCTGGTCGATGGAGTTGAACTGACGACGGTGCGCGTAATGGAACCACGCTTTGTCCTTTTTGATCGGGCCCCCGATGTTGACGTTGACGTCGTAGTACTTCAGCACCTCGTTGCTGCCGGGGCGCAGCCCAAACTCGTTGATGTGCTGTTCAGTGAGGTTCGAGCCCTGAAACGAGTTGTTGTAGCCGTCAACGTAGAACTCGCCGCTGAACCGGTTGCCGCCTGATTTGCCGAGGAAGTTCGACTGGACACCCGGTGTCGCGGCTTCGGCGCCCTGACCGGCGACGCCCAGGAACACCTCTTCGAACGAGCCGTAGTCGTAATAGAAGCCGGCTCCGCTTGTGCCTTCAGTGGTGTTGATCCCCTCCACCGAGGTGCGCACCTGGCCGTTGAGACCGTAGGCGGTGTAACCCGTTTGGGTCCCGGCGCGATTGCCGCCCACGTCGATGCGGCTCATGACCACGCCCGGCGTGGCGGCGAGCAGCGCCCACATGTCGCGTCCATTCGGGATCGAGTTGAGCTGGTCGAGCTTGAAGTTTTGCTGGATGCGAGTGGCGGACGTATCGATCACCGGAGACTCACCGGTCACCGTGAGCGTTTCCTGCAGCGACGCCAGCGTCAGCTCGACGTTGATATTGGCGGTGAAGCCAAGCGCGATCTGGATGCCCTCGCGCTTGGTGGGCGTGAAGCCAGAAAGCTCGTAGCGGAGCACATACACGCCGGGAGGGACAGCGGGGAATCGATAGGTGCCATTTTCATTGGACACCTGTGTCTGGGTGCCGATCATTGCCGGGCTCGAGGCAGTGACGGTCACGCCGGGCAGCACCGCGCCGCTCGCGTCGCTCACCTTGCCCTGAATCGTCCCAGTGACGCTGGCGCCGCCGCCTTGCCCGTACGCTGTTGCTGACGTGAGCAGCGCGACAATCAGCGTCGCGCCAAACGAGCGCGTAAACCTGGTCATGGTCAACATCCTCCCGATGTGAGGGATCGCAATACCGTCAACAGCAAGACTTGCAGAGGGAAAGTGGACGGCAGAATACAACAAAACCGCGACTACGATTCTGACGGGGTGGCAGGCGGTGTGGCGGATGACGCCACGGCAAAGCGTGACACGAACACGCCGCCGATGATCGTGATCGCGCCGATGATTTGCGTGGCGTCGATGGGCTCGTTCAGCCAGACGGCGGCGACGATCATGGCAACAATCGGTGTGAGGTTGCTATAGACCGACGTTCGCGAGCTACCGATGCGCTGCACGGCCGTGTACCAGACGATGTACGCAAACGCGAGGGCAAGGAGCGACGACATCGCCATCGCCAACCAACTCGCCGGAGAGATCGCCGCCCAATCGGTCACGAAGAATGTCGGGAGCGCGAACAACACGTAGAGCGTCGCTCCAATCACCATTGAATAACCGGTCGCCACGAGCGGCGATAAACGTGTGAGCAGCGGTTGCGAGACAACGGAATACGTCGACCAGCAGAACATCCCGACGAACACGAGCACGTCGCCGAAAAATGTCGCGCTCGACCACGTTGCGCGGTGCCCGACGACCACATAGATGCCAAATAATGACAGCGCGGCGCCGACCCAGCGCGCGGCCGGGACACGTTCGTGGCCGGCAAGCGCCGCAAGCAGCGCCACCGCAATCGGCGTGGCACCGAAGATCAGCGCCGCGTTGCTTGCGCTCGTGCGCGCCACACCGGCGACAAACGCGAGCTGATAAAGAAAGTGACCGATGACGCCGAGTAGGGCGATCCGCTTCCAATCGAGCCGCGCGCGCCCCCAGGCGTCCTTCTCGCGAACAGCAATCGCGACCAGAAACACCACCGACGCGAGAATCAGGCGGAGCGCGTTGAACGAAACCTGGGGGAATTCGCGAAGCGCGAATTTGATGACCGAAAAGTTGGCGCCCCAAATCGCCACCATGACGAGCAGGAGGGCGTCGAGGAGCGTGAATCTGGAGATATGGAGAGGTGGAGATTTGGAGGCGAGTCGGAGATCTCGAGATTTGGAAATTTGCAGATTTGAAGATTTGGAGATTCTCCAAATCTACTCCAAATCTCCAGATCTCTAAATCTCGAGATTCGCGGCGGCGTTAGCCGCCAAATGGTTTGATGAAGAACAGAATCAACGTGACGAGCAGCACGTAAATGACAAGGGACTCGATGAGCACGAGACCGAGAATCAGGACGCCGCGGATTTCGCCCACCGCGCCGGGGTTGCGGGCGATAGCTTCCGCCGCCGACGCGATCGCACGTCCCTGTCCGACTGCGCCGCCGGCAGCGGCAATGGCCAGCGCAAAGCCCGCAGTGATGATCGACCACTGCACGAGGCCGCCATCGGGTGCGGCCGCCGCCGCTTCCTGCGCGTACACCGGCCCTGCACACGCCAGGACGAGGAACATGAAGATCAGGGACAACGCGGACCGTCGAGTGCTCACAAACTCCTCCCAAAAACGACTAATGCCTCGCCGCGCGTACAGCTTCCAGCGCGAACGCGACGACCGGGGCGGCCACTCCCATCAGCAGGCCCACCGGGTGTAGTTCCAAACGGGCCATCATACCGTAGGCTACGAGCGCGAGTATAACATGCCTTGTGAAAAACTTCACTAGCGCCCAAAGGCGCGAATTCCTCCGAAATTCGTGCTGCATTGCCCCTTGAGCTAGCGCGTCCGCGACGCCGCGGATGGCCCAGTAGGCAAGCCCGATCAGCACCCCGCCGCCAACCACGCCCAACGCCAATCGCGGGGTCTCGGGAGTGACGAGAAATGCAAGCACGGTCGTCGCGATCACGACGATCGCGGTATCGCGCTCGAGCCGCTTCAACGGTGCGGAGACACTCACCGCTTCTGTGCGAGCTGCATGATCCGGTACACGTT